>JBDHWC010000009.1:0-47291 GCA_039809985.1 Thermomicrobiales bacterium | reverse complement strand
GTCGGCGGCCCGCGGGTTCGCGGAGCGGGTGGCGACCACGCGGCCGAGCACCGGGGCCAACGCGCCGAGGATCTCGGCGGCGTCCTTGTCGCGGGAGATGCCGACGACGGCGGCGGCGCGGACGCCGGCGAGCGCCTCGGCGACGGCGGCGGCCAGCGCGGCGGCGGCGGCCGGGGTGTGCGCCCCGTCGAGCAGCAGCGTGCGGCCCTCCGCCGTCACTCGCTCGAACCGGCCGGGCCAGCACGTGGTAGCGAGCCCCTCGCGGATCGCGGCCGACGTCACCGGCAGGCCCGATTCGGCGGCCACCCAGCAGGCGGCGACGGCGGTGCCGGCGTTCTCGACTTGGTACGCGCCCGGCAGCGCGAGCGCGAGGTGGTCGAACGTGCCCCACGGGCCGGCCAGTGTCAGGTCGCGCCAAGTGCCGGCAGTGCGCCAGTCGACCCCCCCGACGAGCAGCGGCGATCCGGTGGCCGCGGCCCGCGCGCGGAAGACGGCAAGCGCCTCGGCCGGCTGCGGCCCGACGACCGCCGGCCGGTGGGGCTTGATGATCGCGGCCTTCTGGGCGGCGATCAGGGCAAGGGTGTCGCCCAGGATCGCGGTGTGCTCGAGGTCGATCCTGGTCACCACGGCGACGAGGGGGTCGACCACGTTGGTGGCGTCCCAACGGCCGCCGAGGCCGACCTCGACCACCGCGACGTCGCAGTCGGCGCGGGCGAAGGCGAGGAAGCCCATCGCGGTCACCAACTCGAAGGTGGTGACGCGGCCGAGGCCGGGGTCGGCGCGCTCGACCTCTCGCGCGGCGCGGGTCGCGGACTGGCAGAGGGCGGCGAAGTGTGCGCCGGGGACCGGCTCGCCTTCGAGCGCGATCCGCTCCCGGAAGGCGTGCAGGTGGGGGGAGGTGAAGAGGCCGGTTCGGCACCCGGACGCCCGCAGGATCGCCTCCGCCATTGCCGCGGTGGACCCCTTGCCCTTGGAGCCGGCGACGTGGACGACCGGGCAGGCGGCGTGCGGGTTGCCGAGGGCGGCGAGCAAGGCGCGGGTGCGACGAAGGCCGCGCGCGGCGGCCTCGTCGCCGCCGAACGGGTCGGTGATGCGTCCGCGCTCGTAGTCCGAGCGGTCCCACAGTTCGTCGATCGCCCGTTGCTCGTCCCACGCGGCGGGGTTCGGCACGTGTCCTCCCATGGTCAGAAACGCCCGCGGCATCGTACGCGGACGGCACCTCGGCCGGAGCGCGGGCGGGCGACACGCGACAGCCCTGGTTCGGCAGCGTGCGCGTCGTCGGGTAATCTAAGGAGAGCGCAGCGTCGCGACGCCGCCGCGGCCGGACACCGTTGCCCGCCCGGCCCGATCCTCGAACGGAGCGCGAGGAGGCGATCCCCATGCCCACCACGCGAGACTCGTCGCCGGCCGACCACCCCGCCAGACCGGAGCCACTCGGCCCGGCGCGGGCCCGGCGCGGGGTCTGAGCCTGTCCGTGGCGAGCCGCCTGCCAAGCAAGCGCGCGCGGCGCTCCGGCCCGGCGCCCTTCTCCAGCGCGTGGGTCCAAGACCCGACGCCGCCGGAGCCGACGCCGATGATGCCCACCCTGCCGGCTTGGGTGCCGGACGATCGGGCGATCGGGGCGAGCATCGTGCTGATGCTGACGCTCGCCATCGCCCTGCTGGCGGGGCTGGGGGCTCGAGGCAACCTGCCGACGCTCCGGCCGGCGGCGCACCGGGCGGCGTCCACGACGATCACCGCCCCGACCACGGTGGCGCAGGAGGCGGCCCCCGCCGCCACCGAGGCCGCGCCGACGCCGCCGGCCGAGCTGGCGTTCGCGCAGGGCCAGTCGGACGAGCCGACGGCGGAGCCGACGATCCCGGCGCCGGTGGTCGAGACGCCGACGCCCGCGCCGACGGTCGACGGGGCGCTGCTGCCGGCCTACCGGGTGATCACCTACTATGGCCACCCGCACGACGCGAACATGGGGATCATCGGCGAGTACCCCAAGGAGGAGATCGCCAGCCAGTTGGCGACGCTCGCCGCCGACTACGAGGCGGCCGACCCGTCTCGCCCGGTGAAGACGGCGTTCGAGCTGATCGCCACGGTCGCCCAGCGCGACCCGGGGCCTGACGGCACCTACATCCTCGACACCGACCTGCCGACGCTGCAGGAGTACGTCGACTACGCGGCGCAGCACGACATGCTCGTCTTCCTCGACCTCCAGATCGGGCGAGGCACGGTCCAGGACGAGATCGAGAAGGTGCGGCCGCTGCTGGAGCAGCCGCACGTCCACCTCGCCCTCGACCCGGAGTTCGCGATCGCGCCGGGCGAGACCCCCGGCGAGCACATCGGCTCGCTCGACGCCTCGAGCATCCAGTACGCCCAGAACTACCTCGCCAAGCTCTCGGCCGATCTCGGCATCCCGCCGAAGATCCTGATGGTCCACCAGTTCCGCGAGGACATGATCCAGAACGAGGACGCGCTCGCCCCGGTGCCGGGGGTGCAGCTCGTGATCGACTCGGACGGCTACGGCGAGCCGGAGCTGAAGACCAGCGTCTACGACATCCTCGTCCGCGACCGCCCGATCGAGTTCGCCGGGATCAAGCTCTTCTACAAGCAGGACCACCCGCTCCTGACGCCACAGGAGATCCTCGCGCTGGTGCCCTCGCCCGACGTGATCGTCTACCAGTAGCCGAGGGGCGACCGCGCCGCCCGCGGCCCGGCAGGGGTGTCGCACGTCTGCGCCGACACCCCGGTATCATCTCGCCGGTCAGTGGCGGCAGGCGGGAGGCGGGCCGGATGATCGGCTGGGGCGTGGTCGGGGCGAGCAACATCGCCCGCGAGTGGATGATCCCGGCGGTCGGCGCCCAGCCCGACAGCCGGGTGGTCGGCGTCGCCGGCGGCGACGCGCTGCGGGTCGCCGCCTTCGCCGCGGCGCAGGGCGTGCCGGCGGCGGCGAGCTTCGAGGCCCTGCTGGCCGACCCCGCGGTGGACGTCGTCTACGTCAGCTCGACCAACGAGCAGCACCACGCGCAGGCGATGGCGGCGATCGCCGCCGGCAAGCACGTCCTCTGCGAGAAGCCGCTCGCGCTCCGGCTGGAGGACGCGCGGCAGATGGTTGCCGCCGCCGCGGCCGCCGGCGTCGTCTTCGGCACCAACCACCATCTCCGCAACTCGGTCGTCCACCGCGCGCTGCGGCGGCTGGTGGCGGACGGGGCGATCGGGCAGCCGCTCTCCGCTCGGGTCTTCCACGCGGTCTACCTGCCGCCGCGGCTGCAAGGCTGGCGGGTGAACCGGCCGGACGGGGGCGGCGTGGTGCTCGACATCACGGTCCACGACGCCGACACGCTCCGCTTCGTGCTGCGGGCCGAGGCGGTTGCGGCGACCGCGATGACCGCCAACCAAGGGATGGCGAGCGGCGGCCTGGAGGACGCCGTGATGGCCGTCCTCCGGTTCGACAACGGGGTGATGGTGCAGTTGCACGACGCGTTCACCCATCGCCACGCGCTGACCGGGCTCGAGGTGCACGGCAGCGAGGGGTCGCTCTACGCCCGGAACGCGATGACCCAGCAGGCGGTCGGCTCCGTCGTGCTGCGACGCGACGACGCCGAGGAGACGATCGGGCTGGGCGAGCCGGAGAATCTCTACGAGCGCGCCGTGCGGAACTTCAACGCGGCGGTCAGGGGGGAGGGTGCCCCGTCAGCCTCAGGCGAGGACGGGGTGCGCTCGCTGGCGATCGCGCTGGCGGTGCGGGAGTCGGCGGCGACCGGGCGGCAGGTCGAGGTCGCGTCGGCGTAGTCACGGCTCGGGTCCGGACGGGAAGGGACGCATGGGGCACCGGAAGGTCGTCGGGCTGGCAGAGGCGGCGGCGCTGATCCCGAACGGGGCGACGGTGACGGTCAGTTCGTCGAGCGGGCTCGGCTGCCCGGACGCGATGCTGCGGGCGATCGGCGAGCGGTTCGCGGCGACCGGCGAGCCGCGGGGCCTGACCACCTTCCACCCGATCGCCGCCGGCGACATGTACGGGATCGTCGGCATCGACCACATCGCCCGGCCCGGGCTGCTGCGCCGGATCGTGGCGGGCAGCTACCCGAGCGGGCCGTCGTCGATGGAAGCGCCACGCATCTGGCAGATGATCGACCGGAACGAGGTCGAGGCCTACAACCTGCCGAGCGGCGTGATGTTCCAGATGCAGCTCGACGCCGCGGCCGGGCGGGCCGGGGTGCTGACCAAGGTCGGTCTCGACACCTTCGTCGACCCGCGGCGCGCCGGCGGCCGGATGAACGAGGCAACGACCGAGGAGATCGTCCGGGTCGTCGAGTTCGACGGCGAGGAATGGCTGCACTACCCAGCGATCCCCTGCGACGTGGCGATCATCCGGGCGACGACCGCCGACGAGCGGGGCAATCTCTCCTACGAGCACGAGGGGGCGTACCTCGGCGCGCTGGAGCAGGCGTTGGCCGCCCGCAACAACGGCGGCATCGTCATCGCGCAGGTGAAGCGGGTGACGACCGCCGGGTCGATCCCGGCGCAGGCGGTCCGGGTGCCGAGCACGCTGGTCGACTGGATCGTGGTCGACCCGGACCAGTGGCAGACGACGCAGACGCCGCACGACCCGGCGATCAGCGGCGAGATCCGGCGGCCGGCGGAGGTTTTCGAGCTGGCCGAGTGGGGACCCGACAAGGTGATCGCCCGCCGGGCGGCGATGGAGCTGCGAGAGGGGGAGGCGGTCAACCTCGGCTTCGGCATCTCGGCGCTGGTGCCGCGGGTGCTGCTCGAGGAGGGGCTCGACGGCGCGGTGACGTGGGTGATCGAGCAGGGCGCGGTCGGGGGGATGCCGTTGCTGGGGTTCCAGTTCGGCTGCGCCGCGAACGCGGAGGCGATCATGCCTTCGCCGGCCCAGTTCGTCTACTTCCAGGGCGGCGGCTTCGACCGCACGATGCTCTCGTTCCTGCAAGTCGACCGGCAGGGGAACGTCAACGTCTCGCGACTGGCGGCGCGCCCCCACGTGACGGCCGGCGCGGGCGGCTTCATCGACATCACCGCGCGGGCGAGGCACATCGTCTTCAGCGGCTACCTGACCGCCGGCGGGATCGACCTCGGGCTGGAGGAGGGCGCGCTCCGGATCCGACGCGAGGGGAAGGTCAAGAAGTTCGTGCCCGAGGTGGAGCACGTCACCTTCAGCGGCCGGGTGGCGCGAGCGCGGGGACAGGACGTCACCTTCGTCACCGAGCGCTGCGTGCTGCGGCTGGAGCCGGACGGCCTCGTGCTGACCGAGGTCGCCCCGGGCGTTCGACTCCAACAGGACGTGCTCGACCAGATCGGCTTCCCGGTCGCGGTCAGCCCCGACCTGCGCGAGATGGACGCCGCGCTCTTCGCCCCCGAGACGTTCGGGCTGACCCTGGCGCAGCACGGCAGCCGCTGACGAGGATTCCTGCACGAAGGAGCCAACGATGTCTGACCCGGCCCGCCCGCTGCTCGTCCTGACGCCGCACGAGGCGGAAACCGCCGCCGCGCTCGTCGAGCGCTTCTTCCCGGCGGACGCCGCCGGGCCGGGCGCGGCCGAGATCGGGGTTGTCGACTACCTTGACGGGGCACTGGCCGGGGCCTATGCCGACCAGCGCGACACCTACCGGCTGGGACTGGCCGCGCTCGACCGGGCGGCCCGGTCCCGTTGGGGCCGGAGCTTCGCCAACGGCACCGCGGACCAGCAGGACGCCCTGGTCGCCGATTGGGAGCGTGGGACGGTCGAAGGGTGGTCGGTGCCGGTGCAGGGCCCGTTCTTCGAGCTGGTGCGGGCCCACGTGCAGGAAGGGCTGTTCGCCGACCCGGTGTACGGTGGCAACCGCGACAAGGCGGGCTGGCGGGTGCTGGGGCACCCGGGCGTCTGGCTCGACAACACGGCCGAGGAGAACCTGTCGCCGGAGCCGGTGACCAAGGGCGGCGTCATCCAGTCGATGGTCGATGTCGGGTTCGCGCTCGGCGGCCGCCCGGAAGCGCCGGAGGTGGCGGGCTACGACCCGCAGCGGGGCGGGCAGCCGCCGAGCAAGGTCGCCGACGTGGTGCTGGTCGGCGTCGGCGGGATCGGCGGCATCATCGCCCCGATCCTCTGCCGGGCGGGTTTGCGGGTGGTCGGGCTCGAGGCCGGGCCGTGGTGGGGGATCGACGCCTTCCGTCCGGACGAGCTCGGCTCGGCCTACTACTGCCGGGCGGAGATGGGCCAGAAGTTCCAGAGCGAGTCGCCGCGCTGGCGTCGCAATCCCGGCGAGCCGACTCAGGAGCTGACCTACTCGCTCGGCCGGATGATGAACGGGGTCGGCGGCTCGGTGATCCACTACGGGGCGTGGCTGCGCCGGTTCCACCCGCACCACCTGCGGCTCCGCTCGCACGCGCTGGAACGGTGGGGGCCGCGGGCGATCCCGGAGGGGAGCACGGTCGCCGACTGGCCGCTCACCTACGAGGAACTCGAGCCGTACCACGCTCGGGTCGAGCAGATCGTCGGCGTCGGGCGGGACGAGCGGAACCCGCTGGTGCCAGCCAGCGTGCCGCCGACCCTGCCGGCCACGCGCCCGTTCCGGATGGGCGAGCTCTTCCGCGAGGCGACCGAGGCGATGGGGCTGCACCCCCACCCGGTGCCGGTCGGGATGACGACCAAGCCGTACCACGACTGGCCGGAGATGACCTACACCGCTTGGAACAACGGCTTCGGGTCGTGGACCGGCGACAAGTGGCACCCGGCGCTGACGAGCGTGCCGGAGGCACTGGCGACCGGCAACCTCGACCTGCGGACCCAATGCCGGGTGACTCGCGTCGTCACCGACGCCGACGGGCGGGCGCGCGGGGTCGAGTACGTCGACGCGCTCGGGGAACGGCGGGTGCAGGAGGCGGATACCGTCATCCTCGCCGCCTACACGTTCGAGAGCCTGCGGCTGATGTTCCTCTCAACCGACGCCCGCCACCCGGACGGCGTGGGGAACAACCGCGGCCAGCTCGGCAAGCATTTCATGACCAAGATGTTCCCGCACGTCGACGGCGACTTCCCCGACGTCGTCTTCAATCGGCACACGGGGCCGGCGGCGCAGGCGATGGTGCTCGACGACTACCTGACCGACGCGTTCGACAGCGTGGCGCACGGCTTCCTCGGCGGCTGCACGCTCGGCGCGGAGAACCAGTTCCTGCCGATCCAGATCAGCCGCGAGGCGTTGCCACCTGACGTTCCGCGCTGGGGGAAAGGCTACCGGGACCACATCCGCCGGTGGCAGAACTTCGGCGTCGTCCGAATGCAGCCGGAGGCGGTGGCGCACGAGGCGAACTTCATCGACCTCGACCCGCGCCACCGTGACCGGAGCGGGCTGGGCCTGCCGGTGCTGCGTGTCACCTACGACCTGCGGCAGAACGAGCACCGGCTGGCGGAGTTCATGGAGCAGAAGTGCGAGGAGATCCTGCGGGCGATGGGCGCGGCCCGGACGTGGCGCGGTCCCCGCTTCACCGGAGCGGGGAGCAGCCACGATCTCGGCGGGGCGCGCATGGGGGACGACCCGGGCGGGGCCGTCGTCGACCGCCACCTGCGCGTTCACGACACCCCCGGCCTGTACGTCTTCTCCGGCGCGGTGCTGCCGACCTGCCCGGGGATCAACCCGACGATGAGCATCTGGGCCGTGATGCTGCGGGCGACCGACCAGTTGGTCGACAGCCTGCGCGGCGGGGGGGCGTCGTGAGCGCGCCCGAAGGCGCCGACGAGCGGGTGACGCTGGCGGTCGCGGACGGCGTGGCGACGATCACGCTCAACCGGCCCGAGAAGCTGAACGCGATCGACCCCGCGATGCTGGCCCGGATCGACGGGTTCGTCGCGGCGCTCGACACCGACCCCGCGGTGCGCGTGGTGGTGGTCGCGGCGGTGGGGGAGCGGGCCTTCAGCGTCGGCGCGGACGTCAACGCCTGGGCGGCGCTCGCCCCGCTCGAGATGTGGCGGGCGTGGGTGCGCGAGGGGAACCGCGTGGTCCAGCGGCTGGCCGCCCTGCGGCAGCCGACGATCGCGGCGGTGAACGGCTTCGCGTTCGGCGGCGGCCTCGAGCTGGCGCTGGCCGCCGACCTCCGGGTGGCGTCCGACGCGGCCCAGTTCGCGATGCCGGAGACGAAGATCGGGACGCTGCCGGGCTGGGGCGGCACGCGGCGGCTGCCCGCGCTGGTCGGGCCGGCCCGGGCGAAGCAGATGGTCTTCGGCGGGGCGCGGGTCGACGCGGCGACGGCCGAGCGCTGGGGCCTCGTCAACGAAGTGGTGCCGGCGGGGGCGCTCGCGGCGCGGGTCGCAGCCTTGGCGGCCGAGATCGCGGCCAACGCCCCGGTGGCGGTGCAGCTGGCGAAAGCGGCGATCGACGGCCGCGACGACGCGCTCGAGGCGATCGCCGGCGCGCTGGCGGCCAGCACCGCCGACGGGCGCGAGGGGATCGCGTCGTTCCGCGAGAAGCGGCCGCCGACCTTCAGCGGCGCGTAGGCGAGACGAACGAGAGGACACCGTGCCGATGACGTCGTTCCCGCTCCCTGCCGAGACCCGCCCGCTGGTGCCGTTGGCGGTCCCCGCCGCGACGCGGCGTCGGGCGGAGACGGCGCTGGCCTTCGCCGGCGACCAGATCGAGCGGCTGGTCACCAACCACCCCGACTACTTCCCGCTCTTCACCGAGGGCGGCAAGTGGCAGCACGGCAAGGAGGCGTGGACCAACTGGTGCGAGGGATTCCCCGGCGGGATGATGTGGATCCTGCACCGGCGCACCGGCGACCCGGTCTGGCGGGCGCGGGCCGAGCACTACTCCCGCCTGATCGAGGAACGCCAGCACGACCGGGCCGTGCACGACCTCGGGTTCCTCTTCTGGTCGACGTGGAAGCGGTGGCACGACCTCGACGGCGACCCGGCGCTCGAGGAGCGAGTGGTCACCGCCGGCCAGACGATGGGGCTGCGGTACAACCCGGCCGGCAAGTACCTGCGCTCGTTCGTCGCGCCGGAAAGCTGCTTCATCGACATCATGATGAACATCGGCATCGTCTTCTACGCGGCCCAGCGGACGGCGGACGGCGAGCTGCTGCGACGGGTCACCGACCATTGCCTGACCACGCGCCGATACCTCGTGCGCGGCGACGGCAGCACGGCGCACGAAGGGATCTTCGACGTCGAGAGCGGGGAGTTCCTGCGTCAGGCAACCCACCAAGGGTGGCGCGACGACTCGTCGTGGGCGCGGGGGCAGGGCTGGGCGCTCTACGGCTTCGGGACCGCCTACCGCTTCAGCGGCGACCCGCGGTTCCTCGACACCGCCGAGCGCTGCGCTGACTTCTTCATCGAGCGGACCGCCGCCGACGGCGTGCCGCCGAACGACTGGGAGGAGCCGAACCCGGTGCGGCCGTGGGAGAGCTCGGCGGCGGCGATCGCGGCCAGCGGGCTGATCCAGCTCGCGGCGCTGACCGCCGACCGCGAGCGCTCGGCCCGCTACGGGGCGCAGGCGGTGCGCACGCTCGAGACGTTGCTCGGCCCGGAGTTCCTCGCGGACGAGACGCCGGGCTGGGAGGGGATCCTGAAGCACGGCAGCTACCACGAGCGGCTGGGACTCGGCGTCGACGAGAGTGTGATGTGGGGTGAGTACTTCTTCGTCGAGGCGCTCGACAAGCTGCTGGGCGCGCCGGCGCTGGCCTGAGGCCGGTCCGCCCTGCTTGACGCTCCGGCGGGCGCGGTGCATAGTCCGGCGAACTCTGATCGATTGGTCCGACCGTGGCATGGCGCTCGACGCGGCACTCCCGCGCGGAGTTTTCGGTCAGGTTGGAGGTCCGGGCAGCGGTGCCCGGCCAGACGGCGGGCCGACGAAGACGGTCCGGCACCAAGGAGCAGTCCCTGATGAACGAGGCGTTCGCGAAGTCGCTGTCCGGCCGGGCGAACCGACGGACGATGCTCAAGGGGGGTGCCGCGCTCGGCGCGCTGACCCTGCTCGGCAGCCGAGTGCCGGTCTCGCCGGCGGCGGCGGCCGGGAAGCTCGAGGTCTTCTCGTGGTGGACGTCGCCGGGCGAGGCGCCGGCGCTGCAGTCGCTGTTCGACTCCTTCTTGAAGGCGAACCCGGGCGTCGAGATCGTCAACGCCGCGGTCGCCGGCGGGGCGGGGGTGAACGCCCGGGCGGTGCTGCTGACCCGCTTGCAGGGGAACCAGCCGCCGGACAGCTGGCAGGTCCACGTCGGCCACGAGCTGGTCGACAACTATGTGGTGCCGGGCTACTGCGAGCCGATCAGCGACCTCTACAAGTCGGAGGGGTGGGTCGACGTGATGCCCGCCGACTTGGTGGCGCAGGCCTCGCACGAGGGTGAGCAGTACTCGGTGCCGGTCGGCGTCCACCGCGGCAACGGCTTCTTCTTCAACAAGAAGGTGATGTCGGACAACGGGATCGAAGTCGGCGACAAGATGACCGTCGACGAGTTCTTCGCGGCGGCCGACAAGCTGAAGGCGGCGGGGATCCCGGCGCTGGCGCTGGCGACGAAGGACACCTTCGCCGCCGCCCAGACCTTCGAGAACACCCTGCTCGGCGTGGCCGGCCCGGACAACTACCGGAAGCTGTTCAAGGGCGAGATGCTCTGGACCGACGACATCGTCAAGGAGTCGGCGACCGCCTACGGCAAGATGCTCGACTACATCAACGACGATGCCGCGGCCCTGACGTGGGACCAGGCGACGGCGATGGTGATCGAGGGCAAGGCCGGTTTCAACTCGATGGGCGACTGGGCCTACGGCGAGGTCAAGGCCAAGAACGCGATCGACAACATCGGCTGGGTCAGCCACCCCGGGACGCAGGGCAGCTTCGTCCTCGTCGTCGACAGCTTCACGCTGCCGAAGGGCGCGCCGGACCCGGACAACGCGACGGCGTGGCTGAAGGCGATCGGCTCGAAGGAGGCACAGGCGCTCTTCAACCCGATCAAGGGCTCGATCCCGGCCCGCACCGACGTCGACCCGTCTGGCTTCACCGACTACGGCAAGTGGTCGATGGCCGACTTCAAGACCGCCCAGCTGGTGCCGTCCTGCGCGCACGGGCAGGCGTCGTCGCCGGCGTTCCAGCAGGCGTTCTACGACGCCAGCCTGGCGTTCGTCACCGACAAGAACGTCGACACCTATTTGCAGACGCTGGCCGACGCCGCCGCCGCCGAGCAGGAGGCGTAGGCAGCGCGCGCCTTGCCGGCGAGACGCACCCGGCGGGGGAGCATCCCTGCTCCCCCGCCCGCGGTCGCCCCGGCCATTCGGGGGCCCGGCCAACTGAAGTGAGGTGGCCCGATGGCGACCGTCGCCCCAGCCACCGTGCAGGAGGCCGTTGCGCCGGCCCCGGCGCGGACGTCCCGGTTCTCGTTGGAACGCATCCTCTCGCCGCTGCTGCTCGCGCCGTCGATGGTGGCGATCTTCGTCTTCGTCTACGGATTCATCGGCATCACCTTCTGGGTCTCACTCTCGAACTGGAAGTCCCCGAAGCAGAACCTGTCGCTGCGCCAGCCGATCGGCGCGACCTACGGCGACCTGTTCGGGATGTCGCGGTTCCAGATGGACCTGCGCAACACGTTCGTCTTCACCCTGCTGTTCCTGCTGATGGCGGTCGCCGCCGGGCTGGCGCTGGCGATCCTGCTCGACCGCCACGTGCTCGGCGGCAGCGTCTTCCGCAGCATCTTCCTCTTCCCGTACGCGCTGGCGTTCATCACCACCGGCGTGGTCTGGAGCTGGATCTTCAATCCGGAGACGGGGGTCAACCTGCTGTTCGACGCGCTCGGCGTCAACCGGGTGCTGGCGTCGTTCGGGATGGAGCCGCTGAAGCCGGGCTGGATCACCGACCCGACCGTGGCCTGGCAACTGAACGGGGTGATCGGCGCGGTCTACCCGCCGGCGAACGAGTGGTCGCTGAAGCTCGGCATCCCGGTGGCCCTGATCCCGGTGGTGATCGCGGCGACGTGGCAGCTCTCGGGCTTCGCGATGGCGATGTTCCTGGCCGGGATGGGGACGATCGGGAACGAGGTGCGGGAGGCGGCGGCGCTCGACGGGGCGACGGGCTACCAGCTCTACAAGTCGGTGGTCATCCCGCTGCTGAAGCCGACCATCGTCAGCGTCCTGATCATCCTCGGCCACGTCTCGCTCAAGATCTTCGACCTGATCTTCGCGATGAGCGGCAAGGGGCCGGGCTTCGCGACCGACGTGCCGGGCATCTTCGTCTACGAGATGCTCTTCCGGGCCCAGCGCTACAACCTCGGCGCGGCGGCCGCGGTCGTCATGCTGGTCCTCGTCTCGCTCGTGATCGTGCCGTACCTGAAGCGGCAGCTGAAGGAGCTGTGAGGTGGCAGAGAACGTGCTCGCGCCCGCGGCCACCCGCCTGCCGGCCCCGAAGCGGGGGAAGGGGCACTGGGTCGCCTTCGGCCTGCTGCTGCTGGTGACGCTCTTCTACCTCGCGCCCGTCTACGTGATGGTCGTCAACGGCCTGAAGGACAAGTCGTACCTGACCCTCGCCGACATGTGGAAACTGCCGCGCTACCTGAACGGCGGCGGCTTCCCGGTGGCGTGGGAGACGCTCTCGCCGAACCTGTGGGCGAGCATCCGGATGGTGGTGCCGGCGACGATCCTCTCGGCGCTGGTCGGGGCGGTCAACGGCTACCTCTTCTCGAAGTGGAAGTTTCGCGGCTCGGACGTGATCTTCACGCTGATCCTGTTCGGGATGTTCATCCCGTACCAGGTGATCCTGATCCCGATGATCCAGTTCCTGAGCAAGATCGGCCTCTACGGCAAGTGGCAGGGCCTGGTGCTGGTCCACGTCATCTACGGCATCCCGATCGCGACCCTGATCTTCCGCAACTACTTCGCCAACGTGCCGAGCGAACTGGTCGAGGCGGCGCGGATCGACGGCGCGGGGGTGATCCAGACGTTCTTCCAGGTGATGCTGCCGCTGGCGATCCCGGCCTTCGTGGTCGTCGGCATCTTCCAGTTCACCAACATCTGGAACGACTTCCTGTTCGGCGTCACCGTCGTCTTCAACCCGAAGGACCAGCCGGTGACGGTCGCCCTCAACAACCTGAACGGCACCAACTCGGTCGACTGGACCGTGGTGATGGCGGCCGCCGTGCTCGCGGCGCTGCCGACCGCGCTGGTCTACATCCTGCTTGGCCGGTACTTCATCCGCGGCCTCCTCGCCGGGTCGATGAAGGGGTAGCGCGGAGGAGAGGACCGCCGGCCATGGCCCGCGCCCACTACGACATCGTGATCGTCGGCACCGGGATGGGGGGCGGCACGCTGGCCCGCGCCCTGAGCGGCAGCGGCGCGCGGGTGCTGGTGCTGGAGCGCGGCCAGTTCCTGCCGCGCGAGCCGCAGAACTGGAGCCCGGAGGCCCTCTTCGTCGAGAACCGCTACAAGGCGAAGGAGCGCTGGCTGGACGCCGCCGGCGACGAGTTCGCGCCGGGCGTCCACTACTGGGTCGGCGGCAACACCAAGGTCTACGGCGCGGCGCTGCCCCGCCTGCGCCGCGAGGACTTCGGGGAGGTCCGCCACGCGGGCGGGATCTCGCCCGCGTGGCCGGTCACCTACGAGGAATTCGAGCCGTGGTACGCCGAGGCCGAGCGGCTGCTCTGGGTCCACGGCGAGGCCGGGGCCGACCCGACCGACCCGCCCCGGTCGACGCCGTTCCCCTTCCCGGCCATGCCGCCCGACCCGTACATGGCCGACCTCGCCGACCGCTTCCGGGCACAGGGGCTGCATCCCGCGCCGCTGCCGGTGGGGCTCGACTACCGCGAGGGAGGCCGCTGCATCCGCTGCATGACGTGCGACGCCTTCCCGTGCATGGTCGGGGCGAAGGCGGACGCCGAGGTCTGCGGCGTGCGGCCGGCGCTGGAGGCCGGCGGCGTCGAGCTCTGGACCGGGGCGCTGGCGACGCGGGTGCTCACCGACAGGCACGGCCGGCGGGCAGCCGGCGTGGAGGTCGAGCGGGACGGCGTGGCGGAGACGGTCGGCGCGGACCTTGTGGCGGTCTGCTGCGGGGCGGCGAACAGCGCGGCGCTGCTGCTGCGGTCGGCGACCGAGCGGCACCCGCGCGGCCTCGCCAACGGCTCCGACCTCGTCGGCCGCAACTGGATGGCCCACAACAACGCGGTGCTGGTCGCGGTCGACCCGGCCCGGCGCAACCCGACCGTCTTCCAGAAGACGATCACGCTGAACGACTGGTACGGCCCCGACCCGAACCGGGAGTTCCCGTTCCCGATGGGCAACCTGCAACCCGTCGGCAAGCTGCAGGCGGCGATGATGGCCGGGGCCGCGCCGATGGTGCCGCACCGGCTGCTCGGCGCGGTCGCGGCCCGCAGCGTCGACTGGTGGGTGATGACCGAGGACCTGCCCGACCCGGCGAACCGGGTCACGCTGGCCCCGGACGGGCGGATCCGGGTCCATTGGCGGCCGAACAACGTCGCTGCCCACCAGCAACTGATGGCCCACGCCAAGCGCGCACTGCGCCGGGCTGGCTACCCGGTGCTGCTGTCGCAGACGATGGGGATCGAAACGAACAGCCACCAGTGCGGCACGGCCCGCTTCGGGACCGACCCCGACCGCTCCGTGCTCGACCCTTTCGGGAAGGCGCACGAACTCGACAACCTCTACGTCGTCGACGCGTCGTTCTTCCCCTCGTCGACCGCGGTCAACCCGGCCCTGACGATCGCGGCGCAGGCCCTGCGGGCAGCGGCGCGGATCCGCGGCGAGGCCTGACGCCGACTACCATTCGGACCAGCAGCCGGCGCCCGGGGCCGGGCGACGCTTGAGGAGGGTGCCCGCATGCAGCCGAAAGCCGAATCTCGCCTCGCCGCCTTCCGCCGGCACCGCGACCAGTTCCTCGGCCAGGACGAGGACTCGCCCCTGACCCCCGCCGACCGCGAGGGGTTCACCGGGATCGACTACTTCCCGGAGCGGCCCGACCTCGCGTTCGAGCTGCCGATCGACACCGCCGGCGAGGGCGTCGGCGAGGTGGTGCGGCTGCCGACCTCGGACGGCGACGAGCGCGACTTCCAGCGTGCGGGGCGCGTCCACTTCGACGTCGACGGGAAACCGGCAACCCTCAGCGTCTTCCGCGAAGTGGGACGCGGCCGCTTCTTCGTCCCGTTCAAGGACGCGACCAGCGGCAAGACGACGTACAAGGACGGCCGGTACCTCGACCCGCGGGCGAAGCCGGACGGGACGCTGGTGCTGGACCTCAACTACGCCTACAACCCGTACTGCGCCTACGGCGACGGCTGGAGCTGTCCGCTGCCGCCCGCAGAGAACGTCCTGAGCGTGGCGGTCGAGGCCGGCGAGCGGGCGTTCGCCCGCAAGGGGTGAGGCGGGCGGGCTAGCGAGCGCTCGCCTCGGCGTCCGCGGCCCAGCGGGCGAGCCGCTCGGCGGTTTCCTGCAACTGGGGCGGATCGGCGGCGACGAGCCGTCCGAGGAGCGCGCCGGCCGCCTCGCGCGGCCAGGCGTAGTGCGAGCGCCGGACCTCGCCGTAGGAGCAGGCATAGTCGTCGAACCGGAGTTCGGCCAGCGTCCACGAGACCGGGCCCGCCTCGAGCAGCAGGAGCGTGGTGCCGTGCTGACAGGCGAACGGCGTGGCGAACGGCGGCATTGGTCGGCGCGAGTCCGAGGTTCCGATCGCGTGCGGACGGAGGTCGTCGCGATCCCGGCGCGAGAATGGCGGCGATGCCATGGCAGACCCTCCGGGCAGCGTCTGTGGTGCCCGAGACCGACTCGCGCACCCCGCGGGAACGTCCGAGGCACGGGTGCCGGGGGTGGGGACTGCGACGGAGCGTAGCACTCGGCTCGGACGGCGTGCAAGGAAGCCGAACGGGCGCGGGCCGGCACCGGGCGGCCTACCCTCCGACCTCGACCGAGGCGGTCTGGGCCGCCGCGTCGTTCAGCGAGATGGTGACCTGGTAGGTGCCGGTCGGCCAGGCCGCGAGGTTGCCCCGGTTGATGTGGAACTCGGCCCAGGCGTGCGGGGCGCGGCCGTCGGCCACGACCTCGCCGGTGAAACCCTCGATCGGGGTGTTGTTGTAGGCCCACGCCGCGGTGAGGCGCGCGCCGGTGGCGAGGGACGAGACGGGAACCACGGCGTAGATCGTGCCGGCATCGGCCGGGAACGCGGCGGCGGGGGTGATCGGCGCGTTCGTCCCGGCCTCCACCGCGGCGGCCCAGACGACCTTGCCGACCTCGCCGGCGGGTGAACGGAACGTCCCGGGCGCTTCGGTGGGAGCAGGCGTCGCCGTCTCGACGAGCTGTGTGACCGCGGGGGACGACGCCGCAGGCTGAGGGGCGGGTGTCGGCTCTGGCGCGGTGCCGCCGCACGCCACGCCGAGCGTCAGCACCATGCCGGCCGCTGCCGCCAGCGAAGGCCCGCGCCGGATGCCGCGACGACCCGTCTCGGAAGGCATGAGCCGGCCGGCGGCGGGCACGAAAGCCAACGAACGTCGCATCGCGGTACGGATCGCCTCCCGGTCGCTCGCGGCCGGTGCGTGCCGCGCCGTCGATTCTACTTGCCGCCACCCCCGGCTACACTGCGCGGCAGCACGAGGCGACGCGCCAGCGACGGAGCAACCGCGGATGAGCGACGGAACCAAGCCACTCGACGACGGGGGAATCCCGCCGATGCCGGTGCCGAACCCGACGCTCGGCATCGCGGCGCGGTTCGGCAGGCCGACCGAGGACGAACTCCTCTTCCAGCGACGGGCCGCGCCGGCCCCGCGCGACGCGTCGTTCACCCACACGGACCCATGGCGCGTGCTGCGGATCCAGGGCGAGTTCGTCGCCGGCTTCGACGCGCTGGCCGAGGTGCCGTTGGCGGTCACCATCTTCGGCTCGGCCAGGATTCCGGAGGGGAACCCCTACTACGAGCAGGCGCGCGACCTCGCCCGCCGGCTCTCCCATGCCAGTTTCCCGATCATCACCGGCGGCGGCCCGGGGATCATGGAGGCGGCGAACCGGGGCGCGAGCGAGGCGGGCGGCCTCTCGATCGGGGCCAACATCGAGTTGCCGTTCGAGCAGGGCTTCAACCCGTACGTCAACCTGCCGCTGAACTTCCGCTACTTCTTCGTCCGCAAGACGATGTTCGTCAAGTACTCGGTCGGGTTCGTGATCTTCCCCGGCGGCTTCGGGACGATGGACGAGTTGTTCGAGGCGCTGACGCTGATCCAGACCAACAAGCTCCGCCCCTTCCCGGTGGTGCTGATGGGAGGGTCGTTCTGGGACGGACTGCTGGAGTGGATCCGGACCGAGATGATCGCGGCGCACACGCTGACGCCGCCCGAGCTGAAGCTGATCACCGTGACCGACGACCCGGACGAGGTGGTCCGCCTGATGATGCACGCTCGCTCGATGGTGGAAGAGGGGCTGCGGCCGCGCGCGGCAGGGCGCATGCCGTGATGGTATGGTCCGGTCGGGCGGGCCGGGCAGGGCTCCGGACGAGGTGGGCATGGCCACGAACGTGACGGCATGGAGCGCGGGGAGCGGCGGACTGGCCGACGCGGCGCGTCCGCTGGCGGTCGAGCGGGCCCTGCCGTCCGAGCCGGCGGAACTGATCGGCAGCATCTCCGTCGTCGTCCCCGTCTACAACGAGGAAGGCAATCTGGAGGAGCTGCACCGGCGGGTGCGGGCCAATCTTGAGCGGATCGGGATGCCGTGGGAGCTCATCTTCGTCGACGACGGCTCGCGTGACGGCACATGGGCGGTGATCGAGCGGCTCGCCGCGGTCAACCCGCGGGTGGTGGCTCTCCGACACCGTCGCAACTTCGGGAAGGCGCGCGGGCTGGCGACCGGCTTCGCGGCGGCGCGCGGCGACGCGGTCGTCACCATGGACGGCGACTTGCAGGACGACCCGGACGAGATCGCCCGTTTCGTGGCCATGCTCGACGAGGGGTACGACGTCGTCTCCGGCTGGAAGCAGCGGCGGCAGGACCCGCTCGGCAAGACCTTCCCCAGCCGGATCTTCAACGCCACCGTCCGCAACGTCACCGGCATCCCCCTGCACGACTTCAACTGCGGCTTCAAGGCCTACCGGCTGGACGTGGTGCGGACGATCCGGCTCTACGGCGAACTGCACCGCTTCACGCCGGTGCTGGCGCACGGCGAGGGGTTCTCGGTCGGGGAACTGCCGGTCCAGCACCACCCGCGGACGTGGGGCACCTCCAAGTACGGTTGGTCCCGGCTGGTGAAGGGGTTCCTCGACCTGCTGACGGTCACGTTCCTGACCCAGTACCGGCAGCGACCGATGCACCTCTTCGGGCTGCCCGGCCTGATGGCGCTGGCGGTCGGCATCCTGATCGGGCTCTGGCTGACCGCCGAGAAACTGGTGCACGGGGCCACCATCGGCACCCGGCCGCTGCTGCTGCTCGCGGTGCTGCTGGTCGTGATCGGGACCCAGTTCTTCGGGCTCGGCCTGCTCGGGGAGATGCTGACCCACGGCAGCCAGTCGCCCGAGGCCGCCGCCCGGACCGCGCCGTTGCGGCAGGTGCTGGGGCTTGGCACGGCGGGGCTCGCCGCGGACGCGGATGACTGAAGCCGTGCCCCGTTCCGCCGCCCGCACCGCCCTCGGGCGGGCGATGGCGGTGCCGACCCCGCTCGTCTTCGTCGGCAGCGTCGCCGTCGCGGCGGTGCTGCTCTGGCGGCAAGGGGCCTTGGCCTCGCTGGGCGACGTGGCCCGGCAGGCCGAGCCGCGCGAGATCGCGACCACGCTCGTCCTCTATGTCGTCGGGTTGGCGCTGCTCGCCGCCCGGTGGTTCGCGCTGGTCCGGATGGCGGGAGGGACGGCGAGCCTGGCGGCGTCGGCGGACGTCTTCCTGACCTCGGTGGTGGTCAACTACGCGGCTCCGATCGGGCTGGCGGTGCCGACCCGGACGGCCTTCACGGTCCGCGACCTCGGCCTGCCGCTGGCCCGGAGCGGGGCGGTGGTCGGCTGGGAGGCGGTCCTCGACGTGGCGAGCCTCGCCGCGATCAGCGGCCTCTGGCTGCTGCTGGGCGGCACGGCGGTCGTCGCCGGCGTGCCGGAGCAGGCACGGCTGGTCGCCGCGGCCACGATCGGGTTGGTGCTGGTCGGCGCGGCGGCGGTCGCGTTGGCGGCGTGGCGGTCGTCGACGGCGCGGGAGCGGTTGCGCGCGCTCGGCACGGGGTTCGTTCGCCACCCGGGCGAGCGGCCGGGCTGGGCGGCGGCGAGCGCCGGGCTGACCGTCGTCTACTGGGCGCTGCAACTGGTGATCATGGCCCGACTGCTGGCGTCGTTCGGGGCGGTCGGGGTCAGTCTGGTGACGGTGCTTGGCCTGATGGGGCTGCCGGTGCTGGTCGGGATGCTCAGCCCGGTGCCGGGCGGGGCGGGCGTGCGCGAGGCGATGATGGTCGCGGCGGCCCAGATCGGCGGCGTCGACGGCGCGGTGGCCCTGCTCGCGGCGGTGGTCTACCGGACCGCGCTGTTCGTCGCCCTGCCGATCCTGTACCTCGTGGTCCGCGCGTGGCGCAGGCACGAGTCAGCGAACCCGAGCCGGGGGGAGCACGCATGACCGAGCACGAGGCCAAGCCGTCCGGCGGCGGCGCGGCGACGATCGACCTCGACCAGTACGCCGTCGGGTCGAGCAACTACCGGAAGCACACCAGCGGCAATCCGGTGCAACGCGCCTTGATCGGGCGGTTCCACCGCAGCCTGCTCGAGCGGGTGGACGCCCTCGCGCCCGAGTCGTTCCTCGATGCCGGCTGCGGTGAGGGGTTCGTGTCGAGCCTGCTGCTGGCCCGTCGGCCGGGCTTGCGCCTGACCGGCATCGAGTGGAGCCCGCAGGCGGCGGAGATCGCCGCCGGGCGCAACCCGACGGGCCGTTTCGTGGTCGGCGACGTCACCGCCCTGCCGTTCGCGGACGACGCCTTCGACGTGGTGGGCTGCTTCGAGGTGCTGGAGCATTTGCGCGGGGACGGGCCGGAGCGGGCGCTGGCGGAGTACGCGCGGGTGGCCCGGCGGGCCGTGGTGCTCAGCGTGCCGCACGAGCCGCTCTTCTCGCTAGCCAACGCGGCGCGTGGCAAGAACCTGGACGTGCGACCGCGCGGCAGCGACCCCGACCACGTGAACTTCTGGTCGCGGCAGGCGTTCGGGGCGCAGGTGGGCCGCCACTTCGACGTGGTCTGGCTCGGCGGGTCGTTCCCGTGGACCCTCTGCGTGGCTCGGGTGCGCGGCACGACGGCCTGACCCCGGTGCGCCGGACGGTGCGGTCTGCGAGCGGGTGCGACATCCGTTGCTCCCCGTGCTGCCGCTCGTCACGCTATGCTTGGGGCGAACGCGACGCAGCGTCGGCAGGTTCGCCCCATGCCCACCACCGCCCACACCTGTCCAGTTTGCGGCGGCCTCCGCCCGGCCACGGAGCCGTTCTGCGCCGAGTGCGGCTCGCGCAACCAGCCGGTCGAGATCCTGACCAGTCTCCAGCGCAGCCAGCAGACGCAGTTCACCCTGCCCGACTACCTGCTGACGGCGCGAGCCCGGGAAGCCGCGGAGCGCAAGCACCGCCTCTCGATCGACGAGGGGGCGGGGAGCGGGTTCGCCTGGATCGGCGCGTTCATGGCAGCCGGCTCGGCGATGCTGTCGCCGATGGTCGGGACCGGTGCCGTGATCTTCGGGGTCGGGCTCCTGTTCGTGCTGTTCGGCTTCTGGCGAATGCGCCGCGACCGCCATGCCTTCAACCTGGCGGGCACGGGCCTCGGCGTGGTCGGCGTCATCCTACTCGGTGCGGTGCTTGCGCAGTCGGCCGCCCTGCCGGTGCCGGTGATCGGGGTTGCGCCGCCGTCGGAGCCGACGGTGACGGCGGAGCCGAGCGAGCCGACGGCCAAGGAAGCCGAGGTCGCGCTCGGCGGCGTGCCGATGTTCGGCGGCAACGCGGCAAGGACCGGCGTGCAGCCCGGGCCGCCGCCCGTCGGCGCGCCGGTGCGAGCGTGGCGGATCTACACCGGCGGCGAGGTGTATGCGTCGCCGATCGTCGAGAACGGGCTGGTCTACCTCGGGGTGAAGGGGGGCGACCTGCTGGCGCTCGACGCCTCGACCGGCGAGGAGCGCTGGCGGGTCGGGCTCGGCGACGACATCGTGCGGGCGACGCCCGCGTTCAGCGGCGGCATGCTGTTCGTGCCGGCCGGGGCGGTCCTGCACGCGCTCGACGCGGCGACCGGGCGCGAGCGCTGGCAGTTGCCGATCCAGTTCGCCGGCCCGTCGTCGCCGGTGGTGAGCGGGAAACTGGTCTACGTGGCGACGCAGGAGGGGCAGCTCTACGCGGTCGACCAAGAGACCGGGCGCGAGGAGTGGCACTTCGCGGCGGACGGCCTCGTCTCGTGTCCGCCGACCGTCGCGGCGGGGACGCTGTTCGTCGGGGACGACACTGGCAAGGTCTACGCGCTCGACGCCGAGACCGGCCGCGAGCGGTGGCGGGAGACGGTCGGCGGCGACATCTTCGCCGCGCCGACCGTCGGCCTCGGCAAGGTGTTCGTCAGCACCTCGACGCCGGAACTGGTGGCCCTCGACACTGAGACGGGCCACCAGAAGTGGCAGGTGCCGATGGGCGGGGAGTCGACGCCGGCGTTCACCGGCTCGACCGTGCTGCTCGGCAGCCAGACGCACGGGGTCTACGCGCTCGACGCCGGCACCGGGCGGACGCGCTGGATCTTCCCGACCGGGAGTCCGGTCGGCTCATCCCCGGTGGTCTCGGGGGGCACGGTGCTGGTCGGCAGCGGGGACACGCTCTACGCCCTCGACGCCCAGACCGGGGCGCCGCGCTGGGGCTACCCGACGGGCGGCGCGCTCGAGGGGGCGGCGGCGGTGACCGGCGGCTTCGCCTACTTCGGGAGCCGCGACGGCTACCTGTACGCGATCCGCGGCAGCGACGGAACGTGAGGGGCCCGGGTTGGCGACGGCGGTTTCGGGACCAACGGGAAAACTCGCGCGGCCGGAGGGGTTTCGCTGCCACGCCCGAGGTAGTACAATGAGACCCGGGTGCAACGTGTGCCTACCGTCGACCGATCCCGGGGGGGGTTGCGTCGGCGAGGAACGGGCTCGGGGTGAGAGTCGCGGAGGGAAAGGTTCAATGAGCAAGATCGTTGAGCGCCGGCTGACCGGCTGGCGGTTGGGCGTGGCGCTGGTCGGCCTCGCGGTTCCGTTCGCGGTTGCGGGCTCGGCTTCGGCCCAGCTGGTCAACCCGGACTCGGTTCGCATGACTGCGGCCGACTGCATGGGCATGGGGTACAGCATCTCGGACTGCAGCGGGGCGATCGCCAACGGCGCCCGCGACTTCGTCGAGGTGACGACCAACGACTCGCTGTCCAGCAACGGGATTGACTACACGGTCAACCTGAAGGGCACGCCGGACCTGACCTACACGCTGAGCAGCGGCAACCCGGCCGTGCCTGCCGTGCCGGTCATCCCGGTGCCGCCGGTTCCGGGGATCGCGTACTAGGCCCTACCCGGTTCCTGACCCCCCAAGCGCGTACGCCCGGCTCCCGGTGACGTGACGCGCCCCAGGTTCAGGGGTGGGTGCGAATCCAGGACGCGCAACGCGCGAGGGCCGCAGGCGGCATGCCGCCTGCGGCCCTGTTGCGTCTGCCGCGTGCCGCGACAGTGTCGCGGCGTGCTTCCCGGCAGGTCGGCTGACAGGGCTAGGCATCGATTGGAAAGCGGCCGCGCAGGGGCAATGGGGGGTCGGGGGAGGGCTTGGCCCCCTCCCCCGGTTCATTTTCTCCCCCGCTCCCGCCGCCGCGGCTGGCAGGGGCAGGAATCCAAGGGATAGCGGCATCCGCGCCTCGCGGCCGGGTCCGCCGGGACCGCCCTCACCCCCCAGCCCCCTCTCCCGCGGCGGCGGGAGAGGGGGAGAAGATGAATCGGGGGAGGGCCAAGCCCTCCCCCGGACCCCGGACCGCCGCGGGAAAAGGGGGCGGGGGGGTGAGGGCGGTCCCGGCGGACCCAAACGCGAGATGCGGATGCCGCTTTCCCTTGGATTCCTGCCCCTGCCAGAGCAGGTCGGCGGAGCGGATCAGGCGCCCCGGATTGGCCGAGCGCAGCCCGATGGTGTTCCGCTCCGTGGCAGCCATTGGGCGGCACTGTCTGGGGCTGGTCGTTTCTGCGAACTCGTCGGCGTGAGCGAGACGTCGGTCGATGTTCCGTGCCCAACTCGCCGCGAGGAGCGCGGCTCCCGCGGCGGGGCCCTTCGGGACGTGCTCTAACCGGTGTTCTTGAGACCGCCGGCGATGCCGTTGACGGTGAGCAGCACGGTGCGGAGCAGGGACGGGTCGTCCGGTTGCCGCCGGAGGCGGCGCAGCAGGTCGACCTGCACGAACGACAACGGGTCGACGTACGGGTTGCGCCGGTCGACCGAGCGTTGGAGCATCGGCTCACGGTCCAGCAGGCGGTTCTGCTCGGTGACGCGCAGGAGCATCTCGACCGAGCGGGCGTGCTCCTCGTGGATCGTGGGCCAGACCCGCTCGGCGAGCGACTTTGGCTCGACCAGCTCGACATAGCGTTCCGCGATCGCCATGTCGGCCTTGGCGAGCGCCAGTTCGGCATTGGCCAGCGTGGTCCGGAAAAGGGGCCAGCGACGGAACATCTCGCGCAGCAGGTCGATGCCGTGGCTCGCCTCGCCGGCGGCGAGTCCCGTGCCGAGGCCGTACCAGCCGGGCAGCAGGATGCGCGCCTGCGTCCAGGCGAAGACCCACGGGATCGCCCGCAGGTCCTCGATCTTGGTGGTGGCGACCCGGCGTGCCGGGCGCGACCCGAGTTGGAGCCGGGCGATCTCCCGGATCGGCGTCGCCTGCTCGAAGAAACGGACGAACTCCGGGTCGCCGTAGACCAGTGCCTGATAGTGCGTCACCGAGGCGTCGGCGATGTCGTCGAACGCGGCGTGGAAGGTCGCGAGCGTGCTCGGCTCCGGCTCCGGCAGCGCGCCGACGGAGCTGACGAGGACCGCGCCGGTGACCAGTTCCAGTTCCCGGTGCGCGATCGCCGCGGTGGAGTAACGGGAGGCGATCACCTCGCCCTGCTCGGTCAGTTTGACCCGGGCGTCGACGGTGCCGGGCGGCAGGGCAAGGATCGCCTCGTTGCTCGGGCCGCCGCCGCGCCCGATCGAGCCGCCGCGTCCGTGGAAGAACGTGTGGTCGACGCCGGCGTTGTCGAAGACGGCGGTGAGTTCCCGCTGCGCCGTGTCGAGGGCGCGGCTCGAGCCGAGGTACCCGAGTTCCTTGTTCGAGTCGGAGTAGCCGATCATCACTTCCTGGGCGTCGCCCCAGCTGCGGAGAGCAGTCCGGTACGCCGGCTCCGCCAGGAGAGAGCGCATGGTCTGCGGGGCGTCGCGGAGTCCTTGGTCCTGCTCGAAGAGGGGGACGACTTGCAGGCGGGCGTTCGCGCCGTCTCGGTCGCAGAGTCCTGCTTCCTGCATCAGGAGGAGGACGCTCAGCGCGTCCGCCGGTCGTTCGAAGCCGGAGACGATGTAGGTGCCCAGTGCCTCGGCATGGCCCTCGTCCATCAGCCGGCGCACCGTGCGGAAGGTCTCGACCACCTCGCGCGTCCCCGGTTGCAGGCCGGAGAGGTCGGTCGGGACCAAGGGGCGCGGACTGGCCAGTTCGCGGGCGAGCAGGTCGCATTGGGCACGCTGGTCGAGGGCGAGGAAGTCGGGCTCGACCTCGGTGGCGGCGAAGATGTCGCGCAGAGCGGCGGCGTGCCGGTTGGCATGGTCGCGCAGATCGAGCCGGGCGAAGTGGAACCCGAAGACCTCGACCCGGCGGATGGTGTCGTGGAGGTCGCCGGCGGCGATCGCCTCGCCCCGCTGCGACCGGAGCGAGGCGTCCACCAGCCGCAGGTCGGCCAGCAGTTCGGCGGAGGCGGCGTAGCCGCCGGGCTGGCCGGAGCGGGCGGCACGCACCCGCTCGCGGATCAGGGAGAGCGCTTGCCGGTACGGCTCTTCGGCGTTGACCCGGGAGAGCAGCGCGCCGAGTTCCGGGAAGCGCTCGCGGTTCCCGGCGAGCAGGGGGTCGAGTTGGGGAGCCGGCCCGGTCATCCAGGTCGAGACGGAGATGCGGCCGGCGAGGTCGAGCAACCGGGCGTCGAGGTCGGCGAGCGCCGCGTCGCGCATGACGGCGAGCGTCTCGGCGGTGACGTCCGGCGTCACGTTCGGGTTGCCGTCGCGGTCGCCGCCGACCCACGAGCCGAGGGTCAGGAACGGCGGCACGACGATCCCGGCGCCGGGGTAGACGTCAGCCAGCGCCTGCTCAAGGTCGCGGTAGATCGCCGGGATGACGTCGACCAGCGTCGAGGTGACGTAGACGAGGTTGGCCCGCACTTCGTCGAGGACGGTCGGGGTGACCGAGCGGATCTCGTTCGAGTCCCAGAGTTCGGTGGCGGTGGTCTCCAGCCGTCGCCCCGCCTCGTCCACTTCCGATGGGAGGACGCGGCGCTCGTCGAGGTTGCGGATGATGTCGAAGACGCGGGCCAGCTTGGCGATCACGGTGCGGCGGCGGGCCTCGGTCGGGTGGGCGGTGAGCACCGGGCGGAGCAGGGCGCGGTTGAGCAGGCGCTGCATGCCGTCGGCGTCGAGACCAGCGGCGGCGGCCAGGCCGACCGCCTCGCGCACCGAGCCGCGGCGCGGCCCCGGGTCGGCCGCCTCGCGCCGGCGGATGCGGCGGACCCGCTCGTTGTCCTCGGCGAGGTTGATCAGCTGGAAGTAGTGGGTGAAGGCCCGGACGAGACTAGCGGCTTCCGTCGCCGAGCAGCCCGCGACGATCGCCTCGAGTTCGGCCCCGGCGGCGCGGTCGCCGCTGCGGTGCTCCTTGGCGAGGAGGCGGACCCGTTCCACCCGCTCGAAGGCGACCTCGCCCTCCTGCCGCAGCAGGACGCGGCCGAGCAGCCCGGCGAGCAGGTAGACGTCGTCCGAGATCGTGCGCGAAGCGCTGGTCGTGCTCGCCACCGATGCCTCCGGGGTGATGGCTCGGGCAGCGGTTGCGCCGTGTCAGGAAGTGCCCGTCCCTCGGAATCGTAGACGGGCGGCGGCGCGGCGTCACCGGTCGCCGTGACACTCGGGCCGGTGGCCGGTTGGGCTCGGGGCCCGGTCGGGCCGAGTGTCGCACGGAGTGTTGCCGAACCGCGGCCCGGTTCATAGACTGCCCCGGCTGTTCGCGTCGTCACCGGAGGATTGCTCGATCGTGACCGACCACCCCCTGCGCCCGCTCTCGCCCGAGGAACTGGCCGACCGGCCGGTTCCGACCGACCCCCGGCTGCTCCCGGACGGGCGGGCGGTCTTCGTTGTCGCGCCGGCGGGTTCGCCGACGAAGCATCCCGAGTCCGCGCTCTGGGTGGCGGGGGGCGGCCGGGACGCCCGGCCGCTGACCGCGCCGGGATCGAGGAACCACGACCCGCGGCCCCGGCCGGACGGCAGCGCGGTGCTGTTCCTCTCGGACCGGCTCGGGCGGGGCGGGGACGACGACCCGAAGCAGGCCGTCTTCCTGCTGCCGCTCGACGGCGGCGAGGCGCAACGGCTCGGCACGATCGAGGGGGCGCTGTCTGCGCCGCAATGGTCACCCGACGGCCAGCACGTCGCGCTGCTGCGGACCGACCCGGCAACCGACGAGGAACGACGCAAGGAGAAGGAGCGCGACGACGCGGTGGTCGTCGGCGACGCCCCGAAGTGGGCGCGTCTCTGGCATGTCGACCCGGCGACGGGTCGGGACCGGCCGCTGACCACCGGCGACCGGCACATCCTCGACTTCGCCTGGACGCCCGACGGCTCGGCGCTGGTGGCGGTCGCCGCGCCTCGGCCGGAGATCGACACGTGGTCGATCGCGCTCGACCTGATCGCGGTGCCGCTCGGCGGCGCGCCGCGGGTCATCGACCGGATCGACGGCGAACCGGGGTCGCCAGTGGTGGTCGACACCGCCGACGGGCCGCTGGTGCTGCTTCGCGCGAACGAGGGGCGCGCCGACCTGGCCGACTCGCTGCGCGGAGTGCCGTTCGCCGGCGGCGTCTCACGGAACCTGCTCCCGGGGTATCGCGGCAACGTGGCGGACCTCGTCCCGATCCCGGACGGCGGCACTTCGGTCGGCGTGCTGATGACCGAGGGCACCGTGACTCGCCTGTACCGGTACGACGCGGCGCGGCCCGAGGCGGGCCTGTCGCTGATCCCGGGCCTGCCGGAGCGAGGGGCGGTCGCCGCCGCGACGATCGGGGTCGACGGCCGGGTCGCCTTCGTCTGGAGCAACGGGACGACGCCGGAGGAAGTCTGGCTCGGCGGCGACGGGGCGACGGCAAGGGCGGTGACGACGTTCGGGGCGTCGTTCGCTGGGCGGCTGCACCCGACCGAGACGGTGCGGTGGGAAAGCACGGACGGGGTCGAGGTCGAGGGCATCCTGACCCGGCCTGCCCATGCCGAGGCCGGCGTGCCGATGCCGCTGGTGGTCGAGGTGCACGGCGGCCCGTTCTGGCAGTGGGAAGACCGGGTGATGCTCGACTGGCACGACTGGGCGCAGATGCTGGCCAGCCACGGCATCGCCGTGTTGCAGCCGAACCCGCGCGGCAGCACCGCCTACGGGTCCGAGTTTCAGGGGCTGCTGAGGGACGACGTCGGGGGCGGGGAAAGCCGTGACCTCGTGGCCGGGGCGGAGGCGATGATCGCCCGGGGCATTGCCCATCCCGACAAGGTCGGCATCGGCGGCTGGAGCTGGGGCGGCTACCTGACGGCGTGGACCATCACCCAGACGCCGCTCTTCCGGGCGGCGGTGATGGGGGCCGGGCTGGCGAACATGGCCTCCGACCACGGCCAGGACGACATTCCGTCGATGAACCTGCTGATCTACCCGGGCCACCCCTACGACGAGCCGGGGGCCTACTGGGAGTCCTCGCCGATCCGGTGCGTCAAGAACGTGACGACCCCGACCCTGATCCTGCACGGCGACGACGACGAGCGGGTGCGGCCGGAGCAGGGTATGGAGTTCCACCGGGCGCTGAAGACGCTCGGGATTCCGACCCAGTTCGTCCGCTACCCGCGCGAGGCGCACCCGATCACGGAGCGTCTGCACCAGATCGACCTGATGCGACGGGTCGTCGGCTGGTACACCCGGTGGCTGGTCGAGGGCGGCACGGACTGACGCGCGGGCGGCTCGGGAAGAATCTCGAGCGCCGGTGGCGGGTCGCGGCGGCGCGGTCCCGGCACCGGCGTTCGGCGCGACGCTTGGCTTGGTGACGACGCGACCGACTGTGCGATCGGGTCGGTCAGGCGACGCCGAGCAATTTCGTGACGGTCGCGGCCCAGACCTTGGCCTGCGTCTCGAGGTCGTCGATGTAGACCGCCTCGTTCGCGCCGTGGGCGTTCTCGCCGCCGGGGCCGTAGCCGACGGTGTCGATCCCAGCCAGTCGGTAGAAGCGGCCGTCGGTGGCCCCCGCCCACGCCACGAAGTACTCGGGGGCGGCCCCGGTCACCTCGTGGATGCTCGCCTGCATCGCCTGCACGATCGGGGAGGACGCCTCGGTGATGTTGGCCGGGATGGTGTCGCCGTGCGGGTCGGTCACGATCTCGTAGCGGAAGTCGGGGTCGGCGGCGGCGACGTCGGCGAGCGCCTCTTGGATCTCGGCGAGGGCGCTCTCGGGCGTCTCGCCGGGGATCAGGCGGCGGTCGATCGTGAAGCGGCACTCGCCGGGGACCACGTTGTGGGCGACCCCGGCCTGGATCTGGTTGATGCTGATCACCGGCTTGCCGATGGCCGGGTGGAAGCGGTCGATGTCGTGCTCGAGCGCCAGCACGGCCTTCGCCGCCTTGGCGATCGCGTTGACGCCGGTGGCGCGGGCGGCGGCGGTGTGCGAGGCGCGACCGAAGACGGTGACGTCGAAGCCGACAAGGCCGCGCTCGGCGTTCCGGACCTTGAGGTCGCTCTTCTCGCCGATCAGGCAGTAGTCGGGGCGAGCCAGGCGGCCGGCGACGATCTCGTCCATCAGGTGAATCGTGCCGTGCTTGGCGCTGGTCTCCTCGTCGGAGACGATGTGGGCCTGCAGCCGGCCTCGCAGCGGGGCGTCGCGGAGCAAGGCGGTCAGCGCCAGCATGACGCCGACCGAGGCCTTCATGTCGGACGCGCCGCGGCCGAAGAGGCGGCTGCCGTCGTCGCTGACCGTCGGCTCGTAGGGGCCGGTTCGCCAGGCGTCGGGGTCGGAGACCGGCACGGTGTCGAGATGGCCGTTCATCGCGATCGTCGGCCCGCTGTCCGGGTCGCCGACGCTGACGACGACGTTGGGCCGGGCCGGGTCTTTGGCCACGATCTCGAACGGGAGTGAGCGGTCGGCGCACCAGTTGGCCACGAACTCCATGACGGCGAACTCTTCGCCGCTCGGGCTCGGGATGGCGATCAGTTGGCTGGCGAGGTTGACGAGGGCGGCGCGGTCGATCTGCTCGACCCACGGGTTGCTGGCCACGGTCCTCCCGTTCGGCTGACGGCTCAGAGGCGCTCGAAGCGCGAGACGTTGATCACGAAGACGACCGCGCCGCCCACCTGCACCTCGAAGTTCTCGGGCATGTAGAGCAGGCCCGGCTCCAGCGCGGGCGAGTAGGGGACGGCCACTTGGGTCCGCCGCCGGCAGGTCCGGCGCAGCACGCCGAGCACTTTCTGCACGTCGTCGTCGTCGACGCCGATCAGCAGGCTGGTGTTGCCGGTCCGCAGGAAGGAGCCGGTGGTGCTGACCTTGGTGAAGCGGTGGCCGCTCGCGACCAGCGCATCGGTCAGGGCCGGGGTGTCCTCGTCCTGGACGATCGCGATGATCAGCTTCATGGTCGCCATCTCCCTTGACGCCGCGCGTCGGTCCTGCCCTTCACTATAGCCGATGCCCGGCGGCGGCCCGGTCAGCCGATCTTGCCGTGGTGGCGGACGGCGTCGATCAGGAAGGGGTGGAGCGGGCCGTTGCTGGCGACGAGCTCGCGGGCGGCGGAGTGGTAGGGGCCGCCGTCGAAGGCAGTCACCATGCCCCCGGCCTCCTGCGCGATCAGCGCGCCGGCGGCGACGTCCCACGGGTGGATGCCGCGCTCCCAGTAGCCGTCGAGGCGGCCGGCGGCGACGTAGGCGAGGTTGAGGGCGGAGGAGCCGGTCTGCCGGATCGCCTGCACCTGCGGGATCAGGACGCGCCAGACGTCGGCCTGGAGGAGCCGCAGCGAGGTCTCGTAGGCGAACCCGGTCGCCAGCAGCGAGCCGATCAGCGCCGAGGTCGGGGAGACGTGGAGCGACGCGCCGTTCAGGGTGGCGCCGCCGCCGCGGACGGCGAGGAAGCATTCGTCGCGCATCGGGTCGTGGACGACGCCGACGAGCGGCGCGCCGTCGAGTTCGAGCGCGATCGAGACGGCGAAGGTCGGCAGGCTGTGGGCGAAGTTGGTGGTGCCGTCGAGCGGGTCGACGATCCAGCAGAAGGGCGAGCCGGACGCGCCGCGGGCACCCTCCTCGCCCAGCAGGTCGTGGGCGGGGAAGCGGGAGCGGATTCGCTCGGCGATGAAGGTCTCCGAGGCCTTGTCGGCCTCGGTCACCATGTCGATGGTTCCCTTGTAGCGGACCTCGTGCGGCTTGCCGAAGCGCTCGTGCAGGATCGCGCCGGCGGCGCGGGCGGTGACGACCGCGAAGTCGGCGAACGCGGCGATCTCGCCGGCCGACGGACTGGATGCTGGCATCGTGGTGCGGGGCCTCCCAACGACCCCCGGCCCGGAGGTCGGCGGCGGACGACAGGCCCCGATTGTAGACGGGAGCGGGATCAGGCGGGCGCGAGTTCGAGCCGGGGCGAGACGTCCGCCTCCCAGCCGGCCTGGTCGCCGCGGCGCAGCACCCAGTGGGCCGCCCCGGCGATCATCGCCGCGTTGTCGGTGCAGTAGGCGAACGGCGGGTAGCGAACCGGCACATCCGGGCCGCAGGCGGCGGCAACCTCGGCCGCCAGCCGGTCGCGGAGGGCGCGGTTGGCCGCGACGCCCCCGGCGAGGAGGACCGTCCGCGCGTCGAACTCCCGGGCGGCGCGGGCGGTCTTGACCGCGAGCGGCTCGACGATCGCCAGTTCGAAGGCGGCGGCGAGGTCGCTCACCGGCAGATCGTCGCGCAGCGGCATCGGTCGATGCTCGCGGAAGGGGCCGGTCGGGGTGCCCGCGGCGGAATCGGCCGCCTCAGGGGCGGGCAGCCGGTACGGCTCGACCAAGCGGGCGAGCGCGGTCTTCAGGCCCGAGAAGCTGAAGTCGTGGCGGTCCCCGAGCCACGCCCGGGGCAGGTCGAAGCGTGTCGGGTCGCCGCCGACCGCAGCCCGCTCGACCGCCGGGCCGCCGGGGTAGCCGAGACCGAGCAGGCGGGCCCCCTTGTCGAACGCCTCGCCCGCCGCGTCGTCGAGCGTGCTCCCGAGGTGGCGGTAGCGGCCGTGGCCGGTCATCAGCAGCAGTTCGGTGTGGCCTCCGGAGACGAGGAGGCAGACGAGGGGGAACGCGGGCGGCGGGGGCGGCTCGGCGTCGGGCAGGCCGAGCCAGTTGGCGTAGACGTGCCCCTCGAGGTGGTTGACGGCGACGAGCGGACGGTCGAGCGCCCACGCCATCGCCTTGGCGACGTTGACCCCGACCAGCAACGAGCCGGCGAGACCGGGACCCGCCGTCATCGCCACCGCGTCGATGCCGGCGCGGTCGATGCCGGCGTCGGCGATCGCCTCGCGGACGATCGGGACGATGGCCCGGACGTGCTCGCGGGCGGCGAGTTCCGGCACGATGCCGCCGTGGGCGCGGTGGAGCGCCGTCTGCGAGGCGACGACGTTGGCGAGGACGCGCGTGCCGGAGAGGACGACGGCCGCGGCCGTCTCGTCGCACGAGGTCTCGATCCCGAGAATCTGCACGGCGGCCCTCCGCGGCTCAGGCCCGGGCCCGGCCCGGCCAGGCGGCCGCCACGCCGCCGGGGGCGAGCTGGCCGCGCAGGCGCTCGAACAACTGCGCGCGCAGTCGTTGCCGGTCGGCCAGGTAGTCGTCGTCGGCGAGGGCGCGCGACCACATGATCAGGGCGTCCTCGTTGTTGTCGCTGTAGTAGCGGCGGCGGGTGCCTTGGACGCTGAAGCCCCACTTCTCGTAGAGGGTGCGCGCCCCGTCGTTGGAAACGCGGACCTCGAGCGTCAGCCAGTTGCTGCCGCGGCGCATCGCCTCGTCGAACAGCGTCGCCAGCATCCACTCGCCCAGGCCGCGGCCGCGGTACGGCTCGTCGACCGCGATGGTGGTGACGTGCGCCTCGTCGAAGGCGTTCCACATGCCGGCGAAGCCGACGATCACGCTCTCCTCGGGCACCGCCGGCTCGTCCTCCGGTCGCCGCCCGATGCCGAGCGGGAAGAAGGTGCGACGCGGCAGCGTGCGGCTTGCGTGGCCGTTGGCGTCGCCGTTGCCGACGGCCGAGTCCGGCACCTCGCGGAGGACGATGTAGAAGTTCTGGTCAGGGTTCTGCAACTCCCGCCGGTAGGCGGAGGCGGGCCACGGGTTGGTGAAGCAGCGGCGTTCGACTTGGCTGACCGCCGCCACGTCGTCGGGCGTCATCACGTCGATGCGAAACACAGGGCTCCCAGCCAATCCCGACCGCGAGGGTGCGCCGTCCGTCCCCGTTGCCCGTTCGACGGTAGCACCGCCGAAGGGGCGCGACAACCCGTTGGCGCGGTCACCGCCCGACGTACCGCGGCTCGAGTTCGGCAGGGTCGTCCACATCGCCGGAACCGAGGCGGACGCGGGCCAGCCGGGCGAGCGCCGCGGATCGACGACCGCGCAGCAACGGGTCGACCACGATACCCGCCGCGCCCGTCAGCGTTTGATCGAAGTCGGCCGGGACCTCGCCGACGAGCGTGGTGCCGGGGTGGGTTGCCATCCACTCGGCGAGGTCCGCGGCGGCGCTGTTCCGGGCGCCCTCGATTCGGCGCAGCGGCAGGCCGGCACCGTAGGGTGCCCAGACGACGCGGCCACGACCGGCGGCGACGGCGGCCAGCGGCGCGCCGCCGGCGTCGGCAACCGGGTAGGCGGCGATGTCGAGGGTGTCGACCCCCACGAGCAGGCAGTCGAGGGCGAGGACGAGCCCCTTGGCGACGCTGAGGCCGACCCGGACGCCGGTGAACGTGCCCGGCCCGGTGGCGACGGCCACCGCGCCGAGGTCGGCCGGGGCCTTGCCGTGCAGTTGCAGCAGGGCATGGACTTGGGCGAGGAGCGAGACGGTCTGCGTCCTGCCGGCGAGCCACGTCAGTTCGGCGGCGATGCCGGGGCCGAACAAGCCGATCCCGGCCTGCTCGCTCGAGGTGTCGATCGTCAGGAGCAGCCGTTCCGGCTCGGCCACCACGTCGGACCCTTCCCGTCGTGCCCCCGCCCGCGATGGACGGCGGCCTGCGGAGTGTAGCCGCTTCCCTTCTGCGAGCCGGAGGGACGATTCAGAGGGCGGCGACCGCCCCGCGAATCTTGTCGGCAAGGCGACCGGAGCGACCGTGCGGGTCGGCCCCGACCACCTTCACGCGACGTCCGCCAGCGTCCTCCGCGATCGCGACGACGACGTAGTCCGGCGGCAGCGAGGCGACGGCGCGCTTCGGCCACTCGACGACGGTGACCGCGTCCGGAGCGTCGACGAGTTCGTCGAAGCCGATGCCGGCGAGGTCGCCGCCACCGAGGCGGTAGAGATCGACGTGGTGCAGCACGGCGATGCCGCGGACCGGCGGGGCGAGCCGGTGCTCGTTGACCAGTGTGAAGGTCGGGCTCTGGATCTGGCCGGGAAGACCAAGCCCGCGTCCGATGCCCTGCGCCAGCGTCGTCTTGCCGGCCCCGAGGTCGCCGTCGAGCAGCAGGACGTCGCCCGGTGCGAGCAGGGTGCCGATCATCTCCCCGAGCCGGCGCATGGCGTCCGCGCTGGCGACGACGATGGCGTCGAGGTCGGAGCGGATCGCGGGCGGGGCGTCGCTCACCACGGCTCGGTGGGCGAGGTGGCGACCATGTTCAAGCGCCAGTAGTCGAGCAGGAAGGGCGGGTCGTCGTTGGCGGCGGCCTCGGTCAGCACGTCGAGGAAGCGTTCCTTCGCCGCCTCGTCGTCGCCCAGCCGGTTCAGCCACGGGTGGCAGATGACGGTGCGGAGGAAGGCGCGGTAGGCCTCGGCCGAAGGCATCACGGTCGGGGTCGACTCGAGCCAGGCCCGAGCGCCGGTGAAGCCGGCGGCGGCCAGTCGGGCGGCGGTTTCCTCCGGGCCGGCATAGAGGACCGGCTTCACCCAGTCGGCGAAGGCGGTGCGGTACGGCTCCTCCGTCGCGAGTTCGTCGATGCGGTCGCGCAGACGCTGCAGGTTCGGGCCGCCGCCGCACTGGGCGACGAGGCGGCCGCCGGGCCGGAGGACGTCGTGCAGGGTGCGGAAAAGCGCGTCGTGGTCGAGGATCCAGTGGAAGGTCGCGGTGCTGAAGATCGCGTCCACGGAGTCGTCAGGCACCAGCTGAATCAGGTCGGACTCGATCAGGTCGACCTGGTCGCCGAAGCGGGGGCGGAGGAACTCGCCAGCCTGGTCGAGCATGTTGCGGGAGCGGTCGACCGCGAGCACCCGCCCGTGCGGGAGTCGCTCCAGGAGGAGGGCGGTCAGGCGGCCGGTGCCGCAACCGGCGTCGAGCACCACCTCGTCGCCGCGCAAGGGGAGGCGGTCCAGCACCTTGGTGCCCCAGACGACGTGGGGGTCGGAGACCCGGTGGTAGTTGGCGGCGTCCCATTCCTTCTGGGAGGGCGAGGTGTTGCGTTCGGCCATGGCGGGTTCAGCCTCCCGGTCGGAGCAGGTTGCTGGCGTCGAGCGTGGTGCCGCCGACCGTCGGCGGCGCGAGGGGCCGCATCGGGGTGACCGGCGCCCATTGCGGCGGGGCGAAGAACGGTCGCTCCGAATCGTAGCGGAGCGTGATCGGGCTGACGGCGGGCTCCCGGTCCAACTCGACCAGACGGGCGCCGGTGGTCGGGTCGATCGGCAGCGCGATGAGCGCCTGGCTGTCGGGGGACCACGTGAGGTCGCCGGAGAGATCGATTTTCAGGGGGAAGGCAGTCTGCACGCCGTTGGTCACCACCACGACCGTCTGGCTGCCGCGGGCGAAGGCGAACGACCGGCCGTCCGGCGACCAGAGCGGCGCGCCGAGCGGATCGTCGCCGGGGTCGACGGGGCGGATCGCCCCCGACCGCGGGTCGAGCAGGTTGATGGACGTCACCGGCGGGTCGTACCAGTTGCTGCTGGTCAGGCTGTAGACGAGGATCTTGCTCTCGACCGGACTCCAGGCGACGCTCCAGGCGTTGCGCAGCCGGCCGCTGGTCAGGTCGCGGAAGCCGGCGCGGCCGAGGGTGGCGAGGCGGACCTCGCCGGGGGCCTCCTGCGGCCGTTGGTCGGCCGAGCGCTCCTTGGAGACGAAGGCGAGCTGTCGCCCGTCCGGCGACCACGACGGGTTGAAGGCGAGGCTGAAACGGTCGCCGGTGACGTCGACCTCGTGGTTGGTCGGCAGGTCGTAGAAGCGGACCGAGATCGGCCCCGTGTCGGTCACCGCGTTGTAGTCGCCGAAGCTGGTGTAGGCGATCCGTTCGCCGTCCGGGCTCCAGACCGGCGGGGCGTGGGCCGAGATGTCGTCGGCGAGACGGCGGAACCCGCTGCCGTCGACGGCGACGACGCAGAGGGAGACGTTGCCAGTCGGGTCCTTGGGGTCGTAGGAGAGGAAGGCGATCTGGCCGCGGTCGGGGCTCCACGTGGGCCAGAGGACGGGGGCCTGGTCGGAGACGAGCTTGTCGTCCGCGCCGTCGATGCCGGCGATCCAGAGGTCGTGGTCGCGCCCCATCACCAGCGGGCCGTGGTCTCGCCCGATCTTGGCCAGTTCGGCGTCGGCGCGGGGGTCGGGGACGGTGGACTGGATGCGGTGCAGGCTCGCCGTGGCGGCGGTCCAGTCGTGGCGGCTGGTGGCGGATTCGACCGACCGCCAGAGGGAGCCGACGAGGAGGCGGCGGGCGTCGGCCAGCCGGGCCGGCGCGTCGGCGTAGGTGGGCACGTTGCGGGCCACCTGTTGCAGGCGGTCGATCGCGGTGTCGTAGTCGCCGGCGTCGAGCGCGATGACGCCTTGGTCGTAGGCATCGGAGAACGGCTGGAGCCGGGCGGCGGCCTCGTCGCGCCGGGACGGTGCGTCGCGGTACGCCCCGACTCCGGCGAAGCCGGTGACGGCGGCCGGGTAGTCGTGGACCTGCTCCGCCCGGACGGCGGCTTCGTACGCGGTGGCGAGCCCGGACTGGCGTCGCTCCGTCAGGACCAGGGTCGCGACGGCGAGGACGACGGCGATCGCCAACGGCAGGGCGTAGAGCCAGCGGAGGAGGCGCGCACGAGCCGGCCCCGCGCCCGAACGGGAGCGGAGGGGCGGCGGCACTGCATCCGCCGCGTGGCAGACTGGGCAGGGCGTGCCGGGGCTCGGGTTGGCGGCCCCGCACGACGTGCAAAACATGGACCGCTCCGTTCGCGACCCTCTCGCGTCGGATATCGTAGCAGGCACCGGATCTGTTACGACGGCTGCGGAGGGGGCGAGGGTGGGGATTCGCCGAGTCGTCGGCTGCGTGCCCGCGGGGGCGATCCTCGCCGCGCCGTTCTTGGCGCTCCGGATCAGTCCCGAAGCGGGGCTGGGCGCGGCCGTGGTCGCCCTGCTCGTGCTGTCGATGTTCGGGCTCGGCGTGGCGCGGCAGGCGGAGCCCGAAGCGGGTCGGCGGTTGCGGCTGCTGGTGGCGGTCAACCTGGGGCTGGCCGTGGTCTGCGCGGTCACGCTCGCGGTGCGCCTCTGGCGCTGAGGCACTGCGCCCGGGGCGATCGCCCGTTGTCGCGCCGGGCCGAGCCGGCACGGCTGACCCGCTACACTTCGCCGGTTGACGACGTTGCGCAGCGGCCGACCGAGAAGGCACCGAGGCTTGACCGAAACCGAGCAGCAGACGACGAGCACCGGCAAGCGGACCGGGCGACGGGGTGGCGGCAACGGCTCTGTGCGGCGACTGCGCCACCCGCGCCGCCCGCCGGTCGTGCGCGACCAGCCGGCTGACGAGTTCCCGACGCCGGTTCGCGTCCGGCGCGCCCCGCTCGCCCCGCCGCCGCCGATCCCGACCACGCCGGAGCACGAGGCCGACATCGCCGCCTTCGCCGCGATGTACGCCTTCCCGCTCGACGACTTCCAGGTCGAGGCGATCCGCGCCTTCCTCGCCGGGGAGTCGGTGCTGGTTGCCGCGCCGACCGGCACCGGCAAGACCGTCGTCGCCGAGTTCGGCATCTGGGAGGCGTTCAAGCGGACCGGCCGGGTGATCTACACCACCCCGATCAAAGCGCTCTCCAACCAGAAGTACCGCGACCTGCGGACGATCTACGGCGACGAGGTCGGCCTGCTGACCGGCGACGTGACCGAGAACCGCGATGCCCGGATCGTCGTCATGACGACCGAGGTGCTGCGGAACATGCTGCTGCAGACGCCGTGGGACCTCGACCACGTCGACTGCGTGATCTTCGACGAGATCCACTACCTGGCCGACCCGGAACGGGGCACGACGTGGGAAGAGTCGATCATCCTCTGCCCCGACCACGTCCAGCTCGTCTGCCTGTCGGCGACGGTCAACAACGCGGACGAGATCGCGGCGTGGATCAGCCGGACCCACCGCCCGATCCGGCTGGTCACCCACGACCAGCGGGCGGTGCCGCTGGCGCTGCACTACTTCCTCGACGGCGACATGCACCTGGTCGTCGACCACACCGGCGAGCAGGTGCGCGACTTCCCGCACACCGGCGGCGAACTGCGACGGCAGGCGGCGCGGCCGGGCGGCCGGCCGCCGCGGCCGGGCGAGCGGGTGGCGGCGACGCTCGACGAGCCGCAGCCGCGCGAGATCGTGGAGCGGCTGGCGGCGAACGACATGCTGCCGGCGATCTACTTCCTGTTCAGCCGCAACGACTGCCAAGCCTTCGCCGAGCGGCTGGCCTCGATGCGGCCGAGCCTGGTCACGCCGCGGCAGGTCGACCTGATCGACCAGACGGTCGAGGCGATCCTCGCCGGGCTGCGGCCGGAGGACCGCGAGCTGGAGCAGGTGAAGGCGATCGTCGGCCTGGCCCGGCGCGGGATCGGCTTCCACCACGCCGGGCTGCTGCCGATCCTGAAGCAGCTGGTCGAGGTGCTGTTCGGCCGCGGCCTGATGGAGGTCGTCTTCGCGACGGACACCTTGGCCCTGGGCGTCAACATGCCGGCCCGGACGGTCGTCGTCGGCCGGATGAGCAAATGGGACGGTCGCCGACGGAGGCCGCTGATCCCGAACGAGTTCCAGCAGATGGCGGGCCGGGCGGGTCGGCGGGGCATGGATTCCTACGGGCACGTCGTCGTGCCCTACTCGCCGTGGTTCACCTTCCGCGAGACGCTGGAGATCGCGACCGGCGAACTGCACCCGGTCCGCTCGGCGTTCGCGATCCGCTACAACACCGTGCTCAACCTCTGGGACCCGCCGCACGGCGAGCGGGTGCGGGCGATGCTGCAGGAGAGCCTCGCCCAGTTCCAGAGCGCGCAGCGGATCCGCGACCTCGAGGACGAGTCGCTGGCGATCGGGCGCGAGATCGCCGCGTTGCCGCAGGGCTGCCTGATCGGGCTCGAGGGCGGCGACGACCTGCTCGAGGACTACCGGCGGGTGGTCCGGACCGTCACCGCCGCCCAAGGCAAGGAGAAGCGGCTGGAGGCCGACCTCGCGACGGCGCGACGCGCGGTCGAGGAAGCCACGCCGTGGTCGGAGCCGGGACGGCAGGCGTTGCGGCGCGCGTTCCGGACGGCCCGGCCCGGCCTCGTGGCGCACACGCCGGACCGCGGCTGGGCCGTCTATCTCGGACGGGGACGGGCCGGCGGGGTCGGCCGGTTCCTGTTCGCCGACGGCGAGATCGGCCTGCTGCCGGAGTATCGGCGGATCGACCACTTGTCGGACGCGGTCGTCGCGCTGCCGGAGGCGCTGGTCGAGCCGGCCGACGACGTCGCGCAGGCGGGCGAGTTGGTTGGCGCGGCCGAGCTGCAGGCCGTCTGGGACGAACTCGCCGCGCTCGACCTGCCGGACCTCGAGGCGCTGGCGGAGGCGCATCGGCTGCGCGAGCGGGAACGGGCGGAACCGGAGATCACCCTGCTGGCGGCGGACCTCGCCGCCGCGCGGGCGCAGGTGGCCGAGTCGGTGGCCGAGCGGCAGGCCCACCCCTGCCACGCCTGTCCGCGGCGGAAAGAGCATCGCGACCTGCTCGACCAAGCCGACGCGCTCGAGCGCGAGCGGAAGGGGCTGGTTGAGGCCCTCGGGCGCGAGATCGACGCCGAGGAGGAGCGGATCCGGGGCGTGATCCGCGGCATCCGCAACGTGCTGCACCGGTTCGGGTACCTGCACCGGGGCATCCCGACGGCGAAGGCCGACATGCTGGCCGAGGTGTTCGACAACGACGGCCTGATCCTGTGCGAGCTCGTCGACCGGGGGATGCTCGGCCCGTTGCCGCCCGAGGAGCTGGCCGAGTTGTTCTCGTGGTTCTCCTTCGACCGCGAGTTCCGGTACGGCAACCGGTTCGTGATGCCGGACCGGCTGTTCGACCTGCGGCGCCGCCTCGCCGACCTCGAGCACGCGGTGCTCGGGGAGGAGCGGGCCGAGGGCCTGCTCATCTCGCAGGGGCACAACCCGAACTTCTACGGCGCGGCGCGGGCGTGGTGCCTCGGGATGTCGATGGCCGAGATCGGCGAGCGGATCGAGTTGTCCGAGGGCGATCTGGTCCTCACCTTCAACAAGACGATCGACCTGATGCGGCAGGTGCGGGAGATGCTGATCGACACCAGCCCCGGTCACCCGCTGGCCCGGACGCTGGCCGACGCCGAGCGGATGCTGCGACGCGACATCGTCCAGCAGTCGCTGACGATCGGGTTCGCGCCGATCGAACTGCCCGACCTGCCGCCAGACGCGCTGCTCGACGAGCCGAAGCCGGCCCGTCGCGCCCGGCGCGCGCCGAAGGGCACCGCCGCGAGCGGGGACCGCGACGTTGCCGCGGTCCGAGAGATCCCCGACGAAGCGTCGGCGGAACCCGCGCCGGCCAAGAAGCCGAAGCGGACGGCGAAGCGCAGCGCGTCGCCGGCGACCGCCGATGCGCCGGACGGCAAGCCGGCTCGCAAGTCCCGGCGCGCAGCGACGGCCACGGAGTAGGGACGGCGTGCCTCGCGCGAGACCGGCCGTCGCCCGCCTGCTGGGATGGATGCTGGCCGTGCTCGTCGCCGCCGCGGGAGCCGGCCCGGGGCTGGCCCAGCGGGCGACGCCGAGCCCAGCCGCCGCGGTGTCGGCGGCGCGGCTGTTCGCGATCCCCGGCGACGCGGTCTTCCCGGACGGCATCGCCTACGACCCGGCCTCCGACCTGTTCTACGTCGGGGGCACCGGCGACGGCTCGATCTTCCGCGGCGACCTTGCCACCGGCGAGGTGAGCCTCCTGGCAACTGGGGCCGGGCACACGCCGGTCGGCGGCCTGCGGGTGGACGGCCATGGCCGCATCCTCGCCGCCGGGCAGCACAGCGGCACGGTCTACGTCTACGATGCCGGTTCCGGGGCGCTGCTCGGCGCGTTCCACACCAAGCGGAGCGCCAACACGTTCCTGAGCGATCTCGCGGTCGCGCCGAACGGCGACGTCTGGGTCGTCGACGCGCTCAGCCCGATGCTGTTCAAGATTCCGGCGTCGGCGCTGCCGGAGCCGGGCAAGGCGCGCGGCACGCCGACGGCGAGCGAGGCGACGAACCTGAACGTCGGCATCGACCTGATCGGCACGTCGTTCCCGATGGGGCCGGGGTTCAACGCCACCGGGATCGTGGTCACGCCGGACGGACGGTACGCATTGGTCGGGCACGCGGCGAGCGGCACCCTCTACCGAGTTGACCTGGAGCAGCGGAGCGTCGTCCGGTTGGATCTGGGCGGTGCGGCGATGCACGGCAGCAGCGGCCTCGCGCTGGACGACCACACGCTCTACGTCGTCCACCAAGGTGTGGTCAGTCCGGTCGGGCTGAACCTCGACTACCGGCGCGGGGTCGTCGGGACGCCGATCAGCGACGCGTCGTTCAACGCCCCGACCCGGATCGCGCTCGCCGGGTCCTGCCTGCTGGTGGTGAACTCGCAGTTCCGCAACCGGGTCAAGGGGCCGGTGCTGCCGTTCACGGTGTCCGAAGTGCCGATCCCGGGGAAGCCGCCAACGCCGGGGGAATCGTCGTGCTGAGAGATTTCGCCCGTGCCCTGAGCCGGGAGCAACGACGAGCGCCTCGGGGTCGGAGAGTCACTCGGCCGGCACCGGTCGCCACGATCCGGCGGAAAAGGCCGTCGTGCCACGAGGTGACGGGGTGAGCGGCTGGAGCGGCCCCCCGCCGACCGTGGTCGATGTCGGCGAGTTCGGGTTGATCGCCGAGTTGCGCGCCGCGCTGCCAGACGCCGCCGCGGAGTCCCCGCAGGTGCCGATCGGGATCGGCGACGACTGCGCGGTCTGGACGCCGTCCCCCGGCGAGTCGGTGGTGGTGACCACCGACAGTCTGGTCGAGGGGGTGCATTTCCGGACCGACTGGACCGACCCGGCGAGCCTCGGCCACAAGACGCTGGCGGTGAACCTCTCCGACCTCGCGTCGATGGGGGCGGTGCCGCGGCTGGCGGTCGTCACCCTCGGCCTGCGCGGCGACGAGTCGGTGGCGGACCTGCGGACGCTGTACGCCGCGCTCGGGGTGCTGGCGGCGCGCACCGGCACGGTGATCGCCGGCGGCGACATCGTGCGCTCGCCGACGGCGCTGGTGCTGCACGTGACGGCGATCGGCGAGACGGTCGGCGGTCGCGTCCTGACCCGTTCCGGCGCACGGGTCGGCGACGTGGTCGCGGTCAGCGGCACGATCGGCGCGTCGGGTGCCGGGCTGGCGTTGCTGGGGCTCGACCCCGACGACCCACGGCGGCAGGCGGCGACCGCCGACGCGCTGATCGATGCCCACCTCCGGCCGGAGCCGCGGCTCGAGCTGGGGGCGTTGCTCCTGCGGTCGGGGGCCACGGCGGCGATGGACCTGAGCGACGGGCTGCTGGGCGACCTGCCGAAGGTGCTGGCGGCGAGCCGGGTCTCCGCCCGGGTCGAGCCGGGCCGGTTGCCGGTCGCGGCGGCGGTCCGGGCCATCTTCCCCGAACGGTGGGCGGAGTTGGCGATGCGCGGCGGCGAGGACTACGAGTTGCTGTTCACGGCCCCGCCCGCGGCGTTCGCGACGATCTCGGCCGAAGCGGGGCGGCTGGGGGTGCCGGTGACCGCCATCGGGGAGATCGTGGCGGCGGCAGGGCCGCCCGAGGTGCTGCTGGTGGACGGCAACGGCGAGGCACGGCCAGCCGGCTCCGGGGCGTTCGACCACTTCGGGTAGCGGCTGCCCCGGCGTTCACAGTGGCGCGGCGGCTCAGTCGTCGCCGACGGCGGCGACATCCCGCTCTGCCCGGGCCGGCGCTTGGCTGAGGTTCATCGCGTCGACCAAGACGTGGAAGACGTCGGTGTTCTCGACGACGCCGGCGAAGCCCTCCGCGCCGGGGCCCTGGGCGGTCAGCGGGACGGCGGCGGCCGTGTGCCCGGTGGTGGCCCAGCCCATGACGAAGCCGTAGGACGCGTCGGCCACCGGGAACGGGCCGTCCTCCCCGGCGAGGACCGTGTCGAGCAGGCCGCCGCCCGGCTCGTAGGGGTACGGCGGGTCGTCGGAGCCGGCGACCGCGAGGCCGCCGCACTCGTGGTCGGCGGTGACGACGATGAGCGTGTCCGGGTCGCGCTCGGCGAAGGCGAGGGCGACTTGCACGGCGCGGTCGAGTTCGAGCACGCCCTTGATCGTCAGCGGCGCGTTGTTGCGGTGGGCCATGCGGTCGATGGCCGACTCCTCCACCATCAGGAAGAAGCCGTCCGGGTTGCGCGAGAGGAGGTCGATGGCGGCCTCGGTCATCTCGGCGAGGGAGATCGGCGGGTCGTAGCGGTCGCCCTGGCCTTCGGCCGACTGGCGGAACATCTCCTGGTTGGCGAACAGGCCGAGCACTCGCGGGGCCAGCCCTGACCGCTTGGCGATCACCTTGGCGAGGCCGGCGGCGGTGCTGACCACGCGGTAGCCGGCGGCCATCGCCTCCAGCGTCAGGTCGCCGGCGGTGCCGAGGGCGCGGTCGCGCGGGTCGTCGGGGTCGTTCGGCAGCGCGGTCTGCTCCCCGGCCGGGAACCAGTGGGCCGCGCCGCCGCCGAGCAGGACGTCGACGCCGGTCTCGGAGACGAACTGGCGGGCGATCTCGCTCTGGTCGGAGCGGTGCCGGACGTGGGCGGCGAAGGCGGCCGGGGTCGCGTCGGTGATCTGGCAGGTGGTGACCAAGCCGGCGCTGCGGCCGGAGCGCTTGGCGAGTTCGAGGACGGTGGTCCGCGAGCGCCCGTCGAGGTCGATGGCGACCGCCCCGTTGGATGTCTTGACGCCGGTGGCGAGGGCGGTGGCCGCGGCGGCGGAGTCGGTGACGAACGACGCCGGGTCGGCCGAGAGGGTGCGCATCGTGCCGGTGATCGGCAGCCGGTCCATGGCGAGCCGGTGGGTGCGGCCGGCGGCGAAGAGCTGCCCGGCGAACCGGTGGGCCTGGCCCATGCCGTCGCCGATCAGCAGGATGACGTTCTTCGCCCGCTTGGTCCCCGTCCCGTTCGCACCCACGTCCGCGGTCTGCTCCTTCCGATGCCCCGAACCCTGCCGGCACGTTCTTGGCGCGGCCAGCCACGACGACCGACGCGCGAGCGCGTGGCCGCACCTCGTCACGACAGTCATCCGGGGTCGCGCACAGCGGCGGGCGACAACTGGCCGGGGGGCCATGTCCGCAGCCATTGTAGAACGTGGCGGCCACCGGCGGCTGCCGAGGGCGACGACCGGGCGATCGACCGGTGCCTCGACCGCCGCAAATGGGTGCCAGCTCGTCGAGAGCGGTAGCGGGCCCACGCCCCGGCACCGGGAGGGTCCGGGCTGCGCTATTGTTGCGGGCCATGGAGCGGCTGAGGTTCTGGCGCTGGGGCAGGGACGACGAGGAGGACGACGAGGAGGTCGACGACGACGGCCCCGTCGCGCCGGAACCGGTTCGCACGGTCGGGCCGCTCGTGCGCGAGGGGCGACTCGTCCGGCTGCGCCGGCACGTGCCGGACAACCGGGTCGCATTCCAGCGCTGGTACGCCGACGACGAGATCGCCCACCTGTTGCGGCACGACCAGCGACCGTTGAACGAGCGCCAGTCGCGCGGCTACTTCGACACCTTCATCCTCCCGCTCTCCGCCCGCGGCGAGTGCTTCGCGATCCACGAGCGCGAGGACGACCGGCTGATCGGCACCACCGCGCTCACCGACTTCGTCAACCGGCGGGGCCGGCGGAGCGCGATGTTCAGGATCGTGATCGGCGAGAAGGAGCGCTGGTCGCGCGGCTTCGGCACCGAGGCGACGATCCTGGTGATGGCCGAGGGGTTCGGGCCGCTCGATCTGGACGAGATCCGGCTGGAGGTGTTCCGCCACAACCCGCGGGCGATCCGCGCCTACGAGCGCGTCGGGTTCCGGGTGGACGGCGAGCACGTCGAGCACGTCGGTCGCGAGCGGCGGGAACTGCACGTGATCGAGATGGTGCTGCCCCACGCCGTTTTCGAACAGCTGCACCCCGACTACGCGGTCTCCGGGCCCGACGACCGGCGATGGTCTGGACGGTCGTGATCGCATCCCCGAGCCATCGGTCCCAACCGGGACGATTCTCGGTTGACACTGCCCCGGCGCGTAACTAGACTCGGCTCGGTGCATGGATCCGGATGGGGCGGCGAGCGCGGCAAATGGGGGCCGACTCGCAGCGCGGGACCACGCCGAGGGGAGCCAACCAAAACAACCATCGGGAGGGGAAGCCCGTGACTGAGAACGAGCGACGCGCCGGCGACGTGCTGAGCCTGGCGGACGTGTTGCTGCGCAGCGCGTTGGTCGTGACGCTGATTCTGGTGGCATTGGCGCTCGTTCTGGAGATTCGACCGGTCTAGGGGTCGACACCGCAAGCGAAGCAGTTTCCCGGCCCGGGCGGCAACGCCCGGGTCGTTCTTCGTGCCGGGCTCGAATCCAGACCACGGCTGCCAGTTCAACCGGGCAACTGCGGGCGGCTGCGACCGCGCTCGCCGCCGGGCGTGTCGGGCACGCTCCGTCGCCTGTTCGGCCCGCTCGTCCGTGCTGCCAGAGTGGCGGTTGACGGTCGCCGTTGTCGTGTGGCCGCTCGGCCAACTTCGGAGCGAGGAGCGAGCAGATGGCCGGCGTGATGCCAGTCGCGCCGGCCCTCTGACGGACGAGCTTCGCCACCAAGGCGAAGCTCGTCCCGTTCTTGGTCTGGTTATCGGCTCAGCCGAGCGCGCCGGGCTCCCCGAGCCGCGTGAGGAACGCGACGTAGCCTCGCTTGGCGCGGTCGAGGTCCTCGACCCGGAACCACTCGTTCGGGGCGTGGATGTTCGCGTCGGGCAGGCCCCAGCCGAGGGTCGCGGAATCGACGCCGAGCACTTGCTGGAAGGTCGCCAGCACCGGCACCGTGCCGCCCGTTCGCTCCACGGTCGGCTCGGTGCCGTCGTAGAGGTCGCGCAGCACGTCGCGGACGACGGCGAGGACCGGGTGGTCGCGCCGGATGCCGTAGGGAGCCGCGCCGTGGCCGTAGCCGACGGTGACGGTCGCGCCGGTCGGCGCGTGGCTGAGCAGGTGCTGCTTCAGCAGTTCGTGGATCTCCCGCGGGTCCTGGTCCGGGACGAGGCGGCAGGTGAGCTTGGCGTGCGCCTCGCTGGGGGTGACCGTCTTGCTGCCGTCGCCGGTGAAGCCGGACCAGATGCCGTTGACGTCGACCGTCGGGCGCGCGCCGCGCCGTTCCTCGGCGTTCCAGCCCGGTTCCCCCCAGAGGGCGGTGACGCCGAGCCCGGCGGCGTAGGCCGCCTCGTGCGCGGCGTCGGAGGGCAGCTCGGCCCGCTCCTCCGGGCTGAGGTCGCGGACCTTGTCGTAGAAGCCGGCGACCGCGACCCGGCCGTCGGCGTCGTGCAGCGAGGCGACGAGGGTCGCGATCGCCTGCGCCGCGTTCGGCACCGCCGCCCCGTGCATCCCGGAGTGGAGGTCGCCCGCGGCGGTCCGGAGGTCGACCTGACAGCCGGAGAGCCCCTTGCTGGAGACGAGCAGCGACGGCTGGGTGGGCGAGAGCATGCCGCCGTCGGTGTTGAGCACCACGTCGCAGCGCAGGTCCTCGGCCCGGGCCCGGAGCAGCGACTCAAGGTTGGGGCTGCCGATCTCCTCCTCACCCTCGAACAGGAAGACGAGATTGACCGGCGGCGTGCCCGACTCGCGGACGAGCGCCTCGACCGCGGCCAGCACTGCCACGAGGTTGGCCTTCATGTCCGCCGCGCCGCGCGCGTAGACGCGTTCGCCGACCACGGTCGGTTCGAACGGGGCGCTGTTCCAGAGGGTCAGCGGGTCGGCGGGCTGGACGTCGTAGTGGCCGTAGACCAGCACCGTCGACCGATCAGGACCGACGTTCCACCAGCCGAGGACGACCGGGTGACGGCCGGTCTCGGCGACTTCCACCGTGGGCACGCCGATCGCGCGGAGGCGGGCGGCGACCCACTCCGCGGCTCGGCGGACGTCGGCGGCGTGGGCCGGATCGGTGCTGACGCTCGGGATCGCGGCGAGGGCGATCAAGTCGTCGAGCAGGGAGGCATCGCTCCCGGAGTGGTCGGGGGAAGAGGCTGCGGGCACTGGGTGACCTCCTGTGGCACGCGCGGCGACTCCGGGCCGACGTCAGGCACGCCGGGTCCCGGACGACGGGGCCCGGAGGACCCGGGCCCACGGTTCGGTGCGATCTTAGCTGACCGGGGTGGTGGTCCCCCCGCCGCTGTGGTCTCCGGCGCCGGGGGTGCCTTGGCCCCGCGGCGGCCTCACGCCGGGAACAGCGGTCGGGGCCGGGGCGTGGAAGGAGATGTTCCCGGTCTCGATCGTGGTTCCTTTCGGGCCTTGGACGAGGGAGATGTTCCGAGTGCCGATGGTGGTGTCGTCGGGGCCGGCACTGACCTTGCCGCCGTCGGAGCCGTTGTTGCCGTTGCCGTGGCCCGCCATCCGCTCGGCCTTGGTGGCGAGGCTCTGGGCCCGGTTGCCGAGGTGGTCGAGGAAGGGGTTGTCGTGGTTGCCGCCCCCGCCGCCGCCGCCCCCGCCGCCGCCGCCCCCGCCGTTGCCGCCGCCGCCCCCGCCGTTGCCGGTCGGGGTTGAGGTGGCCGTC
>JBDHWC010000008.1:0-47911 GCA_039809985.1 Thermomicrobiales bacterium | reverse complement strand
CGAGACCCCCGGCTCCTCGCCCCCCCCTCAGAGAGGGGGACGCCGCCGGGTACGCGCGCCCACTTGCCAAGGTGCTGTTCCGACCCACCCTCGAACGCGTCGCGGCGCGACCTCAGCCGCACCGCCCGTTTCCGGGGGCTCCCCGCTCCTCCTCAGAGTGCCGGGGGGATCGGAACTCGTCGCCCCGTTTCCGGGGACCACGGGATACTAGCAGCGCCCCCCGGCCGTGTCAAGGAAATTCGCGGACCAGTTTTCGCGGGCTCCGACACGCCGATTCGGCGACCGTCCGCGGCTTCGACGAGGCCCCTTCCGATGGTGCCGCGCCGCCCGCGGCACTCGGCCGCCGGGCACCCCCGCCGACCGCCCCCGACTTCCTATAATCCCGCGCAGTCGAGCGATCGCCGGCGCGCCAGCGGCCCGACGAGGCCGCACGGAGGATTCGTCTCACCCATGAAGCCGATCATCGGAATCACCACCACTCCCGCCACCGACGTCCAACCCTACGGCACGTTCCACCGCCAGACGATCAGCGACCACTACATCGACGCCGTGGCCGCCGCCGGCGGCTTGCCGCTCCTCCTCCCCTCGCGCGTCGAGGATGTCGAGCAGGTGCTCGCGCTGGTCGACGGCGTGCTCGCCACCGGTGGCGCGGACCTCGACCCCGCCACCTACGGCGACGACGAGGTCCACCCGACCACCTACGGTGTCGACGACCGCCGCGACGCCTTCGAGATCGCCCTCGTCAACGGCGCGATCGAGCGCGACATCCCCGTCTTCGGCATCTGCCGCGGCGTCCAGGTCCTCAACGTCGCCCGTGGCGGCACCTTGGTCCAGGACGTCGCTTCCCAGCTCGAGTCGGAGCAGGGCACCCCGCATCGCCAGCAGGAGATCGGCGTTCCCAGCCACGAGCCGTCGCACGAGGTCGCGCTCGACCCCGCCGGCGCCGCCGCCGAGGTGTTCGGCGGCGACCGCCTGATGGTCAACTCCTTCCACCACCAGGCCGTCGGTCGCGTCGCCGACGACCTTGTCCCGGTCGCCGTCTCCCCGACCGGCCTGGTGGAGGCCGTCGCCGGGACCGGCGACCGCTGGGTGCTCGGCGTCCAGTGGCACCCGGAGATGATGTTCCGCCACCACCCGGAGCAGCTCCGTCCGTTCACCGCGCTGGTCCGGGCCGCCGCCGCCCGCAAGCTGGCGGCCAGCCGGGCCTGACCGACCTCGGCGCGATCTCGCCGCATGCCAACGGGGCCCGGGCGGCTATCCGCCCGGGCCCCGCCCCGTCACCATGGGTTTGCCCGACCGCGGCCGGCCGACTTTACCGGGCGGCCACCGGCCCGCCGTCGGTGGCAACTCGGCCGTCCGCGCCGACGCTGACCGGCCGAACCCGGAACCCTTCCGGCATCGCCGCGGTCAGGACGTCGTCCATCGTCTCGGCGAGGACGAACGTCATCTCGTCGCGCAGCTCCTTCGGCAGGTCATCGAGGTCGGCCTCGTTCCGCTTCGGCAGGACGAAGGTGGTGATCCCCGCCCGCCGCGCCCCGAGTGCCTTCATCTTGATCCCGCCGACCGGCAGCACTTGCCCGCGGAGCGTGATCTCCCCCGTCATCGCCACGTCCGGCCGCACCGAGGTGCTGGTCAGCAGCGAGATCAGCGCGGTCGTCATCGCCGTGCCGGCCGACGGGCCGTCCTTCGGGATCGCGCCCGCCGGCACGTGGACGTGGATCTCCGACTCCTTGTAGAAGTCCGGGTCGATCCCGAGGTCCCGCGCCCGCGAGCGAACGAACGAGAGCGCCGCTGTCGCCGACTCGCGCATCACGTCCCCGAGCTGCCCGGTCACCGTCAGCGACCCCTTGCCCGGCATCCGCGTCGCCTCGACGAACATGATGTCGCCGCCGACCGCGTTCACCCCGACCCCGATCGCCACGCCCGGCTGCTCGGTCCGCGCCACCCGCTCCTCATAGTGGTAGCGCGGCCGCCCGAGGAACTCGCGCACCTCCTCCGGCCCGACCGTCTTCGACACGTCGAGCCCTTCGGCGACCCGCGTCGCGATCTTCCGGCAGGCGGTCGCGATCTCCCGCTCGAGGTTGCGCACCCCGGCCTCGCGCGTGTGGTGCTGGATGATCTCCAGCAGCCCGTCGTCGGCGAAGCTCACCTCCTCCGGCGACAGCCCGTGCGCCTTCAACTGCTTCGGGACGAGGTACTTCCGCGCGATGTTCAGCTTGTCCTCGTCCGTGTAACCGCTCAGCTCGAGGATCTCCATCCGGTCCCGCAGCGGGCCCGGGATGGTGTCGAGGACGTTCGCCGTCGCGATGAACATCACCTTCGACAGGTCGAACGCCACGTCGAGGTAGTGGTCGCGGAAGGTGCTGTTCTGCTCCGGGTCGAGCACCTCCAGCAGGGCCGACGACGGGTCGCCCCGCCAGTCGTTGCCCAGCTTGTCGACCTCGTCCAGCACGAACACCGGGTCGTTCGTGCCGACCCGCCGGATCGCCTGGATGATCCGCCCCGGCATCGCCCCGACGTAGGTCCGCCGGTGCCCACGAATCTCCGCCTCGTCGCGCACGCCGCCAAGCGACATCCGGGTCATCTCGCGCCCGAGCGCCCGCGCGATCGACTGCGCCAGCGACGTCTTGCCGACGCCCGGGGGTCCGACGAAGCAGAGGATCGGCTCCCGGTCGATCGCCTGCTCGTCCTCCCCGCGCTCGCTCGCCAGCTGCTGCTTCAGCTTGCGCACCGCGAGGTACTCGAGGATCCGGTCCTTGATCTTCTCAAGGTCGTAGTGGTCCTCGTCGAGGATCTGCCGCGCCTTGGCGACGTCGATCTCCCCCTCGGTGCTCCGGTTCCACGGCAGCGTCACCAGCCAGTCGAGGTAGGTCTTGATCACGCCGTACTCGGCCGCGGCCGGCGGCAGCTTGCCGAGCCGGTCGAGTTCGCGCCGGGCTTCCTTCGCGGCCTCCTCCGGCATTCCGGACTCGTCGATCTTCTGCCGCAGCTCGGTGACCTCGGCCTCGGTCTCGTCGGTCTCGCCCAGTTCCTTCTGGATCGCCTTCAGTTGCTCGCGCAGGTAGTACTGCCGCTGGTTCTTGCTCATCTCCTCCTGAACGTCAGTCTGGATCTTCTTGCCGAGTTCCAGCACCTCCAGTTCCTTGGCGATGAACGCGTTCAGCGAGACCAGCTTCTCGTGCACCGAGTCGAGCTCCAGCAGTCGCTGGCGCTCCTCCGGCTCCATCCGCAGGTTGGTCGCGATCAGGTAGACGAGGTGGCGCGGGTCGTCGACGTTCAGCGCCGCCGTCACCAGCTCGTCTGGCAGGTGCGCGACGAGGTTGACCAGCCGCTCGAACTGGGCAACCGTGTTCCGCACCAGCGCCTTCAGCTCCAGCGTGTCCTCGACCGGCTCCTCCGGCGCGCGCTGCACCTTCGCGATCAGGTACGGCTCCTCGGTCACCCACTCGAGGATGCGCATCCGCTCGACACCCTGCACCGCCAAGCGCACGCTGCCGTCCGGCACGCGCATCATCTGGTGGATGGTCGAGATCGTGCCGATCGTGTGGACGTCCTCCGGGCCGGCCCCTTCGAGGTCGGCGTCCTTCTGCATCACCAGCGCGACCGTCCGGTCGTCGGTCATCACGTGGTCGATCAGCCGCAGCGACCGCGGCTGCGCCGCCGCCAGCGGCACCACGGTCAGCGGGAAGACGACCGTGCCCCGCAGCGGCAGCACCGGCAGCGTCAGAATCTCGTCCTTCGCCCGCTCGGTCGCCTCTTCGCCCTCGCGCTCGACGGTGGACGTTTCGTCGGCCGCCGGCGCGACCTCGCTCAGCTCGGCCGCAGGGCTCGCGCTCAATGCTTCGGTCGTCTCGACCACGTCGACGACGGTCTCGTCGGTGGTCTTGCGACGGCTCTTCTTCGTGGATGTGGTCATGCGTTCACCCTTCCCGGCTAGCGCCCGTGCTCGGTCCGCCCCGGCCGGGGCACGATCGACACGGCCGCCGCGCGCGGCAGCACGATGCTGAGGAATCCGTTCCGGTACTCCGCCGACGCGGCGTCGGCATCGACCGCGAACGGCAGGTAGACGTCGGCGCCGAACGCGCCGTACGGGATGCGGGCCTCGTGATAGGACCGCCGCGACTCCCGTCGCGGGTCCGGCCGGTCCCCCCGGACCATCAGCAGGTCGCCGTCGATCACGACGTTGAGCCTGCCCTCGTCCATGCCGGCGATCTCGGCCCGGACCACCAGCCCCTCCGGCGTCTCGTACACCTCGACCGCCGGCCGCCAGAGCCGCGACCCGAGACGGGCCGCCGGCCGTCCGGGCACCATCAGCGTCCGGAATGCTGCTTCCATCTCCTGCTGCACCCGTTCGGGATCGCGTGGCCGGCTCCTTCGCACGACGATCATCGTCACTCCTCTCGCCTCGCCTCCCGGGCCCCATCACCGTGCCATGGCCTGCCTGTCGACACGGGTGCGGACACCGGGCGGCACGCTTCCAAGCCGTCGCCGCCGGCTGATCGGGATTATACACGAAGAATCACTGTCTTGCTACGGTCCGTATCAACTGTCCGACGGGAAGTCTTGGCGGCTCAGATGCCCGTGTAGAGCAGCAAGACGCAGACCGCCGCCCACAGCGCGATCGCTGCCGCGAGTGGTCGGTCGCGCAAGAGCAGTGCCTCCGGCGACCCGCCCTCGCCGCGGGCGTGGATCAGGTACAGGTAGCGGAAGACCGCGAACGCAACGAACGGCGTCGTCGCCAGCATCGCGTGCCGACCCGATTCCGGCGGCGCGTCCACCGCGTAGATCGCATAGGCGATCAAGGTCGCCGCCGCCACGATCGTCACCAGTTGGTCGAGCAGCGGCAGTGTGTAGGCCTGCAGGTTCTGCCGGTGCCCGACCGCGTCGGGCAGGGTTGCCAGCTCGTGCCGCCGCTTGCCGAACCCGAGCAGCAACGCCAGCAGCGCGGTGCAGATCAGCAGCCACGACGAGATCCGCACGTCGATCGCCACCGCCCCGGCCACCGCCCGCAGCACGAACCCGGCGGCAATCGCCATCACGTCGACGATCACCAGTCGCTTCAGGCCGTGGGTGTACGCCAAGGTCAGCCCGACGTACGCCAAGCCCACCGCCACAAACGCCGGCCCGAGCCGGAGCGCCCCGAGCAACCCTGCTGCGAGCAGGATGACGGCCACCCCGGTCGCAACCCCCGGCGGCAACGCGCCGGATGCGACCGGCCGCAGTCGCTTAGCCGGGTGCAGGCGGTCGCGGTCGGCGTCCTGCACGTCGTTCAGCAGGTACATCGCGCTGCCGAGCAGGCAGAAGACGGCCGCCGCCCACGCCACCCGCGCCACGGAAGCCGGCTCCGTCAGTTCATGCCCGAAGACCAGGGCGGCGAACACCACGCCGTTCTTCAGCCACTGGGTCGGCCGCATGCCCCGAACCACCGCTGCGACCGTCGCACGCGGAGCGGGACCGGCTCCGGAGCGGCTGGCGGGCACGCTGGGGTCGTCGGCGGCCATCTCAGGTGGCGGGCTTGAGCGCGTCCACGCTGAACTCGGTGGCGGCGTTCCAGAGAATCCAGCCGCTGACGCCCTCCGCCTCGGCGGCGTCGATCTGCTCGCGCACCTGCGTCGGGCCGTACGCCGAGTACCCCTCCATCGGGTAGGTGAAGTCCTGCAGCCACGGCCGCATCTTCAGTTCGCTGCCCGGGACGATCTCGTGCGCCCGGTCGAGCGTGTACTTCACGGTCTCGGCCGGGAAGTCGTTCGGCGGCCCGTCCACCGGGATGTTGCCGGTCGCGAAGTGCGAGGGGTAGATCATCAGCGAGACGTAGTCGACCAGCGGCGTCAGGTCCTCCAGCGTCTGCCCGATCCCCTGGTCGTTGTTGTAGATGGCCACGACAGGGAAGAGGTCGACCGACATCGTCCCGCCGGCGGCGTGCACGGCGTCGGCCCCGGCCTTGACCGCCCCGGTGATCGCCGCCCGCCGGCTCGCCTCGCTGTAGTCGCTGCCGAAGTCGGCGATCTTCAGGTTGCCGTCGGAGGGGAGCCGGATGTAGTCGTACTGAACCTCGTCGAAGCCCAGGTGGACCAGTTCGGCCGCCAGTTCGGCGTTCGCCTGCCACAGTTCCGGCTTGAAGGCGTTGACCCACGCGGCCCCGTTGTCGTCTCGCCACGGGCCGCCGGTCGTCTCGTCGATCACGTCGAGGTCAGGTCGCGCCTCGGCCACCACCGGGTCCTTGAAGACCACCATCCGGGCGATCACGTACAGGTTGTGGGCGTGCAGTTCCTCCAGGATCGCCTTCGGGTCGTACAGCGGCGTCACGACGTTCGGGAGATCCTTGAAGAACGGCACCTGAGTGTCGTAGAAGATGGTGTCCTGCTTCACGTCGACGACGATCGCGTTGATCTCCGTCTCGTCCGCGATCCGCAGCAGTTCGGCCCGCGTCTCGGGGTCGGCGATCGCCGGGCCCGGGGCGTAAAGCGACTTGATCCGCTGCGGCTCGATCGTCGCCGCCAGCGTTCGGTTCTCCGGCACCGCCGCCTTCAGGCGTTCGTAGCCCGGCGCTTCGACCACCACGTCGGTCACGTCGGTGCCGCCGGTCATCCTGAACGCGCCGTCAGGGCCGGTCGTCGTCTCCGCCGAACCGTTCGCCGCCACCACCCGCGCCCCCGAAACCGGCGCGCCGGCGTCGTCGACGACCGTGCCGATCACCAGCGTCGGCGTCATCTTGAAGTCGACGACGGTCGACTGCCCGACCGGCTGCGAGACGGCCCCGTAGGTCTCCGAGGTCACGGAGAGCGTCGCGTCGGGCGGCACGTTCGCCAACTGGAACCGCCCGTCGTCCCCGGTCGTTCCGGTCGCGTAGGTTGCGTCGTTCGCCACCACGGCCACGCTCGCGCCCGCGACCGGCGCGCCGCTCTTGGCGTCGGTCACCTGCCCGCTGACCACGTCCGGTCGCAGCGCGACCGACCAGCTCCTGGCTCGGGCCGGGTCGATCTCGGCCGTGACGGCCTCGTGGCCGGGGGCACTGACCAGCGCGCCGGTTGCCGCGGTGGCCTCTCGCAGGTCGACGAGTCCTTGGTCGTTGGCCGCGAACTGCCGATCGCCGATCGTCGCCACCGCGCCCGGAATCGGCGCGCCGGTGTAGGCGTCGGTGACCACCAGCCCCAGCGGCTGAACCGCTGCCGACCGGTGCAGCCCGAGGCTCGCCACCAGCAGCAGGAGCGGAACGGCAAAGGCGGCGAGGGCGACCGGCCAGGAGAGCCAGGCGGTCCAGTTCCCGCCGTTCCTTGGCTCCGAGGCGGCGCGGTCGCCGGTCCCGGCGGGCGTTGCCACCCGAGACCGCGGCAGGCGTCGCGAAGGGAGTGGTGACGTCATTCGGAGACCTCGCTTCGGGGTCCCGCCGCGCCCAGCGTGCTGGGCGCGGTTCCGCCGCCCCCTCGAGCAGTTGCGCACTGTCGGGGCGCGGCGCAGGTTGGCGAACTGTGCGGGGATGAGGGTCTCCCCGACCCTCCGGCGAGTGTAGCACACCGGTTCGGGCGTCCCGGCATCCGATTGACTCGGTTCGGCACCCCGCCCATAATCGCGCCGTCTGTCGCGCCGGGCGCGACCACCCGGGCTCCCGGGCAGACCCGATCGACGCCGACTGGCTGGGGATGATCGACACGCAGGCCCGCGACGCATTCGCCACCATGCGCGACGACCTCGGCCTCGTCGAGGCTCGGGTTGAGGAAGCCGCTTCCGTCGACTACCCCGTCGTCTCGGGCCTGATCCTCGACATCGTCCGGGCCGGGGGCAAGCGGTTGCGCCCGCTCGTCCTCCTCCTCGCGGGCCGTGGCTACACCTACGACCTCGACCGTCTGGTCACCGCCGCCGCTGGCGTCGAGCTGCTCCACACCGCGTCGCTGGTCCACGACGACACCGTCGACCGCTCGGCCCTGCGGCGCGGCAAGCCGACTCTCAACTCCGTCCTCAACGTCGGTGCCGTCATCCTGCTCGGGGACTATCTCTTCGCGCAGTCGGCGATCCTCGCCGCTGCCACGGGCGACCCGCGGGTCGTCGCCATCTTCGCCTCCACCCTCGCCGACATCTGCGACGGGCAGTTGCAGGAGATGTTCAACGCCCACCGCCTCGACCAGAGCCGTGAGGACTACGAACGGCGCATCTACGGCAAGACCGGCTCGCTCTTCGCGGGAGCCGCCGAGATGGGCGCGATCATCGGAGCGGCCCCGCCCGACCACGTGGTCGCGCTGCGCGGCTACGGGGCCGACCTCGGCACCGCCTTCCAGATCATCGACGACGTGCTCGACCTGCGCGAGGGCACCCAGCAACTCGGCAAGCCCGCCGGCAACGACCTCCGCCAAGGCACGGTCACCTTGCCGACCATGCTCTACGCCGCGGCGCTTCCCCCGGGCAGCGAGGACACCCAATTCCTGCAGGAAGTTGTCACCGGCAAACGCGACGACGACGACAGTCTCGGCCGCGCGGTCGACGCGATTCGTCGCTCCGGCGCGATCGAGGCGTCGATCGATGCCGCCCGGGCGTTCGTCGATCGTGCCAAGACCCGGGTCGAGGTCGTTCCCGACGAAGAGACCCGAACCATGCTCTGCCAACTCGCCGACGCGGCGCTCGAACGGACGTCGTAGCGTCGAACCACGAGTCCATGCACCTCGTGCCCAACGGAACCGGGGCTCGCCGCTCCCCTGCAATCACATCACGGGAAGAAGCCGACCCGCGGCAATCCGGGACTTCTTGAGAGGGCTTGGCCCTCCCCCGAATCACCGACTGGCCATCGCCATCTGACAAGCGTGGGCAACCGTTGGGAACCGGCACGCCGCGGCAACCCGGGGGTTCGGGTGAGGGCATGGCCCTCCCCCGAGCAGATCGCTCCCCCTCTCCCCGCGCACGGGGAGAGGGGGTCGGGGGGTGAGGGAGTCCCAGCGCATCCGGCCAAGCAGACCAACTGCCGCTTCGAACCGAACCTTCTCCCCCTCGCCTACAGCGCCACCAGACTCGACTGGTACATCCGGTGGAAGATCCGGTCCCAGTGCGCCTGCGACGGGTCGACCGTCCCGAACTTCGCCTCGAGCTCGTGCGGCATTTCCGGCGTCAGCAGGATCGTCGCCAGCTTCTGCGCGTGCCGGCTCTCGATGGTGCGGTCGAGCAGCTCGGCCTCGTGCAGGCGGCTCGGCCGCAACCCGACCATGATCAGCAAGTCGGTGCTCAGCATCCGGGTCCATGTCGAGGACGTCACGCGCGTCGCCAGTTCGAACTCGCGCCGCGCCGCCGAGTCGCGAGCGACCGCCGGCGCCAGCTCCGGCAGCCCGACCTCGGTCACGTAGGCGCTCAGCGCGAAGTCGCGCCACGGCATCAGGAAGTACGAGACCGGCGGCTGGTGCTGCGAGAGCCGGTACTGCATGAACGACGCGATCCGGTGCGATCGGCCGTCCGGGGCGTTGAAGATGAACCACCCCTGGCCCTGTCGCAACCGGGTGTCGACCGCGTCGAAGTAGAGACTCAGACGCTGCAAGAGGTCGCGGTCCTGGATCGGCGCTTGCTCGATCGGGTCGGGCATGCTCGCCATGCGTCACCCCCCGAGATGGAGTTTCGTCGCCCGGTCCACGTCGCCACGGGCGATTGCGGACTGATGTAGCACAACCGGAGCCGGCTGGGAACGCCCCGTCGGCCCGGCACCGTCGAATTCGCCGTGTCAGCGCAACCCGAGCCGTTCCTCGAACATGGCGACGAACCGCTCCGCGTCCACTTCCGCCGCGACCATCGTCGAGCCCTCGCCGACCATCCGGGTCCGGCCCAGCTCGGCGTCCTCCCGGGTCACCCGCACCGCCGCCCTGTCATGACGAAGCAGGCTCGGGTCGATCACCGCGCCGACGGTCAGCGGGTCGTGCAGGTAGCTGCCGCTCCGCCCCTTCTCGAGGAAGACGGCCCGGTTCACCTCGGCCACCACCTTGGCCGGGGTGCCGTGCTGACCCGTCGCCTCGGCCCGTTCCCACGTCTCCCGCGACAGCGACGTCTGGTGGGTGACGTCGAGCCCGATCGCGGTCAAGTCCGGCAGCGGCGTCCCGAAGACGTGGTGCGCGGCTTCCGGGTCCGCCCAGATGTTGTACTCGGCATGCGGCGTCACGTTCCCCGGCACCCGGAACGCCCCGCCCATCACGATCACCTGCCGCAGCAGGCCGGACAGTTCCGGCGCGACGTTGAGCGCGATCGAGAGGTTCGTCAGCGGTCCGGTGCAGATCAGCGTGATCTCGCCCGGGCGCTCCACCGCGTAGGCGATGATCGCGGCCGGCCCGCGCAACGGCGCGACCCCTCGTCGGCTCGGCGGCAGGACCGCCGAGCCGAGCCCCGACTCGTCGTGGAAGTAGATCGCGTCGGCGTGCGGCCGAGCCAAGGCGTGGCTCGCGCCCCGGTGGACCGGCACCGTCTCCGCCCCGAGATAGTCGAGCACCGCCAGCGTGTTCGCCGTCGTCCGGTCCACGTTCACGTTGCCGGCCAGCGTCGTCACCGCCACCAAATCGAGCTCCGGCGACCGCAGCGCGAGCGCGAGCGCCATCGCGTCGTCGATGCCGGTGTCGACGTCGAGGATGACCGGAATGCGCGACTCCCGCGGGCTCATCCGCGGCTCCCGGCCAGCGCGGCTCGCTGCGCTTCCGCCGCCTGCCACGCCGCGACCGGCGGCGTCTGCGTCACCGGCGACTCGGTCACCACGTCGAGGAAGTACGGGCCGCCGTCGGCCAGCGCGTCCCGCACCGCCCGTTCCACGTCGTCCGGGTCGGTCACCCGGCTGCCGCGGAAGCCGAAGCCACGCGCGATCGCCACGTAGTCGACCGGGTTGAAGTCGACCCCGAAGAAGCGGTCGCCGTGATAGAGATGCTGCAGTTCCTTGATCCAGCCGAAGGTGTTGTTCGAGCACTGGACCATCACCACCGGCAGGTTGTAGCGCGAGATCGTCTCCAGTTCGCCGACCGACATCCCGAAACTGCCGTCCCCCGACATCCCGACCACCTGTCGCCCGGGGGCGGCGAACGCCGCTCCCACCACGCCGGGGATCGCGTAGCCGAGCCCGCCGTGCGCCCGCGGGATCACCGTCGTCCGCCCGGGCCGGCGCAGTTCGTACTGCGCCGCAAGGAACGGGGTCGGCGTCCCCGGGTCGGCGACGATCAGCGCGTCGTCGCCCAGCGTCTCGCGCAAGGCTCGGGTCAGCTGCGCCGGCTTGATCGGCCGGCTGCGCACGGCGGCCTCGGCTGCGACCCGCTCCCAGTACCGCTCCCGCTCTTGCTGGAGCGCTTCGATTCGGGGCTGATTCCGCTCGCGAACCCGCTCCGGTTGGTCGACCGCCGCCAGCAGGTCGATCAGCGACAGGCGCGCGTCGCCCGCGGCCCACGCCACCAGCCGGTAGTTGTTGCCGACTTCCCACGGCTCGACGTCGAGTTGCGCCACGCTCTGCGGCCCGAACTGCGGCGGCAGCGTCCAATGGCACGTCGTCGTCGACTCCGTGCGCGACCCGACGTAGAGCACGAGGTCGGCTTCGGCGACGCAGGCGTTCGCGTAGTCGCGCGCGCCGTTGCCGCCGATGACCCCGATCGCCACCGGGCTCGTTTCGGCGATGCTCCCCTTCCCGTTGATCGACGTCGCCACCGGCACGTTGAGCGTCTCGGCCAGCGCCGTCAGCGCGTCCCACGCCTGCGAGGTCATCACGCCGCCGCCGGCGACGATCACCGGCCGCTCGGCGGCGGACAGCGCGTCCGCCAACTGCACCACCAGCGCGGGATCGGGGCGGGTTCGCATCGCCGGCGCGTCGGCGAACATCGGCACGCCGAACACCGAGTCGTCCGGCGTCTCCCCTTCCAGCGAGTCGGCCGGCAGCGACAGGTGGACCGCGCCCGGGCGTCCGCTGGTCGCCATCCGCAGGGCGCGGCGGGTCGCCTCCGCCATGGTCGCGGCGGCGTTGACGCGGGTGTTCCACTTCGTCACGGGGCGGAACAGGCTCTCTTGGTCGAGCTCGGTCAGCACGCCCCGGCCGTGCTGGCCGACCGGCGTGTCGGAGGTCAGGCAGAGCAGCGGGATGGCCGAGCCCTGCGCCTCGGCAACCCCCGGCACGATGTAGGTCGCGCCGCCGCCGCTCGGCCCCTCGCAGATGCCGACCCGGCCGGTGACCCGCGCGTAGACGTCGGCCATGAAGGAGGCCGAACGCTCGTCTCGCGTCATCACGTGGGTGATGTCGTCCCGCGCGTCGTTCAGCGCGTCGTAGAGGCTCATCCCCGTGTCGCCCGGCAACCCGAAGATGTGTCGCGCCCCGGACGACCGCAGCACTTCGACCAACGCCCGTGCGCCCTGCATGGTCTCCGCTCCCCGGCTGAGTCTCGTCGTGTCGGTCTGCCCGCCGACTATAGCAAAGGAACGCTTGGGGGTCGGGAACCGACCGCCGCGGTCCTGCCCAACGTTCCCTCGCGCATCCGTGACCGCCTTCTCCCAATCCGGATCAGGACATGGTCAGTCCGGCAGGTGCCCGATCGCGCTGCGTCGAACCGCGAAGTAGAGATCGTTCACGTTCGTCCCGGTCGGCCCGGTCACCACCAGTCCGCCCACGGCCTCCAGCACTCGCAGGGAGTCGTTGTCGGCCAGCGCCGCCTCGGGGTCGATGCCGAGCACCCGCGCCGACCTTGCGGTCTCCGCGTCGACGATGGCCCCCGCGACCCCGGTGAGCGCGTCCTGGCCGTCGGTCGCCAGACTGGCCACCACCCAGTCGTCGTCCCCAGCCGCCTCGAGCGCCAGCGCCGCCGCCAAGGCGAACTCGGTGTTCCTGCCGCCGCGGCCCGACCCCCGCACCGTCACCGTCGCCTCGCCGCCCCCGACGAGCGCGTCGATCTCGGGCAGCGACGCCACGCACTCCCCGATCCACGCCCGAGCCAAGTCGGACGCCTCTCCCTCGCGCTGCCGCCACGGCGTCTCGACGGTCAGGCCGTCGCCAACCGCGGCCCGGGCCGCCGCCTCGATCGCCGTCCCGTTGTTGGCGACCACCCGAACCACGTCGCAGTCCGCGTCGACCGGCGCTGCCGCCGCGACCTCACGAGCCAGCACGGCCAGCACGGACGGCGGCACCCGATCGCGAAGCCCGTACTGGTCGAGCGTCGCCGCGGCCCCCGGCCGGTCCGGTCGGTCGTCGATGGTCGGGCCGCTCGCGATCGTCCGCACGTCGTCACCGAGCACGTCCGACAGGAGCAGCGTGACGAACCGGGCTTCGGGCGCGGCTCGCCGCAACCCGCCCGCCTTGACGCGGCTCACCGCCCGTCGCACGCGGTTCAGGTCCTGGATCGGCGCGCCGGCACGCAGCAGCAGGTCGGTCGTCTCGGCCATCTCATCCAAGGTCACTGGCGGTTGCGGCGCTTCGAGGAGGGCCGACCCTCCCCCGGAAATCAGCGCCACCACCACGTCGTCCGGTCCGAGACCGGACAAGCGCGCGAGCAGCTCCGTGGTCGCGTCGACGCCGCGCTGGTCGGGGATCGGATGCGCCGCCTCGCGCACGGTGACGCCCTCGGGCCGAAACTCGGCGTGACCGTCCTTGGTCAGCACGAACGCCTCGCTGACGAGCGGCTCGAGCGCCAGTCGCGCCCCCTCCACCATCGCCAGCGCGGCCTTGCCGACTCCGACGACCATCACGCGCCCGCGAGCCGTCACCGCCTTGTCGTCGACGAAGATCGCCTGGGGCGAACCTCGCAGGGTGCGCCGCACCGACTCGGCCGGGTCGACCGCCCGCAACGCCTCGCGGAACCACCGCTCGATCCCCTGGAAGGCCAGTTGGCGAAGACGCTGCTCCATCGCACCTTTCCCTCCGCGAGGTCAGACCGGCGTCAGACCCGCCAGCACCCCTTCCAAGTCCGTCGGCAGCGCCGAAGAGAAGACCGCCGGCGTCCCGTCCGGCAGGGCGAACTCCAGGCGCGACGCGTGCAGGAACTGCCTCGGCGACCGGTCGGCGACCTTGCCGCTCTTGCCGCCGTAGGTCTGGTCGCCGAGCACCGGGTGGCCGATGAACGCGAGATGCACCCGAATCTGGTGCGTGCGCCCGGTCTCGATCTGGACGTCGAGCAACGTCGCGTCGGCGAACCGACGCAGCACCGTGAAGTGCGTCACCGCCTCCTTGCCGCCGCGCAGCACCGCCATCCGCTGTCGGTTCGCGGGATCCCGGCCGATCGCGGCGTCGACGGTCCCCTCGTCCGGCTCGACCACGCCGTCGACCAACGCCAGGTAGTGCTTGCCGACCGAGCGGTCGCCCCACTGGCGGATCAGCGACGCGTGCGCCCGGTCGCTCTTGGCGACGACCATCAGGCCCGAAGTGTCCTTGTCGAGCCGATGGACGATGCCCGGTCGGCTCGACCCTCCAACTCGGATGTCGGGCGCATGATGCCGGAGCGCGTTCGCCAGCGTGCCCCGCGGATGCCCCGGCGCAGGATGCACCACCAGTCCCGCCGGCTTGTCCAGCACGATCAGGTCATCGTCCTCGAACTGGATGTCGAGCGGCAGGTCCTCCGGCTCGATCTCGCTTTCCTCGACCGGCGGCAGCACCACCCGCACCGTCTGCCCGTAGGTCATCTTGAACTTCGGCTTGCGCACGAAGCCGTCGACCGTCACCGCCCCCTCGTCGATCAGGCGCTGGGCAACCGCGCGACTGAGGTCCGGCAGCCGGTCGGCGACGAACTTGTCCAGCCGCTCGCCCTGGTCCTCGCGCTCCGGCCGAAGGTCGATCGTGTCGTCGCCCGGCTCCGCGTCGTCGAAGGCAAGCACGTCCGTGTCGGTCATCGTCCTCCCGTCCCCGGGTCGGGCCGGGTCGCCACCCGTTCGGCCGGGCCGCCCCCTCGTCTCGCTTCGGACAGCACGTACCAGATCGCCGCGGTCGCGACGCCGACGGTGATCGCCGAGTCCGCGACGTTGAAGTTCGGCCACGGCCCGACCGCCACGAAGTCAACCACGTGGCCGAGACGCAGCCGGTCGACCAAGTTCCCCGCTGCGCCGCCGACAGCCAGCCCGACGGCAACGCTCAACGCCGCCGAGTGCGTTGGCTGTCGAGCGTGGGCGACGATGATCGCGGCCAGCACCGCGGCCGCGAGCACCGGCACCCAACTGCCGAACGACCGCAGGAGTCCGAAGGCAACGCCCCGGTTCTCCGCGTACTCGAATGCCAGCCAGGTGCCGACCAGATCGACCCGGTGATGCTGCGCGTCAGGTCCCAGCCGTTCGACGACGACCGCCTTGGTGGCCTGGTCGACCACGACGACCGTCGCGGCCACCAACGGCACCAGCCAGCGGGTCACCGCCGACCGACCCGCGCTAATAGCCGAGCCGGAGCGCGCGTTCCCGCTCGACGATCGCCTGGCACTGAATGCAGTAGGTCACGAACGGGAACGCCTCGAGTCGTTCCGCCGCGATCGGCTGGCCGCACCGCTGGCAGAGGCCGTAGGTGCCCGCGTCGAGCCGCTCCAGCGCGCTCTCGGTCTGGCTCAGCACGTCCTGCATGTCGGCGCTGAGCGTCGAGAGTCGTTCCGCCTCGGAGACGTTCGAGCCGTCGTCGCCCATGTGGTTGCCGGCCGACCCCTCGTCCCCTTGGTCGTCGCCGATCCACTGGATCTCCGTCGCCATCCGCGCGATCTCTTCGGTCAGTTCCGCCCGACGAGCCTGCAGCCGTTGGCGCACTTGGGCGAGCGTGGCGGCGTCCATCAGCCGTTCCATCCCTTCGGCACTGATTGGCCCGGGTCCGAGCGCGCGGCGCGGAGAGGGTGTGCCCGGTGGCCGCCCGATGGTAGCACACCCCTCCCGCGGCTCTCCGTCGGCCCCGCGTCTATACTCGCCGCATGACACACCGTCAGACCAGCCATTCGGACGACACGCGCGCTCAACGGGTTCGCCTCGTCATCGCCGGCGGCGGCACCGGTGGCCACGTGCTGCCCGCCCTCGCGGTGGTCGAGGAGCTGCGTCGCCGTGACGCCGTCGCCGACCTGCTCTGGATCGGCAGCACGTCCGGCATCGAGGGCGAACTGGCCGCCGCCAACGACATCCCCTTCGTCACCATCCCGACCGGCAAACTGCGACGCTACTTCTCGATCCAGACCGCCGCCGACGCGGTGCGCGTCCCGCTCGGCGTCGCCGCCGCCCGCCGCCAGATTCGCCGGTTCCGGCCCGACGTCGTGTTCAGCACCGGCGGCTTCGTCAGCGTTCCGACCGTCGTTGCCGCGAAGCGCGTGGCACCGGTCCTCACCCACGAGCAAACTGCGGTGCTCGGCCTCGCGAACCGGCTCAACCTCCGCTTCGCCGACGTCCTCGCCGTGTCCTACGAGCAGACCGCCTCCGCCGCGCGCTCCCGCCACCCCCACGTCATTGTCACGGGCAACCCGGTGCGGTCGAACCTCGCCGGCGGCGACCGCGCCCGTGGGCTCGCCCGTTTCGGGTTCTCGCCCGATCTCCCGCTCCTCTACGTCACGGGCGGCGCGCGCGGCGCGAGCCCGGTCAACCGGCGGGTCGCCGCCCTCCTTCCCGACCTGTTGCGGACGACCCAAGTCCTCCACCAGACCGGCCCCGCGTCCGCCAACGCGGACCTCGCCAGCCTGAACGCCACCCGCGACGCGTGGCCGGCCGAACTGCGCGCCCGCTACGCGGCCACCGAGTTTGTCCGCGACGAACTGCCCGACGTCTACGCCGCGGCCAGTCTCGTCCTCGGCCGCGCCGGTGCCGGGACGGTCGCCGAGCTCGCCTTCGTCGGCCTGCCGGCCGTGCTCATCCCGCTCCCCGGGACCGGCGGCGACGAGCAGAACGCCAACGCCCGCGTCCTCGCCAACGCGGGCGGCGCAGTTGTCCTGCCGCAGGACGAAGCGACCCCGGAACATCTCGGGCAGACCCTGCAAACCCTCCTCGCAGACCCCGAGCGCCTGAGCACGATGGGCAACGCCGCGCGAACCGTCGCCCGCCCCGACGCCTCCGGTCTCCTCGCCGACGAGTTGTTGGCACTGGCCGAACGTCACCGTCACTGACAATGCCCGTCACGCGTCGGCGGGCAGCACGGTCTCAATCGCCTCGCCGACCGTGTCGGCGCGTAGCACCTGCACGCCCGGCAGTTGCGGCAGCGCGCCCCGGCTGACACTGCCCGGCACGATCACCCGGTTGAACCCGAGCCGCGCCGCCTCCTGCAGCCGCCGCTCGAACTGGCCGACGGAGCGCAGTTCACCCGACAACCCGATCTCGCCGACCGCGACCGTGCCGGGGTCGATCGCCCGGTCGCGGAAGCTCGACGCCATCGCCAGCGCCACCGCGAGGTCGGCTGCCGGCTCGACGATCCGCAGGCCGCCGACGACGTTGGCGTAGACGTCGTGGTTCCCGAGCGCCAGACCGGCCCGCTTCTGCAGCACGGCGACCAGCAACTGCAGGCGGCTGTTGTCGAACCCGTTCGCGCTCCGCCGCGGCAGCCCGTAGTTGCTCGGCGTCGTCAGCGCCTGCACCTCGACCAAGATCGGACGGGTGCCCTCGACCGTCACCGCCACCGCCGATCCCGCCGCCGCGCCGCGCCGTTCCTCCAGGAACGCCTCGGAGGGATTCCGCACCTCGCGCATCCCGGAGTCGGCCATCTCGAAGACGCCGACCTCGTCGGTCGACCCGAACCGGTTCTTGACCGCCCGCAGGATCCGGTACTGGTGGTGCCGGTCCCCCTCGAGGTAGAGCACCGCGTCGACCATGTGCTCCAGCACCCGCGGCCCCGCGATCGCGCCCTCCTTCGTGACGTGCCCGATCAGCATCACCGGCACGTTCCGTGGCTTCGCCCACTGCATCAGCCGGGCCGCGCACTCGCGCACCTGCGACACGCTGCCCGCCGCCGACGTGATCTCGTCGAGGAAGACGGTCTGGATCGAGTCAACCACCAGCAGCGCGGGCGTCTGTCGCTCCGCCGCCAGCAGCGCCTCGTTCAGGTTCGTCTCCGACAGCACCCACAAGTCGTCGCTCGCCAGTCCGAGCCGGTCGGCCCGCAACTTCACCTGCTGCGCCGACTCCTCGGCCGAGACGTACAGCACCGACCCCGCCGCCCCGGCCAGACTCGCCGCCGCCTGCAGCACCAGCGTCGACTTGCCGATCCCGGGGTCGCCGCCGACCAGCACCAGCGACCCGGCCACCAGCCCGCCGCCCAGCACCCGGTCCAGCTCCGCGATCGGCACCGGGATCCGGTCGGTCTGCAGCGCGCCGAGCGCATTCAGCGGCATCGCCCGCGCACTCGCCCGCGCCCGCCCGGCCGGCTCCGACGAGCGCCGGTCCTCGATCGTCTCCACCATCGAGTTCCACGCTTGGCAGTTCGGGCAGCGGCCGAGGAACCCCGGGCTGCTCGCCCCGCACTGCTGGCAGACGAAGATGGTTCGCGGCTTGGCCATGCCCGATTCGTTCCTCGCTCCCGACAACGGCGAAGGGGGACGGCCGCCGTGCCGTCCCCCTCCCGACAGAGTGCGTCCCGATGCCCCGGTGCCCTACGGCACGCCGGCCAACGCCCCCGACTCGCTCGCCGAGACGACGGGGTCGAGCTTCAGCAGGTCGTCCTCGACGTCCACCCGAACGGTGGTCCCCGGCTGGAACCTGCTGTTCAGCAGTCCTTCCGCCAGCGGGTCCTCGATCAGGTTCTGGATGATCCGCCGCAGCGGCCGCGCCCCGTAGGTGTGGTCGTAGCCGCGCTCGCCGAGCAGGTCCATCGCCTCGGTCGTCACCTCGAGGGTGATCTCCTGCTCCAGCAACTGCTTGCGGACCCGCTTCAGCTCCAGCTCGACGATCTCGCGGATCTGCTCCTTCGTCAGCGAGTGGAAGACGATCGTCGCGTCGATCCGGTTCAGGAACTCCGGCCGGAACGTCTGCTTCAGCTGGCCGGTCACCTTCTCCCGCATCTTGTCGTACTCGCGGGCGCTCGCCTTCTCCGCGTCCTCCTTGAACGCGAAGCCGAGCGTCATGTCGCGGGTGATCTGTTCCGCTCCGACATTGGAGGTCATGATGATGATCGTGTTCCGGAAGTCGACCTTCCGCCCCTTGGCGTCCGCGAGGTTCCCGTCCTCCATGATCTGGAGGAGCATGTTGAACGCCTCGGGGTGCGCCTTCTCGATCTCGTCGAGCAGGATCACGCTGTACGACTTGCGACGGACCGCCTCCGTCAGTTGGCCGCCCTCCTCGTAGCCGACGTAGCCCGGAGGCGCGCCGACAAGCCGGCTGACCGCGTGCCGCTCCATGAACTCGGACATGTCGATCTTGATCAGGTGCTCCTCGGAGCCGAACATGAACTCGGCCAGCGCCTTCGCCAGTTCGGTCTTGCCGACGCCGGTCGGCCCGAGGAAGATGAACGAGCCGATCGGCCGCTTCGGGTTCTTGATCCCCGCCCGCGCCCGCCGGACTGCCTTCGCCAGCGTGCTGATCGCCTCGTCCTGCCCGATGATCCGGTGGTGGAGCGCCTCCTCCATCTTCAGCAGCCGCTCCGACTCCTCCCCGGCGATGCGCGCCAGCGGGATGCCGGTCCACATCGAGACGACCTCGGCGACGTCCTCCTCGGTCACGTACAGCTCGTCGCCCGACCGGTTGTCGCGCAGTTCCTGCTCCTGCGAGTCGATCCGGTCCCGCAGCTTCCGCTCGCGGTCGCGCAGCTCGGCGGCCAGCTCGAACTCCTGGCTGGTGATCGCCGCCTCCAGCTCGCGCTGCAGCGAGGCAAGGCCCGCCATCGCCTCCTTCAGGCTCGGCGGCTGCGCCGACCGGTACATCCGCACCCGCGAGGCGGCTTCGTCGATCAGGTCGATCGCCTTGTCCGGCATGTAGCGGTCGGTGATGTACCGCGCCGCCATGTTGCCCGCCGCCTTCAGCGCCTCGTCGCTGATCTTCAGCTTGTGGTGCTCCTCGTAGAGCGAACGCACCCCGGTCAGGATCAGGATCGTCTCCTCGACGCTCGGCTCGTCCACCTGCACCGGCTGGAAGCGCCGCTCCAGCGCCGCGTCCTTCTCGATGTACTTCCGGTACTCGTCGAGCGTGGTCGCCCCGATCGTCTGCAGCTCACCGCGCGACAGCGCCGGCTTCAGGATGTTCGCGGCATCGACCGCACCCTCCGCCGCCCCCGCCCCGACGAGCGTGTGCAGCTCGTCGATGAACAGGATGCTGCCGGTCTCCTTCACCTCGCCGACGATCTTCTTCAGCCGCTCCTCGAACTCGCCGCGGTATTTCGTGCCCGCCACCAGCGCCCCGATGTCGAGGGCGACCAGCCGCTTGTTCTGCAACTGCTCGGGCACGTCCCCGGCGACGATCCGCTGGGCGAGCCCCTCGACGATCGCCGTCTTGCCGACCCCCGGCTCGCCGATCAGCGCCGGGTTGTTCTTGGTCCGCCGGGAGAGAATCTGCATCACCCGGTCGATCTCCATCGACCGGCCGATCAGCGGCCCGAGCTTGTTCGAGCGCGCCGCCTCGGTCAGGTCGACCCCCAGCGCGTCCATGTACGGCGTCTTCGTCTGCGACTTGCTCTGGCTGCTGTACGACGCGCTCTGGCTGACGACCTGCATCACCTGTGCGCGCACTTTCTCAAGGTTGACGCCGAGACTCTCCAGCACGCCGGCGGCGATCCCCTCGCCTTCGCGCACGAGGCCGAGGAGCAGGTGCTCGGTGCCGATGTAGTGGTGGTTCAGGCGGCGCGCCTCGTCGACCGCCAGCTCGATCACCTTCTTCGCCCGCGGCGTCAGCCCGATCTCGCCCATGACCATGGTGTCGCCACGGCCGATGATGAACTCCACCGCGGAGCGCACCTTCGGCAACTGGACCCCCATGTTGCTCAGGACGCGGGCCGCCACGCCGTCGCCCTCACGGACCAGGCCGAGGAGCAGGTGCTCGGTGCCGATGTAGTTGTGGTTGAAGCGTTGCGCCTCTTCCTGCGCGAGGGTCAGGACCTTCCGGGCTCGCTCCGTGAACTTGTCGAACTTGTCAGCCATGGTCTCGATCTCCCGTCGCCCGTCGGTGCCAGTCCCTGGACCGGTTCCGAACCTCTGCGTCTGCACCTAGTGTACGCAACCTGTCCACCCCGGGGGCGACCCGAGGGGCTCCTCCGTGGCCGTCCCGCGCCCCCTGCCCGGAGAGGGCAGCATCGGCAGGCGCGTTTCCGCGCCTGCCGATGCCGTCTGCTGCTGAGTTGTTCGACCGGCGAACCCGGTGTCGGCCCGAAGGCAACCCGCGGCTAGCCCGCCGCCTCGTCGGTCTCGGTCGCGGTCGCCTTGTCGGCGCTCTTCTGCTCCTCGTCGAGGGCGTCGGCCACTTCGTCCGCTTGCGCGCCCGCCATCGCGAACGCCATCGCGAACGCCGACATCTCGCCGTCCATGTCGTCCGGCAGGTCGACCGCCACCGGAGCCGGGCGCGGCGCGCGCTGGCGGGTCGGGCGCGGCGCGGCGATCTCGCCGCTCTCCTCGGCCGCCGCCGCCGCCTTCGCCGCCGCCGTCGGCGGCAGGTCCGCCGTCGACATCGGTCGGTCGTCGACTCGCTCGCGGCTGGAGCGCGGTTCCGGCTCGTCGGAGATCGGCGGCAGCACGACGCCGCCGGAGAGCGCGTCGCCCAGCTCGATCCCCTCGGCGGCGAGCCGCTCGCGGATCGTCTCGATCAGGGCGTCCTTCTCGGCCACCGCGTTCTCGCCGAAGGCGGCAACCAGCTCGTCGTCGGGGATGTCGAGCGCACGGCGCAGGCTGAGGCCCATCCGCCGACGCTGCGGGTCGATCCGGATGATCCGGAGCAGCAGCTCCTGGCCCTCGTTCACGACCTGCTTCGGATGCTGCACCCGGTCGTCGACCAGCTCGGAGACGTGGATCAGGCCTTCGATCCCGTCCTCGATCCGGGCGAACGCGCCGAAGTTGGCCAACTGGGTGACCGTCCCGCGCACCAGCTGCCCCACCTCGTAGGCGGCGGCGACCCGGCTCCACGGCTCGGCCTGCGTGCGCTTGATCGAGAGGGCGATCTTCTTCTCCTGGGCGTTGATGCCCAGCACGTGGACGTCGACCTCCTGCCCGACCTTCAGCACCTCGCTTGGGTGGCGGACCCGGCTCCACGACAGTTCGGAGAGGTGGACCAGCCCGTCCGCGCCGCCGATGTCGACGAAGGCGCCGAAGTCGCAGATCGAGGAAACCCGGCCGCGCCGGACCTCGCCCTCCTTCAGCTCCTCGATCAGCCGCTCCTTCATCACGTCGCGGCGCTCCTGCACCGCTTGCCGCTCCGAGAGGATCAGCCGGTTCCGGTGGCGGTTGATCTCGATCACCTTCAGCGGCAGGTTGGTGCCGATCAGGCGGGCCATGTCGGCCTGCTTGCTCGCCTCGTCGCCGCCGCGGATCTCCGTCACCTGCGAGGCGGGCACGAAGCCGCGCACCCCGTCCAGGTTCACGAGCAGGCCGCCCTTGTTGTAGTTGGTGACCTCGGCCTCGATCACCTGGTTGGCCTCGAAGATCTCCTGCAGGTGGCGCCAGCTCTTCTCCTGGCGCGCCCGGTCGATCGAGACGACCGCGTGCCCCTCCTGGTTCTCGGGCTGGACCACGAAGACCAGGATCGTGTCACCGACGTTGAGCGCCGCCTTCTCGTCCTGCGAGAGGCTGGAGTACTCGCGCGACGGGATGATCCCCTCGGACTTGGATCCGATGTCGACCAGCAGCTCGTCGCGGTCGACGTGCATGATCACGCCGTCCATCACGTCGCCGTACTTGAGGCTCTTGTAGTCATGGCTCGGGTCGGCGAGGAACTGCTCCATCAGCGACGCGGCGTCGAACGCCCCGTCGTCGGCGGTGGCCTGCGCTCCGGCCGTCTCCGCCGTGGCGGAGCCGTTCGCCGAGTTCGCCGCAAGATCCGTCTGCTCGGTCGCGTCCGTGCTGCTCATACACCTTCCTACAGCCAAGGGAACCCGCGTCGCGTCCCCGGTCCCGATCTCACGGGAACCCCTCGCACACCGAACCGGGGAGCGGCACCCGTCAGTATACGTCGCGCTCTCCGGGCACGCAACGGAATTTTCCGCGACCCGCGGCCCGCCTCAGGCCACGCCCGCCACAGCCGATCGCGGCTCCAGCGCGGCCACCGTCTCCCGCAGGGCCGCCACCGCGTCCCTCAGGTCCGGCTCGTGCGCCCAGCCCATGTGCCCGAACCGCAGCAGGCGATCAGCCATCGCCCCCTGCCCCGCCTGCGCCTCGACCCCGTGCTCGCGCCGCAGCCGCTCGAGGATCTCCTTCGCCCCGTAGCCGTCCGGCGGCCGGAACGCGGTCACGCTGTCCGAGGCGTGGGCCGGGTCGGCGAAGAGCGAGAGCCCGGCCGCCACGACCCCGGCCCGGGTCAGGTCGCCAAGCCGCCGGTGCCGCGCCCAGACCGCTTCCAACCCCTCCTCGAGGATCATCCCCAGCGCCGCGTGGAAGGCGTAGATCATCGTCAGCGGCGGCGTGGACGGCGTCATCCCCTGCGCGGCGAAGGCCTTCGCCTCCGTCAGGTCCCAGAAGAAGCGGGGGAAGCGCGCCGTCGCGTGCGCGTCCCACGCCCGCGGGCCCACCGCCGCGATCATCAGGCCCGGCGGGCACATCCACGCCTTCTGCGACCCGGAGAGCACGAAGTCGATGCCCCAGGCGTCGGTCTCCAGCGGCAGCGCGCCGACCCCGCTCACCGAGTCGACGACCACCAGCGCCCCATGCTCCCGCACCACCGCCGAGAGCGCCGCCAACGGGTTGGTCACCCCCGTCGACGTCTCGTTGTGGGTCAGGAAGACCGCCTTGACCTCCGGGTTCGCCGCCAGCGCCGCCCGCAGCCGGTCCGGCCGCACCGCCTCGCCCCACGGCACGTCGAGGTGCCGCACGTCGAGCCCGAACGCCTGCCCCACCTTGACGAAGCGGTCCCCGAAATCGCCGCAGGTCGCCGCCAGCACCGGGTCCCCCGGCGACAGCAGGTTGACGATCGCCGCTTCCCATCCGGCGGACCCGGAGGCCGGCCAGAGGAAGACGTTGCCATCGGTCCGGTGGGCCAGCCGAGCCATGCGGAGCGTCTCGCGGTAGAGCTCGCGGAAGGCCGGGCCTCGGTGCGGAATCATCTCCCGCTGCATCGCCGCCAGCACTGGCGGCGGCAACGGCGTCGGGCCCGGCAGGCGGAAGTTGGTCGTCATCGTGCTCGAAGTCCCTCCCGGAGCCCCGTCGCGTTCAGGCGCGTTGCTTGCCTCGGGGCATCCGCTCGGTGGAAAAGTATAGGCGGCGGGGCCCCGCCGGGCCGGTTGCGGGGCGAATGCCCGGCGCGCACCCCGTGCTATGATCGGCGCGCTCTGTTGCCGACCGCTCGATCCGGCGTCGTTCCGACCAGACGGCTCGGAACCCGGCGACCCGGGCGACGCCGCCCGAGGGGCCACCGTGATGGAACCCTGCTGATGGAAGTCAGCCTGTCGGCACGGGCCCGGGCAACGGTGCTCTGGATCGCCGCCATCCTCGGCGTGCTGGTCTTGGCGAAGGCGTCCCACGCCCTCACCCCCTTCGTCTGGGCGGTCATCACCGCCTACATCCTCCACCCCCTCGTCGCGATGATCTCGCGCCGGACGCGCATCCCCCGCCAGATCGTCACCGTCTGGCTCTACCTGATCATCGCCCTCATCATCGCGATCCTTGTCATCAACCTCTCGCCGCAAATCGTCTCGCAGCTGAACTCGCTCCAGCAGCGCACCATCCCGAACGTGATCGCCGACGTCGACCACTGGTTCGAGGAACGCCAGCGGCTCGACGAGCGCTTCGCCGGGATCGATGTCTCCTTCTTCGAGGAGCGCATCCAGCTGCTCGGCCGCCAGATCGCGGAACTGGTCGGCACCGAGGCCGTCCCGCTCCTCCGCTCGACCGTTGCCGTCCTGCTGGAGGCGTTCATCTACCTGATCGCGTCCTTCTACCTGATCGTCTACGGCGACCGCTTCGTCGAGGCGATCCGCAACGCGCTCAACCACCGCTACCACCGCGAGTTCGACCGGCTCCTGCTTGAGATCAACTCGACGATGGGCAACTACCTCCGCGGCCAGGCCTTGCTCGTGCTGATCATGTCGACGGTGTCCTACGCCGCCCTCCGCATCCTCGACGTCGACTACGCGCTCTCGATCGCGATCGCCACCGGCTTCCTCGAGCTGATTCCGATCATCGGCCCGTGGAGCGCCGGCACGCTCGCCGTCTCGATCGCCTTCTTCCAGGACACCGCCCCGTTCGGCTGGTCGAACGGCACGCTCGCCTTGGTGGTCGGCGTCGTCTACTTCGCCCTCCGCCAGCTAGAGGATGCCTTCGTCATCCCGCTCGTCATCGGCCGGATCGTTCACCTCCACCCCCTGCTGGTGATCTTCGTCCTCGTTGTCGGCACCTCGATCGGCGGCCCCCTCGGGCTGATCCTCGCCGTTCCCGTCGCCGCCGTGATCAAGATCGTCGCCAGCTACTTCCACGCCAAGGTGACCGCCCGTTCGCACCGCCAGATCGAGACGATCACGAGTCGCGAGGACCTGGAGCGACTCGAATCCCGGTTTCCCGACCTCGTCAACGCCACGGTCGTCCTCCTGATCGAGGAGGGCGCCCTGGCATGGTCCGATCTCGAGCTGATGGCACGGATCGCCGAGTCGGGCCTCGACCATGCCATCGCGCTCAGCGTCGTCACCCCCGACGGCGTCGCCGGCTCCCTCGCCGCCGCCGCCGGGATCGAGACCACCACCGTCCCGATCATCCCGACCCGGGAGCCGGTCGACCTGCCGGGCCTGAGCGGGACGACGCTCGCCGGGGCGGACTAGCGCGCCGGCAAATCGGGGTCGACCCCGTTCAGGTCGCCCGGCCGGTTGAACAGGATCAGTTCCGGCTCGATCCGCTCCGGCCCAACCCGCAGGATGCCGACGCCGAAGTGCGGCTGCCCCCGCCGGTCCGTGGCTGAACCGGGGTTGAACAGCACCGTCCCCCGGTCGAGCCGCGCGACCGGGCGGTGGCTGTGCCCGTAGACCACGCAGTCCGCGGTGCCGGCCAGCGACCGCGCCGTCGCGTCCGCCGTCGCCTTCTGGTGGCCGTGGATCAGCACGAACGGCCGTTGGCCGACGAGAAAGTCGACCCGTGCCGGCAGGTCCTCGGTCAGGAACCCGTAGTCGCCGTTGCCGTGGACCGCCAGCACCGGCGCGACCGCTTCCAGCTCCGCGATCACCGACGGCACGCAGATGTCCCCGGCGTGCAGGACCAGCCCGACGCCGAACCGCCGGAAGAGCGCCGGCACCTCCGGCGGCAGGACGCGCGAGCCGTGCTCGACCACGTGCGTGTCGGCGACCACCCCGATCGTCAGGCGCGCCGGGAACGGCTCGGCGATGCGCTCCGTCGTCGGGTTCGGGTCGCGACGGGCAGGGCGGCGCGCGCGTCGTCGCGCCGGGCTAGCGCTCATCCATCAGCGAGTAGACGACGCCGCTGGTGATGCTGGCGATGATCCCGCCCAGCACCGCGCCCCAGAAGGTGACCACCATCCCGGGGGCGACCAACGCCGCCAGCCCGAACACCCCGGCGTTCAGCAGCAGGGCGAACAACCCGAACGTCAGGCAGGTCAGCGGGAAGGTCACGACCCGCAGCACCGGCACGATCGACGTGTTGAGCAGCGCCATCACCAGCGCGAAGACCGCAACGGACTCCACGCTCGCGTACGAGACGAAGCGCTCCTGGGAGATCGTGGCGACCAGCAGGGCTGCCACCGCCGCCGCGATCGCGTAGGCGACGAAGCGGGCGATCACGCCCCGTTGCTCGCGACGATCACCGAGAAGCCGTCCCACTGGTGCGTCACGTTCCCCTCCCCGACGAGGTCGGGCCGACGACCGGCGGCGATCTCGTCCAGCGCGTCCCTCATCCGCGGCAACAGCGCGGGGTTCATCGGCGACATGCCGTGGGCGGGGTACACCGTCCGCAACGACGGCGCGAGGTCCGCGAGCCTTCGCATCGTCGCGCGGTAGGCATCGAGGTCGGAATCCTCCATCTGCGCGTAGAGCGCGCCCGGGTAGGCGGCGTCGGTGCCCCAGAGCACGCCGCCCTCGCGGTCGAGGAAGGCCAGCAGCCCCACGCAGTGGCCGGGAACCTCCAGCACCTCCAGCACGCGCCCCCCGAGGTCGAACCGGTCCCCCTCGCCGACGAGGCCGCTCGGCTCTACGCCCGGAATCTCGAACCGCTCGAGACTGAACCCGCCCGGCAGCGGTCCGAGCAGCTCCTTCGGGGCAAACGCCCGGCGGACGCGCTCCTTCCCCGGCCCCGCCCGCAGCCACTCGGCCTCGGCCGGGTGCACCAGCACCTCGATGTCGGCCGCGAACTGGCGGGTACTCCCCATGTGGTCGAAGTGGGCATGGCTCTGGACCACGGTCAGCGGCCGGTCGGTCAACTCCCGGACCAGCCGCCGCAGGTCGCCTACCCCCATCCCCGTGTCGATCAGGAGCGCCCGCCGGCTGCCGACCACGAGGAACGACTTCACCCGCTCCGTGTGCAGCGGCTCCTCGATGCAGAACACCCCCGGCTCCGGCTCGGTGACCCGGAACCAGCCCTGCCGCAGCCCGCCCTCGCCCGTCTCCACGCCCCGTCGTCTCCCGTCCACGGTCCCCGACCCCAGCCGCCCAGATGATAGGGTGCCCCGCCAGTCCCGCCAACCGTCCGCGCCGCGGGAGGTCGTCCGTCGGTTCGGTGAGGCGGCACGTGCTATCCTTTGGGTAGGAACCGGAGCGAAAGGCAGTTGCTTGCCGGTCCTTCGCGGCCCGGCACCTGCACCGAGACAGCCATGGACGACGCATCCACCATCGGGTGCCCGGTCGCCCGCACCGCGGAGATCATCGGCAACAAGTGGACCCCGCTGATCGTCCGCGACCTCGCGGACGGCCACCGCCGGTTCAGCGAACTTGAGCGCTCCCTTGCCGGGATCAGCCCGAAGACCCTCTCCGAGCGCCTCAAGCGGCTCGAGGAGGCCGGGGTCATCGACCGCGTCTGCTACGCCGAGGTGCCGCCGCGCGTGGAGTACTCGCTGACCCCGAAGGGAACCGCCCTCCTGCCGGTGATCGAGAGCATGCGCGCCTTCGGCACCCGCTGGCTCGTCTGCGACGACTGCGTCACCTTCACCGCCGTCGTCCGCGACGGCCACTGCATCTCCGCCAAGGGCATCTCTCGCCGCTGACCGCCCGAACGTCCCAGGCCGCCCGCTATACTCTTCGACCGGTCGGGATGATTCGGCATGGGGATGATGGTGCAGGGCACGCAGCAACGAGCGGGTGGGCGGAAGAAGGTCTTCTCAGGCATTCAGCCCTCGGGGAACTTCCATCTCGGCAACTACCTCGGCGCGATTCGCAACTGGGTCGCCCAACAAGACCTCTACGACAACGTCTTCTGCATCGTCGACCTCCACGCCCTGTCGCTGCCGACGACGCGCGACGGCCTGCGCGGCAACATCCTCCATCTCGCCAACGTCCTCTACGCCGCCGGCCTCGACCCGGACCAGTCGGTCATCTTCGTCCAGTCGGACGTGCGGGAGCACGCCGAACTCTGCTGGCTGCTCAATTCCGTCACCCAGTTCGGCGAACTCCGCCGGATGACGCAGTTCAAGGACAAGGCCGGCGCGAGGGAAGAGCAGGTCTCGGCCGCGCTCTTCGACTACCCGGTGCTGCAGGCGGCCGACATCGTCCTCTACGACACGGACCTCGTTCCGGTCGGCGAGGACCAGAAGCAGCACATCGAGCTGACCCGCAACGTCGTCAACCGCTTCAACGCCCGCTACGGCGAGACGTTCGTCCTCCCCGACCCCGACATCAAGGCCGAGGGGGCGCGGATCATGTCGCTCGAGGACCCTTCGAAGAAGATGAGCAAGAGCGACGCGAGCCCCAACGCCGCGATCGCCCTGCTCGACCCGCCCGACGTCATCCGCCGCAAGATTCGCCGGGCCGTCACCGACAGTGGCAGCGACGTTGTCGCCGGGCCGGACAAGCCTGCGCTGACCAACCTCCTGACGATCTACAGCCTGCTCAGTGGCGAGCCGGTGGCCGCCATCGAGGAACGGTACGCCGGCAAGGGGTACGGCGCGTTCAAGCAGGACCTCGGCGAAGTGGTGGTCGGGGCCATCTCCCCGATCCAGGACCGACTCGCCGAGCTCGAGGCCGACCCGAGCTACGCCCGCGAGCAACTCGCCACCGGCGCTGCCCGAGCCCGCGAGCGGGCCGCCGCCAAGATGGACGTGGTGCGCGACCGGATGGGGCTCGGCCTCGGCGGCTGACCGCGTGATCGGTTAGAGGTCGTCCGCGCTGGCCGCCAGCCGCACGACGACCGCCCCGGCCGCCTCGGCGTCGACGCGGCGCTCGACGCCGTCGACCTCGACCCGCAGGACATCGTTGGGACCGCCGGCAGCGATCATCGCCACGCTCGCGCCGGGGCGCAGCCCGAGGCCGCCGATCCGCCGCAGCCGTTCCGGGTCGCGGTCGGAGACTCGCACCACCTCGCCCGCCGCACCGTCGCCCAGGTCGGCGAGGCAGACCGCGTCGTCGACCTCGATGTCGCCCTCGGCGGTCGGGATCGGGTCGCCGTGCGGGTCGCGCCGGGGAAAGCCGAGCACCCGGTCCATCCGCGCCTCGAGCTCGTCCGAGACGAGGTGCTCCAGCCGCTCGGCCTCGTCGTGCACCTCGTCCCAGGCGTAGCCGAGCGTTTCCGCGAGGTACAGCTCCAACAGGCGGTGATGGCGCACCACCTCCAAGGCGACGCGAGTGCCGGACTCGGTGAGGCGCACGCCGCGATACGGCTCGTGCTCGACCAGCCGCAGCTCGTGCAGACGTTTCACCATGTTGGTCGCCGACGCCGGGGCGACGCCGAGCTCCTCGGCCAGCGCCTGCGTCGACACCGCGCCGTCGTCGCTCTGGAGGTGGAAGACCGCCTTCAGGTAGTCCTCCATCGCGTGCGTGATCCGGGCGTCGCCGCGCCCGCCCTCCTCGCCCTGTTGTGTCGGTCCGGAGGTCACCGCATCGCCCCCTTCGGTCCGCCCGAGTGACGCACGGGCACCGCGCCGGCTACCGCGCCAGCGCCGGAATCAGGCACGCCACGTCGGTGTACTCGATCTCGTCCAGCGTGCTCGGCGCGGCCGGCCCGCAGATCGGGCAGTCCGGGTCCCGAGCCAGCCGCAGTTCGCGGAACTCCGTAGTCAGCGCATCGTACGTCAGCAGTCGCCCGATCAACGGCTCGCCGATCCCCAGCACCAGCTTGGCCACCTCGGTCGCCTGAATGATCCCGATCGTCCCGGGCAGCAGCCCCAGCACCCCGGCCTCGGCGCAGCTCGGGGCGAGCTCCGGCGGCGGCGGCGACGGGAACAGGCAGCGGTAGCACGGTCCCGCGCCGGCGACGAACGTCGTCGCCTGGCCCTCGAACCGGAAGATGCTGCCGTGCACGTTCGGCTTGCCGAGCAGCACGCAGGCGTCGTTGATCAGGTACCGGCTGGCGAAGTTGTCGGTCCCGTCCAGCACCACGTCGTACTGACCGACCAGATCGAGCACGTTCTCCTTCGTCAGGCGCGTCTCGTGCGTCTCGACCCGCACGTCCGGGTTCAGCGCCTCGATCGCCAGCCGGGCCGACTCGACCTTCGGCATTCCCAGTCGGGCCGTGGTGTGAATCACCTGCCGTTGCAGGTTCGACTCGTCGACCGTGTCGGCATCGACGATCCCGAGCGTGCCAACCCCCGCCGCGGCGAGGTAGAGCGCCGCCGGCGAGCCGAGCCCGCCCGCGCCGACCAGCAGCACGCGCGCGTCGAGCAGCTTGCGCTGCCCGGCCTCGCCGACCTCCGGGATCAGGAGATGGCGGCTGTAGCGGCGCCGCTGGTCCGGGGTCAGCGCCCGCGGCACGCCCCACGGCAGTCCGGCCGCCTTCCACGCCCCGAACCCGCCCGCCAGCGACACGGCGTCGCGGTATCCCATCGCCTGCAACGCCTGCGCCGCGAACGCCGAGCGCGCCCCGCCCGCGCAGTAGAGAACGACCGGTCGCTCCCGGTCCCGCTCGGCTTCCTCGATCCGCATTTCGAGATAGCCGCGCGGGATGTGCAACGAGCCGGGGATCGCGCCCTGGTCGACCTCGTCCTGCTCCCGCACGTCGACCACCAGCGCACCGGAACGCCGCAGCGCGTCGGCCTCAACCGGACTCGCCTCGCGGATCGTCGCCTTCGCCGATTCGAGCAGATCGCGATAGGTGGTCATCGGGCTCCTCCGAGGCGTGCCGGCATCTGCCGTCGAGAATAGGGAGCAACGCACCGAGCGACAAGGCAGGGGCGCGAGCCGACCCGCGCCATTGCCATACACTGGTCGTTCGCTCAGGGCCACGGGAGACACCATGGACGCGTTCGTCTTCACCGAGGAGTCGGCCACCGAAGCCGGCACCGTCCGCAGCGACCACGGCTGCTTCGGCTGCGGCGACCTCAACCCGCACGGCCTCCACCTTCGCTTCGAGCCACTCGGCAACGACGGCGTCCGTGCCGACTTCGCGCCGCAGCCGGTTCACGAGGGCTTCGCCGGGGTCGTCCACGGCGGCATCGTCACCGCGCTCCTCGACGAGGCGATGGCTTGGTCAACCTATCGCTGCCAAGCGTGGAGCGTCACGGCCCAGATCAGCGTGCGGTTCCGCCGCCCGGTCGAAGTCGGCGTCCCGGTCCGGGTCGTCGGCCGCGTCGTCGCCAATCGCGGCCGTCGCCTCGACACGCACGGAGAGGTGCGGCGAGCCGCCGACGACATGATCCTCGCCGAGGCCGATGCGGTCTTCCTCCGGGTGCCCGAGACACAGGCTGCGGCTTGGCGCGATCGCTACCTCGGCCCCGTCGGCACTGACGCAGGCTAGGCTCGCTCTGGGTTCGTGACGCCGAGCAGCCGATTGACAGCCCGCATCAGCGTGTCCAGATGCCCCGGCTCGAGCAAGTGGAGGGCGAGTTCGGTCTCTGCTTCCCGCCGCTCCGTCGCCCCGTCCCCGATCGTCTCCAGCCAAACCGCGGCGGCACGCTCCGCGCCCTTCAGATGGTCGGCGAGTTGCCCCAACGCCTCCCCACGTCGGCGCTCTCGCTCCTCGGTGCTCAACAACGGCGCGGGAGCGACCTGCGCAGACTCCCCGGTCAGCCGCCGCAGATGCTCCGGTGTCGTCGCCAGCACGTAGCCGAACCACTCGTCGACGGCATGGGCAACGGCTCGCGGTCCCGGAGCCCCGAGGCTGGCAGCCGTCTGCATCGTGGCCAGTGCGGCGTCCAGTCGGGCGCGACCGTCTCGACCGTCGACGGTCACCCCGGCCAGATCGATGCCGTAGACCAGGAATGCCGCCGTGTCGTCGCCAGCGAGGAGTTCGACGGCGAACGTCGCGTCAAGGTCGTCGCGGGCAACAACCTGCAGGTCCCCGGCCAAGTCGTCGACGGCACCGACCATCCCGAGCGCCTGCGCCACCATCTGCGCGGCACCCGAGCGCATCGCCTCGACGCGTTCCCGATTCGCCATCGCCATCCCAACCTGCAACGAAGCCACCGTGCGCACCCGCGAACCGTAGCACCGATCCGGGGCCGCCCGAAATGCGATCATTCCCGGACGACCGCCGCCACGGAGTTTCCCAGATGCTGAATCCCGAACTCGCCGCCGCGCTGATGGCCCTGGCCGAGGCCGCGGCCGAGCGTGCCTACGCCCCCTACTCGAACTTCCCGGTCGGCGCGGCGATCCTCGCCGCCAGCGGCGCGATCTACGACGGAGCGAACATCGAGAACGCCAGCTATCCGCTGACCATCTGCGCCGAGCGCACCGCCGCGAGCGCCGCCGCCTTCGCCGGCGAGCGGGAGTTCGTCGCGGTGGCCGTCGCCACGCCGAGCGCTCCCGGCTCGACCCCGTGCGGAGCCTGCCGGCAGTTCCTGAACGAGTTCAAGGCCGCGGACGGCGGTTTCGTCGTCCTCCTGCAAGGGTCGGGCCAGCCGGTTCAGGTGCCGTTCGACGACTTGCTGCCACGGGCCTTCGGACCGCGAGACCTCGGGAAGTAGCCGACAAAGGGGGAGCACCCGTCGTGGGACGCCTGGAAGGAAAACGCGCGATCGTCACCGGGGCCGGTCGCGGCATCGGCCGCGCGATTGCCGAGAAGTTCCTCGCCGAAGGAGCCCGGCTCGTCGTCTGCGACCTCGTTCCAGAACGCATCTCGGCCACGGCCGCCACGCTCTCCGCGCGGGGCGAGGCCGTCCCCCTCGCCGGCGACGTCACCGACCCCACGTTCTGTGAGGCGCTCGTCCAGACGGCCGCCGAGCGCCTCGGCGGTCTCGACATCCTCGTCAACAACGCCGGCATCGCGCTGCCGTCGCCGTTCCTCGACCACGGCCGCGAGGCGTGGGACCGCACGCTCGCCGTCAACCTGACGGCCGTCTTCCAGCTCGGCCAGCTCGCCGCCCGCGCCATGGTCGCCCAAGGCCACGGCGGCGCGATCGTCAACATGGCCTCCAGCAACGGGATCATGGGCGAGCGCGGCCTCGCGGCCTACAACGCCTCGAAGGCGGGCGTCATCCTCCTCACCAAGACGATGGCGATCGAACTGGCGGAGCACGGGATCCGCGTCAACTGCGTCTCGCCCGGCTGGATCGAGACGGAGCTCGCCGCCGAGGCCGGCATGGACCCCGTGTGGATGGCCGCCTATCTGGAGAAGATCCCGATGCGACGCGCCGGCCGGCCCGCGGAGGTCGCCAACGTCTTCGCCTTCCTCGCGTCGGACGAGGCGTCGTTCGTCACCGGCGAGTCGGTCGTCGTCGACGGCGGCCAGCTCTCCGAGGAATGACGCGCTAGGCGGGAACCGCCGAACGGTCGGCCACGGCCGAGACACTGCGCGGTCGCAGGCGAATCCGCTTGGCGTCGGAATCGAGGAGCGAAAGCCGCGGCAGGCCGCCGATCTCGACCAGCAGCGGCGTCCCGTCGGCATCGACCATCAGGCGAACGGTCGGCCCCTCGAAGACCACCTGCGTCACCTTCCCCTCGACCACGTACGGGTCGTCGCGCCCCTCGCCGTCGCCGACGATCTCGATCGTCTCCGGCCGGACGAAGGCGATCGCCCGGTCCCCCGGCCGCAACGCGCCCGTGTCGGTCGCCAGCAGCCGGATGCCGCCAGACTCCACCTCGACCCGGCGCTGGCCGTCGTGGTCGCGCACCTCGCGCGTCACCGTCCCGTGCAGCGCGTTGTTGTCGCCGACGAAGTTGGCGACGAACTCCGACTCCGGTCGCAGGTAGATGTCGAGCTGGGTTCCCGCCTGCTCGATCCGCCCCTTGTGCATGACGAAGATCCGGTCGGAGATGGCGAACGCCTCCGACTGGTCGTGGGTGACGTAGATCGCCGTCTTCTTCGACCGTCGCTGCAAGTCGAGGATCGAGTACTTCAGCGTGTCGCGCAGGTTGCGGTCGAGCGCCGAGAGCGGCTCGTCGAACAGCAGCACGCGCGGGTCGGTCGCCAGCATCCGGGCCAGCGCCACCCGCTGCTGCTGGCCGCCGGAGAGCTGGGCGGGCAGCCGGTCGCCGTAGTCGGACATCTCGATCATCGCCAGCATCTCGGCCACGCGCTGCTGAATCTGCTCTTTCGGCGTCCCCTTCACCTCCAGGCCGAACGCGACATTGCGGGCGACCGTGAGGTGCGGGAAGAGGGCGTGGCTCTGGAAGGCGAGGCCGATGTGCCGCCGGTTGGTCGGCACGTCGTTCACCATCTGGTCGTCGAACCAGATCTCCCCCTCGCTCGGCTCGACCAAGCCGGCCACCATCCGCAGCGTCGTCGTCTTGCCGCAGCCGGACGGCCCCAGCAGCGTCACGAACTCGCCGTCGGCGATGTCGGCGCTGATGCGGTCGACCGCGGTCGTCTTCCCGTAGCGGCGCGTCACGTTGACCAGCCGAACCTGCGTCATGCCCTTCCCCGTGTCTGTTGTCGGACCGCCGGAGCCGCGCCGGCTAGATGAGGTAGGTGCCCTTCAGGTACCGCGACCCGAAGACCTGGAAGAAGAGGAGGACGACCAGGAACGAGACGAGCTGCATCGTCGTCGCCAGCGCCGCCGTCGAGGGCTGGAACCCCGCCGTCCGCGTCAGGGTGTAGACCCGCAGCGCCGCGGTCGTCGTCCCCGGCCCGGCCACGAACAGGGTGACCAGGAACTCGTTGAAGATGATGACGAAGGTGAGCAGGATGCCGGCGCTGATCCCCGGCCCGAGCAACGGCAGCTCGATCCGCAGGAAGCTCTGGGCCCGGTTCGCCCCGAGCGTCTTCGCCGCCTCCTCGAACGTGATCGGCAGGTCGCGCAGCGCGACGATGATCGGCACCAGCATCAGCGGGAAGGTGCCCACCACGTAGGCCGCGATCAGGCCGGTGATCGTCTGCGGGATCCGGAACAGGTACGCGTAGGCGATGACCAGACTCATCCCCATCACCGCCGCCGGGGTGTAGAGCGACAGGTTGAGGAACGAGAGCAGGAAGCTCTTGCCGGGAATCGGGTAGCGGACGATCGCGTAGGCGGCCGGGACCGCGATCAGCAGGTTGATGATGATCGTCGCGACCGTCGTCTCGAACGACAACAGGAGGTTGTCCTTGAAGCTCCCCAGCACGTAGACGTAGGCGTCGAGCGAGAAGCCGCCCTGCCCGCCCGAGGCCTGCAGCGAGTAGAAGAGCGTCGCCAGGAACGGCATCGCGAAGACGGCCAGCCAGAACCAGACGTAGGCGTGGGCCAGCACGTCGATCACGGCCCCGGGTCGCAGCCATCGGCGCGGCTCGGGCGACGGCCGCGCCTCGGCGGAGAGCGTCGAAGCGGTCGAGACGGACATCGGCCTGCTCCTCGGGAACCTACGCGCCGAGCGCGCCGCGGGACAGCCGCAGCGACAGCCAGGAGACCCCGAAGGCCAGCGCCATCAGCACCACGCCGAGCGCGCCGGCCAGCCCGTAGTTGAACTGCACGAGGCCCTTGTCGTACATCACCACCGAGATCACGTTCTGCTCCTGCGGCCGACCGAGCAGGAGAGGCACCACGAAGACGCCGAGGTTCCAGCCGAAGCACATCAGGAACCCGGCCAGCACCCCGCTCCAACTCAGCGGGAAGAGCACCCGCACGAACGTCTGCCACGGCTTCGCGCCGAGCGTCTTCGCCGCCTCCTCCAGCGTCGGGTCGACGTTGGAGAGAGCCGCCCCGACGTTCATCACCATGAACGGGAAGGTGAAGACCATCATCCCGAACAGGGTCGCCGGCAGCGAGAAGAGGTACGGCGCGAGCGAGATGTCCCACCGCGCCAGAATGCTGCCGAACGGCCCGTTCGGCAGCAGGATGTAGAAGAGGCCGAACGCGAGGTAGAGCGTCCCGAACAACGGGAACGTCATCATCGTCCGGGCGAACTCGCGGTAGCGCACCTTCCGGATCAGGATGTAGGCGAACGGGTAGCCGAAGACGAGGTCGAGCAGCGACGACACCGTCGCCAGGAACACGGTCTCCCGAATCGTGCTCTGGTAGCGGTCGAACACCTCGCGGTAGTTGGCGAGCGTGTAGCTCGCGTTGAAGAAGAACGACGACTTCTCGGTCAGGCTGATCTGCACAAGGTAGATCAGCGGGATCAGCGAGAAGAGGACGGCGACAAGGATCGCCGGCGCCAGCAGGCCGAGGCCCCGCCACGTCCGCTCTTCGAACCCGAGCCGGGCGAGCCAGCCCGTGCCGTCCAGCTCGCGCGCCTCGTTCTCCAACGCTGCCTGCGCCATCGCCGTCCGCTCTGCGAGCGGCGGGCCGGCCCGATGCCGACCCGCCGCGCCGAGTCTCCGGTGAACGAGGGTCGACCTACTGGCCGATCCCCTTCGAGTAGGCGTCCATCCACTCCCCGACGTTCTTGGAGTAGACGTCCCAGTCGACCGCCTTGTACTGGGTCTTCAGCTGCTCCAAGGTTGGGTAGTACGTGAAGTAGTCCGCCTTGAACCACTCCGGGATCAGGTTCTCGTAGCTCGGGCCGAGGATGCCCTCGTTCAGTTCCGCCCACGCCCCGTGCGCGATGCCCCAGCTGTCCGGCGGGAACTGCGCCTCGTCGCTCAGCCGCCAGTTGATGAAGATCTGGGCCAGGATCGGGTGCTGCGCCGCCTGCGGGATCCACATGTAGCCGTTGACCATGTACTGCCCCGACTTGGCCACCATGAACTTGGTGTCCTTCTGGCCGTCGAGGAACTCCATCCGGGCCAGCGAGTTCCAGAACCCGACCGCGTCGACCACGCCGTTGCGCAGCAGCTGCTGCATCACCGAGCTGTCGGTCGTGTACTGCAGCACGTTGGGGTGGATCTTCTGGACCGCGAAGTCGATGACGTCCTTCATCTGGGCGTTGTCGTGGTAGTCCTTGCCCAGCGCCGACGCCAGCCCGAGCAGGAACCCGCCGCAGGTGATGTCGCCCGGCCGCGCCAGCGTCAGCCGGCCCTTCAGCCGCTCGTCGGCGAGGTCGGTCCAGTCCTTCAGGAAGTCGACCTTCGCCCCGTTGTAGACGATGCCCGGCGTCGCGCTCGCCTGGAACCCGACCGAGGTCGGGGTGTGCTTGAACATGTCGTCGACGCGCTCGGCGTTCGGCACCAGCGCCGACGGCAGGTAGTCCTGCATGACCGGCTTCGGCTGCGACTTCGCCTCGGCCCAGTAGTTCTCCTCGATCGCCAGCACGTCATACGGGCTCGGCGACTCGCTCTGGAGCGCGGTGTAGAGCGCGGTGAGGAAGGTGCTCGGCGACTGCGTCGGCTCGTAGTTGAGCTTGACGTCGACGCCGTACTCGGTCTTGACGTGCTCCACGAACTTGGCGATCAGGGTGTCGTTCGCGGTGTAGGTCCAGTTGCCGACGTTGACCGTGCCTTCCTGCTTGATGGCCGCCGTGATCTCGTCCTTCGTCATCGGCTTGTTGACGATGCCGACGTTGGCGGTCGCCGCCGGCGTCGCGTCCTGCGCCAGCGCGCCCTGCCGGAGCAGCGCCCCGGCCGCCGTCACGCTGATTCCGAGCGCCGCCGCCCGCCGCATCACCTCGCGCCGGGAGAGCTGGCCTTCCCGCGCGGCCGCCAGCAGCGACTCGATCCGGGTGTCCTGTTCGCTCATCTGCAAGCTCCCGTCCAGAGGACTCCGGTTGGCGCGGGGCACCATGCCGGGCGCGCCCCATCTCCGTCGTCCCTCGTGCCCGGAAACGTAGACAGCCGATGGCGGCTTGTCAACGGCTCCCGAGTGCGGATGTATCACGTCTGCCGGGGCGCTGGCGACGCCGTCCGGGTCACGACGCCGCAGCCGCCACCGCGTTGCTCAGGCGCTGCCAGCGCGGCAGCAACAGTCCCCACGTTCGGGTCACCGCCCGGTTCGTGAAGACCGCCAGCGCGAGGTCACGCCTCGGGTCGGCCCAGACCAGCGTGCCGGTCACGCCCCAGTGGCAGAAGGTCTCCGCCGACGTCAACTCCCCCGTCCAGTGGCGGCGCTTCGGCCCCTTCACCTCCCAGCCGAGGCCCCAGCGGCCGGAGGGCCACCACACCTTCGCGCTGCCCACGCCGCCGGGCACGCCCTCGGTCTGGTCGACGGTCATCGCCCCGATCGCCGCCGCGGACAGCATCGACCGGCCGCCCGGCAGGAACGACCCGGCGAAGGTCGCCAGCGCCTGCGCCGTGCCGTAGGCCCCGCCCCACGGAATCGCCAGTTCGCGCCAGTAGGGCGAGTTGTAGGCCTCCGTCTCGGTCCCGGGGTTCGCGGCGTCCTCGACCAGCGCGAAGCGCGGCAGCAAGTCGGGGGTCGGCCGCACCACCACGTCGTCGAGGCCGAGCGGGATCAGCACCCGCGCCTGCGCCATCGCCCAGAACTCCTCGCCCGCCACCCGCTCTGCCAAGCGCGCGGCAATGCCGATGCCGGCGTTCGAGTAGCGGAGTTCCTCGCCCGGGGCGGAGACCAGCGGCAGGCGGCAGAACTGGTCGACGATCTGTTCCAGCCCCAGCGGCCGGGCGAACCGCCCCTCCCGCGGCCCGAGGTCCTCCGGCAGGCCGGACGTGTGGCAGAGCAACTGCCGCAGCGTGACCGTTCCCCGCTGCCGTTCCAACTCCGGGTCGGGCCGGTGCTCCCCCTCGTCCGGCGCGGCCCGAAACTCCGGCACCCAGCGACTGACCGGCTCGTCGAGGCCGACCAACCCGGCGTCGACCAGCGTCATGATCGCGGTCGCCGTGATCGGCTTTGTCACCGACGCCAGACTGAAGATGGTCCCGGCATCGACCGCGACGGTCGGGCTGGCCTCCCCGGCGGCGCGCTCGGCTACGACCTCGCCTCGGTGCCAGACCGCCGCCGCTGCCCCGGGCGACCCCGCCGGCCCGATCCATTCGTCGATCGCCGCCAACGCCTCGGCGAATCCCCTGCCTGCCATCGCCATCCTCTCGTTGCCGGTGCGCGGGTCGCCCCCCCGGCCGTCGCTGCGGTATCGTCGCACTCGTCACGACGCGCGACCGACAGGCCCGAGGAGTACCCGATGCCGAAGCCCCCCACCGACGACGCCTACCGCCTCGAGGTCGTCGCCGACGGCGACGCGATGAGCCAGCGGGCGGCAGAGGTCGTCGCCGACGCGGTTGCCGCCAAGCCGGACCTCGTGCTGGCGATGCCGACCGGCTCGACCCCGGTCGGGATGTTCCGCCGGCTTGTCGCCCGGGCCGAGGCGGGAGAGGTCGATTTCAGCCGCGTCCGTCTCGTCACGCTCGACGAGTACGTCGGCCTGCCCGAGGCCGACCCGAACCGGTTGGTCGTCTGGTTGCGCGAGGTTTTCGCCGGCCCCGTCGGCATCACCGACGACCGCATCCTCGAGGTCCCCGCCGACGCGCCGGATCCGGTCGCCGCCGCCGCCCGGTTCGAGGCCGACCTCGCCGTGCTCGGCGGCCTCGACCTCGCCGTGCTCGGCATCGGCGCCAACGGCCACATCGCCTACAACGACCCGCCCGCAGCCGTCAACAGCCGGACCCGCGTCGTCTCGCTCGCCGCCTCGTCGGTCGCCGGCGCGGCGCAGGCGTGGCAGCCAACCTGCCCGGTCGGCACCCACGCGATGACCGTCGGCGTCGGCACCCTGCTCGGCGCGAAGCGGATCGTCCTCATCGCCTCGGGCGCGGGCAAGGCCGAGATCGTCCGCCGCGCCCTGATGGACCCGATGTCGGACGATGTGCCGGCCTCGTGGCTGGGCCGAGCCGGTGACCGCCTGACGGTCATCCTCGACCGCGGCGCGGCGGCGCGACTTTCGCACTGAGCAGGCGAGGAGGGCCGGGGCGAGTGACGCCCCGGCCCTCCTCGTTGCGGAACGCGGTCTCGCAGCGACTACCGCTTCCGGCGCGCCTGCGACCGCGGCGACGGCGGCCGCGCCGGGTCCGAGGGGCGCGGCGGCTCGGTGATCGCGTCGGGCCGGGTCGGCATCGGCGGCGCGTTGCCGAGCAGCACATAGTTGAAGAGCAGCGCCGCCAGCACCGCGCCGACGATCGGCCCGATCCACCAGACCCACCAGTCGCCGAACGCCTGCTGCACCACGGCCGGGCCGAACCAGCGCGCCGGATTCATCGCCGCGCCGCTGGCCGGGCCCCCGAGCAGGATGTCCATCGTGATGGCCAGACCGATCGCCAGCCCGGCGATCGCCTTCCCAGTCCGGCCGTCGACGGCCACACCGTAGATGACGAACATCAGGAAGAACGTCATCACCGTCTCGACGATCAGCGCGTTGACCGGGCTCATCCCCGCGCCGACCGTCAGCGCGCCGAGGTTGACGCCGACGTTGTTGCGCCCGAAGTCTCCGAGGTCGGGGTAAACCTGCGTCAGGAGCAGCGCGGCCGCCAGCCCTCCCAGCAACTGGGCGACGATGTACATCGCCGCCTTGGGGACGCTGATCCGGCCGGTCGCGAGGAACCCGATCGTCACCGCCGGATTGTAGTGCCCGCCGGAGATGTGCCCGGCGGCGCTGACCATCAGCCCGATCGCCAAGCCGTGAGCCAGTGCGATCGCCACCAGGTCGTGCCCTTGCGTCGCGATGATCGCCCCCACCCCGGCGAACACCAGCGCGAACGGGCCGATGAACTCGCAGATCGCCTGTTTCAGCCAGTCCTCGTCCATGCCGCTCCCCGCTGCTCCCCTGCCGACGGCCCCACGCCACGGCCGGCCGAACCCGATTTTCTCCCCTGATCGAACATCCTAGGGGGCGTGGCCCGGGCTAGCAAGAGCGGGGCCGAGCCCCGCGCCCGCTGGTCGCGACCTGCCTACTGACTGGGCTGCTGCCCTTGGCCCGGAGGCGGCTGGCCAGGCCAGTTGCCGTTCTGCCACGGTCCTTGGCCCCCGCCCGGCCCTTGGCCCCCGCCCTGGTTTTGGCCTTGGTCGCCGCCCTGCCACTGCCCTTGGCCGCCGGTTCCCTGGTCTTGGCCCGGGTCGCCACCCTGCCATTGCCCTTGGTCGCCGCCGCCTTGGCTCTGGCCTTGGCCGCCGCCTTGCCACTGGCCCTGGTCCTGCTGGCCTTGGCCCTGACCGCCCTGCTGGTTCCCTTGGTTCGGAGCGGGTGTCGGCGTCGGCGGCGGGGCCTGCGGGTTCTGGGGCAGGTCCGGCAGCTGCTGCGCCCCGGTGCCGGGCGCGGTGATGGTGAACGCCAGCGAGCCGATCCGCCGCTTGTCGACGTCGATGAAGATGCCGTAGTCGCCCGGCGGCAACTGGCCGTCGAGCCGCAGCGGGAAAGCCACCCACGTCAGTTCGGAGGTCGAAGCGAGATCGAGACCGGCCCGGCCGACCTCCTTGCCCCACGCGTCGGTCCAGATCCCGACCACGTGCTGCCCCGCGGTGCCGCCCCCGATCTGCGCCCCGGCATAGACCGTGCCGGCGTCCGACGGGACGCTCGCGAACTGCCCCTGCGGCACGTTGCCGGGGCCGACCGCGGTGGTGATCACCAGCGCGCCGAGGAACGGGATCGCCTCCGGCGTCGGCACCGGGGTGCCCTGCTTCGGGAAGTACGTCTTGGCCGTGTAGGTGGCCTGCGCGTCCGCCATCAGCGGGGTCCGCAGCAAGTCGCGCTGCTCGTCGACGCGGGCCTCGGTCGCACTGCCGCTGGCACACCCGGTCAGCACCGCGACGGAGCAGACGCCTGCCAGCCCGAGCAGCGCGAGACTGCCCAGATGTTGTCGACGCGGGCGGGCGGGGTCAGGCCGCGCCTGATCCCTGCGGTGGCCGGTACGGTCCAAAGGCGTCTTGGTACTCCTCGGCGACTTCGAGCGCGGACTTGTGGACGTAGATGCGGGTCGTCGCCGGCGAAGCATGCCCCAGAATCGTCTGCACCGTCGACTCGCGGACCCGCCGCCGCACCAGCTCGGTCGCCAGCCCGTGGCGGAACGAGTGCGGCGTCACGTCGCTCTCGACCCCGGCTCGCTCGGCGAGGCCGGCGACGATGTGCTCGACCGTCCGCGGGCTGATCGCGGTGCCCGGCACCCCCGGCTTGTCCCGCCCGCTGAAGGCGGGCAACGCCCCGGCCCCCCGAATCGGGTCGCCCCGCGTCGCCCAGTACCGGGCGAGCAGCTCCGCGGTCCCGACGTCGAAGTGGACCGTCCGGCTCTTGCCGCCCTTGGCCCGGTAGACGTTCGCCGTCCCGTCGACGAGGTCGACGTCGCGGCGACGCAGGGCGCACAGCTCGGAGACGCGCACGCCCGACCGGAACAGGAACCGGATCATCGCCTGAATCTTCTGGCGGCGCAGGTCGAGGTGCGGCTTCGCCTCCCGGGGCAGGTTGTCGACCAGTTCCACGATCCGCTCGAGGTCGCCCAGCCGCACGTCGGGGGGCGGCGGCGTGAAGCGCGGCATCATCGCCGAGATCCGGACCCGGATCCGGTCGCCCGCCAGCTGGTCGTTCAGTTCGTAGGAGGAGAGGTACGAGCAGAACTTGCGCACCGCCGAGATGTTGTTCTGGGCGGTCCGCATCCGCGAGACTTCTTCCGGGCTCCGCACGTCCGGCGGCACCAGCAGCGCGGCGAAGCCGGTGACATGCTCCGGCCGCAGCGCGGTCACCGACGTCTCCGCCGCCACGATCCCTTCGTGCTGCTCGAGGTGTCGCAGGAACTTGGCGACGCCGTGACGGTACGTCTTCTTGGACCGCGGCGCGAGGCGCAGGTCCCCGAAGAACATCTCCACCGCGCCCGCGATCGTCAGGTCGCCGGCGGCGTCCCCGCGATCCCCCTCGTACGGACCGGGCGGCACCGCCCGAATGGTTGTCACCGTCAACGCTGCCCCTCGCCACCACGTTGCCGGAGCCGGCGGGGGTCGCTCCGTTCCCAGAGTGTACGTACACCCATTGTAGCACCCCGCGACCCCGCCCGACCTGCCGGGGGGGCGTCGTCAGACCCGGCGCGCGTACCGGGTCACGAGCGTCGCGGCGTCGCGGTGGAAATCGCCGTTGGAGACGATGCGGTCGATGCCGGCCCGCTTCGCCGCCTTCCGGCCCTCGACGTCGACGTGCGGCCCGAACCCGAGCAGCGGGGCGCGTCCCGTCTCCCCGGTGAACTCGGCGATCGCCGCCCAGTCGACGGTCCCGTTCATGTCGACCACGCCGAGCGACGCGCTCTCGCCTGCCTCCCGCAACGCCGCGAGGAAGCCGGAGGTGTCGCGCGCGAACCGCGCCTCGTGCCCGAGTGCCCTCAGCACGGCGCGAATCTGCGAGCCGAACATCAGGTCCCGGTTCAGCACCACGACGACGCCCGCGCCGGCGTCTGTGGCCTTTTTCCCTCCGGTCTCGTCCACCGAGCTTCCTCCGTTCGCCTCCGCGTCGCCCGGCCGACCGGGACCCGCCGGGGCCTGTGCTACGATCGCCCACGGCCCGGCCGCCGCGTCGGCCGCCGCGGCCACCCAGCCCGATCGGTTGAAGGAGCGACCCGATGGCCCCCAAGCCCCGTCCGACCGCCGCCCCGTCCCGCGGCCTCCGCTTCGAGGAGATGAGCCGCACCGAGCGGGTGATGGCCGCGGTCAACGGCGAGCCGGTCGACCGCCTCCCGGTCGCCTTCTGGCACCACTTCCAGCCCGAGGGCTCGGGCCGGGCGATGGCCGAGGCCACCCTCCGCTTCTTCGACGAGGAGTTCGACCTCGACATCGCCAAGATGATGCCCGACATCCCCTACCCGATGCCGCGCAAGTCGATCCGCGAGATCGGCGACTGGCGGCTGTTCGAGCCGATCGACGTGCTCCGTTCCCGCTACTTCAACCAGCGGGTCGAGGCGGTCCACCTGCTCCGCGAGGAGCTCGGCTACGACACCCCGATCGTCGTCACCCTCTTCAGCCCGCTCGCCGAGGCGATGTACGCCGCCGTCGACCGCGAGACCTTCCTCGACCACCTGCGCGAAGGGTCGATCGTCGTCCACGAGGCGATCGCGACCATCGCCGAGAACCTGCGGGCGCACATCCGCGACGTGATCGGCGCGGGGGCGGACGGCGTCTTCTTCGCGGTCCAAGGCTGCACCACCGCGGTGATGCCGGTGGCGACCTACCGCGAGTATGGCCGTCCCTACGACCTGATGGCCCTGCAGGGGGCCGAGAACGGCTGGCTCAACATCCTCCACGTCCACGGCGACAAGGACCTGATGTTCGACCAGGTGCTCGACTACCCGGTCCAGGTCCTCAGCTGGTCCGACCGGCTCGCCGGCCCCAGCCTGCGCGACGCCCGCGGCATGACCAGCAAGTGCCTGATGGGCGGCTGGCACGAGTTCGGGCCGCTCTCCAACGGGCCGGTCGAGAAGATCCGGGCCGAGGCCGAGGACGCCATCGCCCAGACCGGCGGCCGCAAACTGATCCTCGCCAACGGCTGCTCGGTCCCGGACGAGACCGACCACCGCTGGCTGCACGAGGCCCGCGAACTGGTGGACGATCTCCGGCTGCCTTCCTGACCTTTCGTCCGAAGCCACCGGTGCCAACGACCGAGCGGGGCCGGCAGCATTTGCCGGCCCCGTCCGTTTCGTCTTCCAGACCGACCTCTACCGGCAGCGGTCTCAGTCAACCGCTGCGCCGGCCGCCTTCTCGCGCTTCTCCATGATCGCCGTCGAGTGACCGGCGTCGAGCCGCGCCTTCGGGTCGTAGTGGATCACGGCGTGGTTGACCGCCGTCACCGCCTCCGCCGACCCGTTCGCGATCAGCTTGAACTTCGCCGGGTACCACGCCACGTCGCCCGCGGCGAAGACTCCCGGCAACGACGTCTGCATCGTGATCTTGTCGACCACGATCTGGTTCTTCTGCAGCTCGAAGCCCCACGTCTTCAGCGGGCCGAGGTCGGCGACGAAGCCGATCGCCACGATCAGCTCCTCCGCCGGGATCGTCGTCTCCGCCGCCTCCGCGTTCTTGAACGTCAGCGCCCCGATCCGTCCGTCCTCGCCCGCGTGCACCGCGGTCGTCTCGCAGCCGGGGTAATGGAGGTTGACCGTCGAGGCGTGCAACTGCTCGACCGTCGCCTCGTGCGCCCGGAACTTGGAGCGGTGGATCAGCGAGACGCTCTTCGCGATCGGCTCCAGCGTCACCGCCCAGTCGACCGCGGAGTCGCCGCCGCCGACGATCACGACGTGGCGGTCCCGGAAGTCCTCGACCCGCTTCGCGAAGTAGTGGACGCCGCGCCCTTCCAGGTCGCTCATCCCCGGCACGTCGATCCGCTTCGGCTCGAACGCCCCGACCCCGGCGCAGACGATCACCGACCGGCTCCAGCGGTCCCCGTTGCTCGTGCCGAGCCGGATCACGCCGTCCTCGCCCGGCTCGAGCTCGAGCACTTCCTCGCTCAGCCGGATCGTCGGGTCGGCAGCGCGCGCCTGCGCCTCGCACGCCTCCACGAACTCCTTGGCGACGATCCGCGGGAAACCGATGACGTCGTAGATGTACTTCTCGGGGTAGATCGCCGTCAGCGCGCCGCCGACCTCCTCGAGCGCCTCGATCACCTGCGTGCGCGCCCCGCGCAGTCCGGCGTAGAACGCCGCGAACAACCCGGTCGGCCCCGCCCCGATGATGGTGACGTCGTAGATGTCGCGCCCGTCCGCGTCGCTCGCGCCCGCCGGCACGGAATCCGCCCCGCCCATCGACCCTCGTTCCCTCGTCGCCGACCCGCTTCGCCGCCGAGCGGGCACCCGCCGCCGGACGGCGAGTCGGCCGAAGTCTAGCATCGGCGTCCTGTGCCCCCCGGAGCCCCCGGCGTCGGGCTTGTGCGCCGAGCACAGACGCCCGAGCCTGGCCCGGCCGCCACGCGCCCCCGGTTGTGGCCCCGGCGGACGCCCCCTAGAATGCCGCACCTTGGAGCCGCCCCGGAGACCCACGCATGAGCACCGCCGACACCCCCCGTCCCGCTGCCGGACCCGCCGCCGGCGACCGCGACCGCCTGCTCTCCCGGCGCGGCGCGGCCGTGCCCCCGAAGCCGCTCCTCACCCGGGGCGACCGCGAGCCCGGCCGGATCACCTTCACCTTCGGTTTCCCGGACCCCGCGTCCCTGCCCGCCGGCCAAGTCGCCGAGTCGACCGTCCGCGTGCTGGCGACCGACGGCGAGTCGGCGCTCCAGTACGGCGCGAACGCCGGCCACGAGGGGCTGATCGACGAACTGCTCCGCAAGTTCGCCCGCGACCAAGGCTTCGTCGCCGGGCGCGACAACGTCCTGGTCACCGCCGGCGGCTCGCAGGCGCTGCACCTCCTCCTCGACGCCTTCATCGACTGGGGCGACACCGTCGTCAGCGAGATGCCGATCTGGCTCGGGGCCGTCGGCGCGTTCCGCAACGCGGGGGTCAACGTCGTCGGCGTCCCGGTGGACGACGAGGGAACCGACGTCGTCGCCCTCGAGCGCGAACTGAACCGCCTGCGCGACGAGGGCGTGACGCCGAAGTTCATCTACGTCGTCTCGAACTTCCAGAACCCGACCGGCGTCTCGACCACCGTGCCCCGCCGCCGCCGGATGGTCGAGCTGGCCCGCGAGCACGGCACCCTGATCATCGAGGACGACGCCTACTTCGACCTTCGCTACGACGGCAACCATCTGCCCTCGATCTACGCCGTCGACGCCGCCGACGGCGGCTCCTCCGTCATCTACCTCGGCACGCTCTCGAAGACGATGGGCCCTGGGCTGCGCATCGGCTGGCTGGTCGGGCCGCCCGACCTCGTCCACATGATCACGTCGCTGAAGATCGACGGCGGCACCAACATCTTCGGCTCCCACGTCGCCGCCGACTGGCTGCCCCGCCACCTCGAGGACCACGTCCGCGGCCTGCGCGCCACCTACCGCGATCGGCGCGACGCCATGCTCGCCGCGCTGGAGCGCCACATGCCCGCCGGCTCGACGTGGACGCGGCCGGACGGCGGCTTCTTCGTCTGGCTCACCCTGCCGGAGGGCATCGACACCGTCGCCATGCTGCCGCAGGTGCAGGAGCGCGGGGTCGACTACCTGCCGGGGCCCCGCTGCTACGCGGGCGACGGCGGTCGCAACCAGATCCGCCTCGCCTTCTCGTTCGCCGACGAGGCGCAGATCGAGCGCGGCATCCGAATCATCGGCGAGGTGGCCTCCGGCGAACTGCGCGAGCAGGCCGCGCCGGCCCCGCTCGGGTCCGGCCGGTGACGCCGATGATCGGTCCCGATGCACAATGCATGACCGCCTCAGTTGCGCCAGATTCGCGCGGGTGCGTATGATCGGTAGTCGGAGCGTCAATCACATCGCCGCGAGCGACCGCCGACCGGGCGGGCGACTTGGGCGACGGTGCGACAGCCAGTCCGAAACGTCAGCGTCGACGCAGAAGGAGCCATGATGGAAGACCCGCAGGTCGATCGCCTCTTCACCGAGGCCCGCGCCGGCCGGTACAGCCGCCGCCGCCTCCTCAACACCGGCCTCAAGCTCGGCCTCGCCACGCCCGTGATCATGGCGTTGCTCGACGCCGCGCCGGAAGCCGGCGCAGCCCCGGCCCCC
>JBDHWC010000007.1:0-49036 GCA_039809985.1 Thermomicrobiales bacterium | reverse complement strand
CTGCTGGTGAACGGCGGCGACCCCTTGTACCTGTGCCACTGGATGCGGCAGTCCGGGCTGGCGGACCTCCTGCCGTCGCTCCCCGCGGTCTACGTCGGGCTGAGCGCCGGCAGCATGGTGATGACCCCGAGCATCGGGCAGGACTTCGTCGGCTGGACCCCGCCGTCCGGCGGGGACGAGACGCTGGGCCTCGTCGACTTCTCGATCTTCCCCCACCTCGACCACGAGATGATGCCGGAGAACACCATGGCCGACGCCGATCGGTGGGCTGCCGGCATGCCGGTGCCGGCCTACGCGATCGACGACGAGACGGCGATCATGGGGGACGACCACACGGTTGAGGTCGTCTCCGAGGGACACTGGCGGTACTTCGCCCGCTCGGGCGAAGCGTGAGGCTTCGGCCATTGGGCGTCTCCGCGCCGGCTGTCTCGCCGCCATGGGACTGTCGGACAGCGACTGCCGCCGAATTTGGCGGCAGGCATCTCTGGTCGCACTTCGGGCCAAGCCGCGTTGCGCTGCGGGTGAAGCCGCGGACACCCGGCAACTTCCGAATTCCGACCGGCGACAGGCCGACGAGCACTCGGCCGACGGACGGCATGGCGAGACCGCAGGCAGTTCCGTGATCGCCTGACGAACAGGAAACAGTAGACCGGTCGCCGCCCTGCGAAGACGACTGGACCCGCCGAGTGTCAGCGTTCCGCGCAGACAGCGCAGCGCGGGCGGCGACAACGTCGGGCATCGGCACGCGCCGAGCCGTGCATCCCGTTTGGGCGATGCGCCTTGGTGCCCCGGGGGCCGTCTCGCGACCGTCGGCCACCGTCCCCGACAACCGGCGGCAGGTGCTAAGGTGCGAGCGTGAGATCGTCGGCGGCGCGTTCGTCGGTGGCTCTTGGCCCTCTCCGTTGGCATGGCGACGGAGGGCGGCGGGTTCTCGCATGTGGAGGTTCGTCGATGCCCTCGTCCCAGCCCCCCGGCCCCTTCGCCCAGTCGCGACTGACCCGGCGTCGCGCCGTTGCCACCGCGGGCGCGGGGGCCGTCGCCGCCGCCTTCCACGGCCGCGCCCACGCCCAGAGCGCCACCCCCGAAGCCGCGACGGCCACGCCCGGGATGGCGACGCCGGATGGCATCGCGGAAGCCGTCCGGCAAGCGCCCGAGGTCGCCAAGTCGCTGATGGAGCGGACCGGCGTGCCCGGCATGTCGGTCGTCATCGCCCACGAGGACCAAGTGCTCGCCATCAGCGGGTTCGGGGTTCGCGAACTCGGCAAGAGCGAGCCGATCGAGCCCGAAACCGTCTTTCAGGTCGCCTCCCTCTCGAAGGCGCTCTCCTCGACCGTGGTCGCCGCCCTCGTCGCGAACGGCACGGTTACGTGGGGCAGCCGGATGGCGGACCTCGACCCGGCCTTCGCCCTGCACGATGCGTGGCCGACCTCGCAGGTGACGCTGACCGACCTCTTCTCGCACCGCAGCGGCCTGCGCGACCATGCCGGCGACGTGCTGGAGGACCTCGGGTTCGACGTCGAGGACATCATCCACCGCCTCCGCTACCTCGAGCCGCAGTACAGTTTCCGCGCCGGCTACGAGTACACCAACTTCGGCCTCTCGGCGGCGGCCTATGCCGCGGCGAAGGCCGTCGGCAAGGACTGGAACCGGGTCGCCGCCGACGTGCTGTACGAGCCGCTCGGGATGGCCAGCACCAGTTCCCGCTTCCGCGACTACATGGCCCAGCCGAACCGTGCGGTGCCGCACTCGCCGCTCGGCCCGGGCTGGCCGAGCGGCGCGGCCGACTGGCAGGTGGCCCCGCTGCAGCGCGACCCGGACGCCCAGACGCCCGCCGGCGGCGTCAGCTCCAACGCGGTCGACATGGCGCGCTGGCTGCTGCTCCAGCTCGGCGCGGGCACGATCGACGGCAAGGAGCTGATCCCCGCCGCCGCCCTCGCCCCGACCCACAGCCCGCAGGCCGTCACCCGGCCGGCGAAGGACCCGGCGACCGGGCAGGCCAGCTTCTACGGGCTCGGGTTCAACGTCAACTACAACGACTTCGGACTGCCGGTCCTCGGCCACTCCGGGGCGTTCGCGCTCGGCGCGGCCACCTGCGTCGAGATGCTGCCGGCCTCGCGCTTCGGCGTCGTCGCGCTCACCAACGCCTCGCCGGTCGGCCTGCCGGAGGCGTTCTGCCTCAGCATCCTCGACCTCGCCCGCACCGGCACGATCTCCACCGACTGGCTCGCGGTCGTCACCCCGAGCTTCCAGAACATCGCCGCCCCGACCTACGGCACCGACATCCCCGCTGCTCCGCCCTCCCCGGCGACCCCGGCCCAGCCGAACGCGGCCTACGTCGGCACCTACGCCAACAACTACTACGGCGACGTGTCGATCACCGAGACGGCGGACGGCCTCGTCCTCGGCATCGCCAACGCCGCCCACGACTTCGCGCTGACCCACTTCGACCGCGACACGTTCACCTGGCAGCCGATCGGCGAGAACGCGTTCGGCCCCAGCGCCCTCTCGTTCACGATCGGCCCGGACGGCGCGGCGACCAGCTTCACCGACCAGTACCTCGGGGCCTACGGACCGGGCACCCTGGCCAAGAAGCCCACGCCGTAGCGAGGCGCGGAACCCGGCGCGACCGCGTCGGCAAGGAGCGGAGCGGACACCATGCGAAAGGCATCTTGGCTCGTCGGGGCCGCGCTGGTCGGGGCGACGGCGGTCGTGGGCATGGCGGGCGGCAGGTCCCTGCCGACGGAGGCGCGAGCCGCCGTCGCGACCCCCTGCGCCCTCTCGCCGCAGCCGTGGCCGGGCGTCACCGTCTGGGGCGTCGGCGACTTCAGTCAGTGGCCGTCGACGACCCTGTGGCAGGTCGACCCCGGCGCGAAGGTGCCCGGCTACGACGGCACCCACAAGGAGCCGGCACAGTCGCTGATCGTGGTCGAGAGCGGCTCGCTGACCCTCACCTCGGCCGCCCCGGTCGCGATCAACCGGGCGGCGAGCGACGGCGCGCCGGAGATCGCCCCAGCCGGCACCCCGGTCGCGGTCGGCGCGGGCGACGCGTTCGTCGCCGCCGCGGTCCGGCCCGAGCTCGTGAACAGCGGCAGCGAGGCGGCGACGTACCAGCAGGCCAGCATCGGCACCAGCGTGCCGCCGGTGATCGACGACCCGTGCCAACCGCTCGGATGAGCGAGGGCGCTGACCGGCTCGTTCACCATGTCGCGCTGCTGCGGGCGGTCAACGTCGGCGGCCGCACGCTGCCGATGACCGAACTGGGTGCCATCTTCCGCGACCTCGGCGCGTCGGACGTGCGCACCTACATCCAGAGCGGGAACGTGCTCTTCGCCGCCCGACCGGAAGACGTCGCATCGATCGTGCAGCAGGCGGTCGGCGCGATTCGCGACCGCTTCGGCTACGACGCGCCGATGGCGGTCCGAACCCGGACGCAACTCGACGCGGCGATCGCCGCCAACCCGTTCGCCGGCGAAGCAGGCGGACCGGGCCCGGAGCCGCTCCACGTCGTCTTCCTCGACCGGCGGCCGGACCCGGCGCGGGTGGCCGCGCTCGACCCGGACCGCTCGCCGCCGGGCCGTTTCGCCGTGGTCGGGCAGGAGGTGTTCCTCCACCTGCCGCAGGGGGCCGGCCAGTCGAAATTGACGGTCGACTGGTTCGACCGCCAGCTCGGCGTGACCGCGACCGCCCGCAACTGGCGCACCACCCGGAAACTGCGCGACCTGCTCGCCGCGGACGAGTAGTCGCGTGGTCGGCCGAACGCACGCCAACGGCCTCGGGGGGAAGCCCCCCCGAGGCCGTCGCCGATCTGCGTTGACTCGGAACCAGGCCTAGAGGCCCAGCGCCGCCCGCGCCGCGTCGGCGATGTTGCCGCCCGACGACATGGCCGCCTGCACCGCGGAGACCACGGCACCGCCGCTGCTGCCGCCGCTGTCGATCGAGCCCATCGTGACCGCGCCGCCGTTGGCGTCCGCGTTGCTCGCGCCGCCATTGCCGGAACTGCCCGTGAACTGGGCCGACGCGCCGCCGACCAGCGCGAACGAGAACATCGACGCGAGCGCGAGGCCCGCAACCAGCTTCTTCATGACCTGCTTCCTCCCCTCCGGCAGAACCCCCGCCGACCAGCCGTGCACGGGTGGCCGGACGCGTTCGGGTCGCGCCGACCGGGACCGCGCGGTGAGCGGTCCCTTCTAGCCTACACGCCGGCCAACGGATGTCAAGCCGACCGGTACTTCCCGGCACCCTCGGGCGGGCACCGCGCGACCCCTCGGCCGCGCGCTCCGGCGGCCCGCCGGGCCACCGTCGCTATACTGCGTGCGGCCGGGACCGCCGCGGCCGACAGTTCCGCTCCGCCGCGCGGGCGGTCCCGAGGAAGAAGCTCGACCCGGCATGCCGTCGCCCTCCTCCCCAGTCAGCCACGCCGCCGGAGCCGAAGCCGGCACCCCGGCGGCACGTCCGCCGGTTCCACTTCTCAGAACGCTGGTGTTCCTCGGCGGTTTCGCCAGCATCGGCACCGAACTGGCCACCTCCCGGCTGATCGCCCCCTACTTCGGCAGTTCGACCTTCATCTGGGCGACCCTGATCGGCCTCACCCTCCTCTTCCTCTCGCTCGGCTACTGGCTCGGCGGCCGGCTCGCCGACCGCCGGCCCTCGCCAACGCTGCTCTACGGCCTGACCGCCGCCGCCGGCGTCGCGGTCGTGCTGGTCCCTGCGCTCGCCCGGCCGATCCTCGGCACCGCCCTCGCCGCCTTCGCCCGCTACGACGTGGGCGCGTTCTACGGCGCGCTGGTCGGCACCTTGCTGCTGACCGCCGTGCCGGTCACCCTGCTCGGCTTCGTCTCCCCCTTCGCGCTCCGGCTCTCCATCGCCGACGTCGCCACGGCCGGCAACACCGCCGGCGGGCTCTACGCGCTCTCGACCGTCGGCTCCATCGCCGGCAGCTTCCTGCCGGTGCTGCTGCTGATCCCGCTGCTCGGCACCGCGCGCACCTTCGCCGTGCTCGGCCTCGCCCTCGTCGTCCCCTCGGCGGTCGCCTTGACGCTGCTGCGGGCCGGCCGGCCGGCGGTCGCCGCACTGGTCGCGGGCGCGCTCGCCTGCCTCGCGACGGTCAGCGCGGCCTCCGGCCAGATCCGGCCGCCCGACCGCGGCACCCTGCTCGCCGAACGCGAGTCGACCTACAACTACATCCAGGTCGTCGAGCAGGACGGGCGCAACCTGCTGATCCTGAACGACGGCCACGCCGTCCACTCGGTCTACAGCCCCGACCAGCCCCTGACCGGCGGCCCGTGGGACTACGCGTCGATCGCCCCGCTGGTGGTCGACGGCGCGGGCCCCGGCAGTCTGCGGCGGGCGATGCTGATCGGGCTGGCCGGCGGCACGATGGCCCGCGAACTGACGCAGGCGTGGGGGCCGGTCCCGATCGACGGGGTCGAGATCGACCCGGAGATCGTCGAGGTCGGCCGCGCGTGGTTCGGACTCGGCGACCTGCCGAACGTCAACGTGGACGTCGCCGACGGCCGCTACGCGCTGCGGGCGAGCGACCAGACCTACGACCTGATCGGCGTCGACGCCTACCGCCAGCCGTACATCCCCTTCCAGCTCACCACCCGCGAGTTCTTCGAGGAGATCGCCCAGCACCTGTCGCCGGACGGCGTGGCGATGGTCAACGCCGGGCGAACCGAGACCGACTTCCGGCTGGTCGAGGTCGTCTCCGCCACGATGCGCAGCGTCTTCGCCCACGTCTACGTGATCGACGTCCCCGGCTACACCAACAGCATCGTGATCGGCACCAACGCCCCCTCGTCCATCACCGGCCTGACGGTCAACGCGGACAAGTTCCCCGCCAACTCGCCGGTCCGCACCGTCGCCGGCTGGGCCGCGGCCGAGGGCCGACCCCGGAGCGTCGAGCCGGGCGGCCCGGTCTACACCGACGACCACGCCCCGGTCGAGTGGCTGGTCGACCGGATCATCGTCGACGCCGCGCGCCAACTGATCGGAAGGCCATGACCGCCCGCCACGCGCCGACCACGCTGCCCGTCGTCCGCAGCCCCCTGCTGGGGCGGTTCCGCTTCGTCTCCCACGCGGTCACCGGCCGCGTGCCGGGCCTCGGCCGGGCCGACGGCAATCTCGGCTACAGCGGCGGCCGCGACCGGCCGGACGCGTGGGAGATGCGCCGGCTCTGGTGCGCCGAGCTCGGGCTCGACCCGCACGCCATCGTCACCAGCGGCCAGGTCCACGGCGCGGACGTGGTCCGGGTCCGGGCCGAGGACACCGGCCGCGGCGCGACGCCGGAGACGCAGATCGGGCTCGCCGACGCGATGGTCACCGACGCCGTCGGCCCGGTCCTCCTCTCGCTCCACGCCGACTGCCTGCCGATCTTCTTCGTCGACCCGGGCGGGGCCGGTCGCGGGCCGGCGGTCGGGGTCGCCCACGCCGGCTGGCGGGGCACGGTCGACGGCGTCGCGGGCGCCACCGTCGCGGCCATGGCCCGCGAGTTCGGCACCCGACCGGACGAGCTGTACGTGCACCTCGGGCCGTGCATCGGCGCATGCTGCTACGAGGTCGGCGACGATGTGGTCGCGGGCTGGCGCGAGCGGGCCGGCGACGGCCACGAGATCGCGCTCCGCCCGACCGGCGGCCGGCCCCGGTTCGACCTGCGGGGCGCGAACCGCCTGCTGCTGGAGCGGGCCGGGGTCCGACCAGAGCGGATCGAGGCAAGCCCGGCCTGCACCCGCTGCGACCCCGGCCGCTGGTTCTCGCACCGGGCGCAGGGGGCGACGACCGGCCGGTTCGGCGCGATCATCGCGCTCCGCGCAACGGAAGCGTGACGCGAACGGGGGAAGGAAACGTGGAAACGGAAGGACTGGCGAGCCGGATCGCGACGGTGCAGGCGGCCCTCGCCGCCGCGGCCCATGCGGCTGGCCGCGACCCGGCCGAGGTGACGCTGGTCGCCGTCTCGAAGACGGTCGACCGGGCCACGGTCGACGCCGCCTACCACCTCGGGCTGCGGCACTTCGGCGAGAACCGGGTGCAGGACTCGCTCGCCAAGTTCGCCGAGCCGCTGCCGCCCGACGCCACGCTCCACCTGATCGGCCAACTGCAGACGAACAAGGCGAGGGCCGCCGCCGCCCTCTTCGGCGTCGTCGAGTCGGTCGACCGGCCGTCGCTGGTCGACGCCCTGCAGCGCGAGGCGGAGCGGCTCGGCCGGGCGGTCCCGGTCCTGCTCCAAGTCAACGTCGCGGGCGAGGCGCAGAAGGCCGGCTGCGACCCGGCCGACGCCGAGCCGCTCGCCCGCCGGATCGTCGCCTCGCCCGGCCTCGACCTGCGCGGGCTGATGACGATCGCGCCGCTGGTCGACGACCCGGAGCAGGTGCGACCGGTCTTCCGCGGCCTGCGGGAGGTGCGCGACCGGCTGCGACAGGACCTCGGCGCCCCCTTGTCTGTTCTCTCGATGGGGATGAGCAACGACTACCCGGTCGCCGTCGGCGAGGGCGCGACCGAGGTAAGGGTCGGGCGGGCCGTCTTCGCCGGCTGAGCACTGGCGACGCCCGGAGCGCGCTTGACACGTCTTTGGCGGGCTTGCTAAGTTCCCGCTTGCCCGACAACTCTGTCGCTTCCGGTCGGGAACCGAGGCCGAGCGGCCCTCTGCAGGGTCCACTCGTCCCGCCCGTGCCGCGCACTTGCTCGCTGCAACGGCGAGCCGGTGCGCCCCACGGCCCCGACCGGAGCCCGACTGGACGCGGGTCGCACCGGGGCGCGCGCGCCGGCGGACAACCCAACGGCCGAGGGATCGCGACGGGCGAGCCACCTCGGGGCGGGCGCGGTGCCGCGCTCGCGAGACGACTTGGAAAGGAGTCGCAGGTGTCCATGACGGACGGGTTCGGCAACGCGCTGGCGGGTCGCTCCAGCCGACGGACGCTGCTCAAGCGCTCGGCGGTGGCCGGCGCGGCGGCGGCGGCGGTGGCGAGCGGGGTCGGCCTTCGGGCCCCGCTGCGGGCGTCCGCCCAAGGCGACAGCCCGCTCAAGGGCAAGACGATCGACATGACCATCCTCGGCATCGCCGGGTGGCCGCCGAGCATGCTCGGCGTCGACATCGCGAAGGACATGTTCAAGCCGTACGCCAACGAGACGCTGGGCTACGACGTCAACTTCTCGTTCGAGGAGGCGCCGTTCGACCAGCTCTTCCAGAAGGCGGCCACGTCGCTGCAGTCGCAGTCGGCCCAGTACAACATCATCATCTCGGACAGCCAGTGGCTGGGCGCCCTCGCCGAGCCGGGCTGGATCGTCAGGCTGAACGACATCATCGCCGCCAACCCCGAGCTGGACCTGAAGTTCCCGCCGACGGCGCGGGCCTCCTACCAGATCTACCCGGACGGCAGCGACAACCTCTACGGCTTCCCGCAGGAAGGCGACGACATCGCCATCTTCGCCCGCCAGGACCTCTTCTCGGACCAGGCGGAGCGCGACGCCTACAAGGCCGCCAACAACGGCGAGGACCTGCCGCAGACCTTCGAGGACTGGGAGAAGGTCGACATCGAGCAGTTCCAGCGGATCGCCAAGCACTTCCAGCGGCCGGACAAGAACCTCTACGGCCTCGCCTCCGAGTACTCCAAGGTCTACGACTACGTTTCCTGCTACTCGTACCCGTACATGTGGTCGACCGGCGGCGCGGCGTGGGACCCGGCGACCGGGCAGGTCGAGGGGGTCCTCAACACCGAGTCGAACGCGGCCGGCCTCAAGCTCAACAAGGAGATCATGAAGGCGTACGCCGCGCCGGGCGCGATCAACTTCGGCCTCGGCGAGGTGGTCGACGTCTTCACCTCCGGCACGGTCGCCACCGCGTGGCAGTGGTCGGCCCTCGGGCCGCAGATGATGAACCAGAAGCCGGGCGGCAAGCCGGGCGAGGTCGGCGACCCGTCGAAGGCGATCACGCCGGACAAGGTCATCATCGTGCCGCCGCCCGGCTTCAAGCAGGCCGACGGCAGCCTGAAGCGCGTCTACACCCTCGGCGGCCAGCCGTGGGTGATCAACGCCTTCAACGACGCCGACCACATGCAGGTCGCCATCGACTACATGAAGTTCTGGTACAAGCCGGAGACGCAGCTCGAGTTCGCAAGGCGGGGCGGCAACCCGGTGCTGCAGTCGGTCCTCGACGACCCGAACTTCGAGAGCATGCAGCCGCACTTCCGCGCCTACAAGTACATGCTCGACAAGTCGCAGGACTTCTGGCACGACCCGAACTACGCCGAGATGCTGCGGATCCAGCAGGAGGCGTGGAACGGCTACATGGCCGACGTCTTCGACGACCCGATGCTGGCCCTCACCTACCCGGCCTGCAAGCAGCAGGGCATCCTCTACGACGCGGGCCGGACCGAGACCGCGCCGTCGGACTCCTGCGCCGACGTGAAGCTCGGCTAGCGCGGCAGCGGGTCGGGCCGGCACCGGCTTGACCGCGGCGGGCGGGCTCCTCGCGGGCCCGCCCGCCGCACCGCACCCACCGACCGCCGGACCGTCCGGGAGACGCCATGGCTCAGGCAGGCACGCAGTCGAAACCGACCCTCGCCGGGGAGTCGCCGTTCGCCGGGGCAGCGGTCCACGGCCGCTTCGCCGGCCTCCGCTCGATCGAGCAGGGGCGCGCCTTCCCGTTGCTGCTGGTCGCCCCGGTCCTGATCTTCTTCCTCGTCTTCAATGTCGTGCCGCTGATCTGGATGCTCGGGGTCAGCTTCTACTCGTACAAGATCACCGCCGGCAAACCCCCTCGCTACTTCGGGATGCGCAACTTCACCGACATCTGGAAGAACATCGACGGCCAGTGGGAACTGTTCAGCCGGACCCTCACCTTCATGGTCCTCACGGTCGGCATCGCCACGCTGCTCGGCGTGGTCCTCGGCCTCCTCTTCTGGGGCAGCCAGCGGATGCCCGGCCGACGACTGGCGCTGACGCTCCTCTTCTCGCCGATGGTCCTGCCGCCGGTGGCGGTCGGCACCTTCTTCAAGCTGATCTACGACCCGAACTTCGGCATCGCCAACCACATCACCGGAGCGCTGTTCGGCCAGCGGTTCGACTTCCTCGGCGACAAGAACACCGCGTTCGGGGCCACCCTCTTCGTCGACGTCTGGATGTGGACCCCGTTCATGATCCTGATGACGCTCGCCGCCCTCGGCTCGGTGCCGAAGGCGGAACTGGAGGCGGCCGAGGTTGACCGCCTGCCCTGGCCGAAGCGGCTCTGGTACATCGTGCTGCCGCACGGCAAGTTCATCCTGATGCTCGGCATCCTGCTGCGGACGATCGACGCCTTCAAGACGACCGACCTCCCCTACCTGATGACCAACGGCGGCCCCGGCCAGATCAACGAGTTCGTCGGACTCGCCCTCTACCGGCAAGGCTTCGAGGCGTTCCAGATGGGCAAGGCCTCGGCGCTGGCGATCATCACCCTGCTGATCGCGATCGCCTTCGCCTCCATCTACCTCTACATCCTCAACTACCGTGAGCTGAAGGCGGCGGTCCAATGAGCGACTCCTGGAAGCGCGGGCTCTACCACCTCCTCCTCTGGGTCGTCGCGCTGGTCTTCTTCGCGCCGGTCCTCTGGATCTTCCTCGCGGCGTTCAAGTCGCAGGGCGACATCGTCTCGCCCGAGTTCAAGCTCGTCTTCGCGCCGACGATGGACAACATCCAGCGCGTGCTGACCGACCCGAACTTCCCGGGCTACCTCGGGACCAGCTTCCTGATGTCGGCTCTCTCGGTGCTGCTGGCGCTGCTCGTCTCGTTCCTCGCCGCCTACTCATTCTCCCGCTTCAAGCCGATGGGCACCAACTTCCTGATGTTCCTGCTCCTCTCGGCCCGGATGGTGCCGGCGGCGGCGGTCGTCGTCCCGATCTTCCTGATGTACTCGGCGGTCGGCACGCTGAAGACGTTCCACGGGATGCTGCTCTTCTACACGATGTTCTCCATCCCGTTCTCGCTCTGGATCCTGAAGGGCTTCCTCGACGGCGTCTCGCTCCGCTACGACGAGACCGCGCTGGTCAACGGCGGCACCCGGCTGCACACCATCTTCCGCGTCGTCCTGCCGCAGGTGAAGCCGGGCCTCGTCGCCGCCGCCATCTTCAACCTGATCTTCGTCTGGAACGAGTTCCTCTTCAACTACATCCTCGGCGGCAAGGGGAGCACGATGGTGCCGGTCCTCCTCGCCACCGGGGTGAAGCAGGGCGGCGAGACGGCTTGGGGCTTCGTCGCCGCCGTCTCCTTCGTCTACGTCCTGCCGCCGATCATCATGATCTACCTCTTCCAGAAGTACCTGCTGGTCGGCATGACCTTCGGCACCGTCCGCGGCGAGGTGTAGCGATGCGCAACGTCGACACCGTCGACCCCCTGCTCGAGGCCGCCAGCGACGAGGGCCGGATGCTCAACATCGGCGGCTACCTCGTGCCCGAGCAGGGCTCCGGGCTGCAGGCTCCCCTCCGGCTGCCGTTCGCCGCCCGCGTCCAGCAGGTCCTGATCGTCGTCATGGTGGTCGGGATGGCGTTGCTGGTCCAGCAGTGGAGCAAGTCGCTCTACCAGCTCGGCCTGCCGCTGCTGGTCGTCTCGGCCTTCCTCCAGATCGCCTTCGGCAACATCCCCCCGACCGCCGGGGTCCGCCGGTCGCTGGTCCTGCTGGCCATGACGTGGGTGATCGTCGGCGTGCTCGTCTACGTCAGCGTCCAGATCGTGCCGGGGCTGACCCAGATCGGGAAGACCCGCTAGCCGGACGAGGAAGCGCACCGTGACCGATTCCGCCCCGATCGTCGCCTTCGACGGCATCGCCCAGCAGTACAAGCGGCTGCGCGTGCTCAACGGCATCACGCTGGACATCGACCGCGGCGACTTCGCGGTCATCTACGGGCCGCCCGCCACCGGCAAGTCGGTGCTGATGCGGATCCTCGTCGGGCTGGAGGAGCCGACCGCCGGCCGCGTCATGCTGCGCGGCTTCGACGCCACCAAGATCCCCGCGGCGGCCCGCAACATCGGCTACGTGCCGCAGTCGTTCGCGCTCTACCCGCACCTCAGCGTCCACGACAACATCGGCTACCCGCTCTCGCTCGCCGGCATGTCCGCGCACGACGCCGAGCCGATCGTCCGGCACGCCGCCGAGATGCTGCGGATCACGGAGCACCTCGAGAAGCGGCCCGACCAGCTCTCCGGCGGCCAGAAGCAGCGCGTCGCGATCGCCCGCGGCATCGCCAAGCAGACCGACCTCTTCGTCCTCGACGACCCGCTCGCCGGCCTCGACTTCAAGCTGCGCGAGCAACTGGTCGAGGACCTGCGCGGTCTTCAGGCCGACACCAAGGCGACCTTCCTCTACACCACTTCCGACGTGGTCGAGGCGATGACCCTCGCCGACACCCTGAGCGTCCTCGACGGCGGTCGCATCGTCGAGTCCGGCAGCCCGGAACGGCTCTACCAGCGACCCGGCAACCTCCGCTCGATGCACCTCGTCGGCTTCCCGCCGGCCAACTTCCTGCCCGCCAGCCTCGTCGGCCAAGCCGGCGCGCTGCGCTGCCGCACCAGCCTGTTCGAGGTTCCGGTCGACGTCACCGGCCCGCTCGTCGGCGACGTCGTCGTCGGCCTCCGCCCGGAGCACGTCCGCCTCAGCCCCGGCGTCGGCGGCAACGGCCGGTCCCGCGCCGGCGACGGCGTCTCGATGCCGGCGCAGGTGCTCCTGCGGGAAGACCTCGGCGGCGAGGAGATCGTCTACCTCGGGATCAACGGGCAGTCGCTGACCGCGGTCGACCGGCACCAGCTGCCGGCCGGCGAGCTGCCGGAGGCGACAGTGACCGTCGACCCGGCCGACCTGCTCGTCTTCAGCGCCGCCAACGGCGAGCTGATCGGGCACGGACAGGGCAAGGCCGACCGCGCCACGGGAGAGCGTCATGCCTGAGATTCGCGTCGAGCGGCTCCTGAAGTCGTTCGGGTCGTTGCACGCCGTCGACAACGTCACCTTCGAGTTCCCGGACGCCTCGGTCACCTGCCTGCTCGGCCCTTCCGGCTGCGGCAAGACCACGCTGATGCGGATGGTCGCCGGGCTCGAGCACCCGACCAGCGGCGACATCTTCTTCGGCGACCGCCGGGTCACCGACCTGCCGCCGCGCAAGCGGGAGATCGGGATGGTCTTCCAGTACCCGGTCGTCTACAAGGGCCTCAGCGTCCGCGACAACATCGAGCTGCCGCTCAAGTCGGAGAAGCTCGCCGCGACGGAGCGCAAGCAGCGGGCGAACGAGGTGATCGAGTTGCTGGGGCTCGGCCCGTCGGCCGACAAGGACCCCTCGAAGCTCGACAACGGCACCCGGCAGAAGGTCGCGGTCGCCCGCGAGGTCGCCCGCCAGCCGCAGATCATCCTCTTCGACGAGCCGATCACCAACGTCGACGCCACCGCCAAGCTCCAACTCAAGCGCGCCTTCAAGGAGCTGACCAAGCGGCTCAACCAGACGATCGTCTACGTCACGCACGACCAGACCGAGGCGATGACCCTCGCCGACCGGATCGCCCTGATGCGCGACGGCAAGATCGTCCAGTGCGACGCGCCGCGCGAGCTGTACAGCGAGCCGGCCGACCGCTTCGGCGGCTGGTTCCTCGGCAACCCCGGCATGAACTTCTTCGCCGCCGAACTGGCCAGTGCCGACGGCGCGTGGCAACTCCGCTCGCCGCTCCTCCCCGGTCCGACCCCGGTCGACGGCACGAACCTCCGGCCCGGCCCCGTCACCCTCGGCATCCGGCCGGAGCAGGTCCGGGTGACGACCCGCCGCAGCGCCGAGGCGGTGCCCGGCACCCTCCTCCGCAAGTCGATCCAGATCGGCGGCCAGTACCTCCTCGTGCTGATGGCGGAAGGGCTCGGCGACCAGACCCTGAAGGCGAAGGTCACCCCGGAAGCCGGCCTGCTCCTGCCCGACGCGGGCGACGTCTGGATTCGGCTGCCGCACGACCGCGTCTTCCTCTTCGGCGAGGACGGCGGCGCGCTCGCCGCCCGGGTCGGCACCGTGCACGACAAGGTTCCGGCCTAGGGCGACCGTTCGGCCCGCCCGGCCGCGACGAAGGAGAGACCCGGCACCGTGGCTTCGGGGCGACCGTTCCTGTTCGGCACCAACACGAAGATGCACCAGACGGCGGACCAGACCGCGGCCTTCGTCCGCGAACTGCTCGCCGCGCCGCCGCCCGGCGACGTGCAGCGCTTCGTCATCCCGCCGTACACCTCGCTGCCGGCGGCGACCGCCGCGGTGCGCGCGGCCGACGGCGACATCTGGATCGGCGCGCAGAACATGCACTGGGCCGAGTCGGGGGCGCACACCGGCGAGATCTCGGCCGGGATGCTGCTGGCGCTCGGGGTCGACCTCGTGCTGCTCGGCCACGCCGAGCGGCGGCGCGACGCGCACGAGACCGACGCCGTCCTCAGCAAGAAGGTGCTCTCCGCCGTCGAGAACGGCCTCCGTGTGCTGTTCTGCGTCGGCGAGACAGCCGACGACCGCGGCTGCGGCGTCAGCGCCGAGACGGTCTGCCGCCAGCTCAAGATCGGGCTGCTCGGCGTCGCGCCGGAGCAGGCGAGCCTTCTCCAGATCGCCTACGAGCCGGTCTGGTCGATCGGCTCCGGCGGCGTCCCCGCCGACCCCGCCGACGTCGAGCCGGTCGCCAGCCTGATCCGCCGCACCCTGTCCGAGGTGCTCGGCGACGACGGCGAACGGGTGCCGCTCCTCTACGGCGGCAGTGTCGACGTCAGCAACGCCGCCGGCTTCGCCGGCCTCGACGACATCGACGGACTCTTCGTCGGCCGCGCCGCGTGGTCGGTCGACGGCTTCCGCGCGGTGCTCGCCGCGGCGCTGGCCGGCCGCCACCCGTCCGCCCACGCCTAGCATCAACCGCTACGCCCGCCGGTCGCGCCCAAGGGAGTCCCATGGCAGACGTTGTCAGTCTCGGCATCCACATCCTCGACGTGCTCGGCAGGCCGGTCACCCGCATCCCGCCGCGCCAGGACGTCGACCTGATCGAGGAAATCCGCCTCACCGTCGCCGGCACCGCCGCCGGCACCACGGTCGACCTCGCCAAGCTCGGCGCGAGCGTGCTGGCGATGGGGGCCATCGGCGAGGACGCCGCCGGCAACTTCATCGTCGACACGCTCGGCCGCTACGGAGTCGAGACCAGCGGATTGCGCCGCAAGCCGGGCGTCCAGACTTCGGCCACGATGCTGCCGATCCGGCCGAACGGCGAGCGCCCCGGGCTCCACGTGCTCGGGGCGAACGGCGAGCTGACGCTCGACGACATCGACTGGGACGCCATCCGGCAGGCCCGCCACCTGCACTTCGGCGGCACCTACCTGATGCCGAAGCTCGACGGCGAGCCGACCGCCGAAGTCCTCCGCTTCGCCCGGGCCCACGGCGTCACCGTCACCCACGACCTGATCGCGATCGACCGGCCCGACCTGCTGGAGGTGATCGCCCCGGCCCTGCCCCAGGTCGACTACTTCATGCCCGGCATTGACGAGGCGCGGCTGATCAGCGGCCTCGACGATCGGCGGCAGGTGATCGACTTCTTCCTCGACCGCGGCGTCGGCCACACCGTGTTCAAGATGGGGGACCAAGGGAGCAGCATCGCCTGGCGCGATGCCGATGGCACCACGCAGGAAATCCGGGTGCCCGCCCTCCGCAGCACCGTGGTCGACTCGACCGGCTGCGGCGACGCCTACTGCGCCGGCTTCATCGTCGGGCTGTTGCGGGGCTGGCCCCTCGAGCAGGCGGCCCGCCTCGGCACTGCCGCCGCCGGACTGGTCATCACCGGGCTCGGCTCGGACGCCGGCATCGTCGACCTCGAGCAGACGATCCGGTTCATGGAGCAAGGAGAGCCGCTGCCGATGAAGGAGTGACGGCAGAAACGCCAGCGGGATATGTCGTTCCGGTCGGCGCCGCCGCCGTCCCACCGCCGCCGTTTACACTTCTGGCCCAGTGACGACTTCGGCCGCCCGCCGCGGCCCTCGCCGGGAGTTTCGATGACCGCCCACCCCCCGCCGTACCGCCGTGTCGTCGTGACCGGCCTCGGGGCCATCACGTCGCTCGGCCCCACCGCCGAGGCGACGTGGGCCGCCCTCCTCGCCGGCCAGTGCGGCATCCGCCGGGCCGACAACCTCGACCCCGCCCAGAACCCGAGCATGGTTCGCGGCGACGTCCCCGACGGCTACGTGCCGAGCCGCCTGCTCGAGGGGAAGGTCGCCCGCAACACCTCCCGCTTCTCCCGGATGCTGGTCGAGGCCACCGGCGATGCCCTGCGCGACGCCGCCCTCCTCGACGACGACTTCGCCCCGCTTGCCGACCTCGCCCCGGCCGGCGTGGTGGTCGGCACCTGCGGCGGCGGCACCCACGACGACTTCCTGCCCGCCTTCGAGACGTTCCAGGCGCGGGGCGCGAGCCGCACCCCGCCGCACCTCCACGTCATGTTCCCCCACAACCTCGGCGCGTACACCGTCCACTGGCGATTCGGGATGGGCGGCCCCAGCCTGACCTTGACGACCGCCTGCGCCACCGGCGCGCAGGCGATCGGCGAGGCGTTCATCCGGGTGCGCAGCGGCGAGGCGCCGGTGATGGTCGCCGGCTCCGTCGAGTCGACCCAGCACCCCTTCTTCATCGCCGGCTTCTCGGCGATGCGGGCGCTCGTCACCGACAGCAACGACCACCCGGAACGGGCCAGCCGCCCGTTCGACAAGACCCGGGCCGGCTTCGCGCTGGGCGAGGGCACCGCCGTCCTGATCCTCGAGGACCTCGAGCACGCCCGGGCCCGCGGCGCTCGCGTGTACGCCGAGATCCTCGGCTTCGCCTCCTCGAACGACGCCTACCACCCGATCGCGCCGCATCCCGAGGGAGTCGGCGCGGCGCGCGCGATCGTCGCCGCCCTCGCCGACGCCCGCGTCGAGCCCGACCAGATCGACCACGTCAACGCCCACGCCGCCTCGACCCCGGCCGGCGACCTCGCCGAGTCGCTCGCGATCCGCAGGGCGCTCGGCGAGCGCGGCACCACCATCCCGGTCACCTCGATCAAGGGGGCGATCGGCCACGCCATGGGCGCGTCCGGCGCGATCGAGACGATGGCCGCCGTCTGCACGATGCACGAGCAGCGCATCCCGCCGACGCTGAACTACCGCCACCCGGACCCGGAGATCCCGCTCGACGTCGTCCACGGCGCGCCGCGCGAGGCCGAGATCGGGATCATGACCAAGCACTCGTTCGGCCTCGGCGGCCAGAACGCCTGCCTCGTCATCGGTCGCGCCCCGGGCGACGACTGAGGCGGATGCGGGAAGGGGCAGGCCGCGCCGTCCCGTGCCCAGCCCGCGACGTTCGCGGCGTCAGACCGCGACGTGCTGACGCGCCAGGATCTCCCGCAGCCTCCCCGCCACAATCGCCGGGTCCTCGCCGTCCAGCGTGGTCGGCGAGAGCGAGATCGCGTCCTCGCTCTCGAGCGCGACCGCGACCGCCGGCTCGCCCTCCCAGAGTCGCGTGTGCAGGTCGCGCCCGGTCAGCCCGGCGACTGCCGGGTCGAGGGCGACCCACGCCCGCGGCGCGGGCTGGCCAGCCTCGTCCGGGAAGCCGCGCCACGCCCGGACTCCCGGCAGGCCGTCGACCGCCGCGACCCAGCCGGCGACGGTCTCCTCCCAGAACCGTTCCCGCGCCGCGTGGTCGGCCCCGAGGTAGAGCCCGATGGCCGTCAGGAGGCCGATCATCTCCTCCTTGCCCGCCTTCATCGGCCGCGCCAGCCGCTGGTGCGGCGCACCGTTGGCCCGGCACGCCTCGATCCACTGCGACTTGCCGACGACGAACCCGCTCGCCTGCGGCCCGCGCAGTTCCTTGCCGCCGCTGAAGACGGCCATGTCGGCCCCGAGGTCGCGCGTGTAGTGCCAGAGGCTCTCGACCGGCGGCAACTGCGCCGCGCCGTCGACGATCACCGGTACGCCGCGCCCGTGCGCGATCCGCACCACCGTCGGCAGGTCGAGCGCGCCGCGCGCCAAGTGTCGGCCGGCGACGAACAGGACCGCCGCCGTCCGCTCGGTGATCGCCGCGTCGAACTCCCACTCGAACGTCTGGAGCACGTTCCCGACCTCGACCAGCCTGCCGCCGGTGAGCCCGACCGCGGCGTCGTACGGGATCCGGTGGGCCCGCTGGATGACGACCTCGTCCCGCTCGGGCGACTTCCCCTCCAGGCGACGCGCGATCGCGGCCAAGTCGCCCCGGTTCATCGCCGCGAGGACGGACACCACCAGCCCGGCCGCCGCCCCGGTGGTGACGTAGGCCCCCTCGTTTCGGGTCATCGCCGCGATCCGCTCGCCGACCGCTTGCTGCAGGGCGTGCAGGTCGACGTAGCTGCCGCTCGCCTCGTTCATCGCCGCCAGCACCGGGGCCGGCATCTTGGAGCCGCCGAGCGCCGTCCAGCGCGCGTTGGCGTTGACCACCCGCCGCACTCCGAGGTCCTCGTAGATGCCCATCGTGTCCCCGTTCCTTCCGTCTCCGCGGCCTAGCCCGCCGGGTTCGCGGCCCGCTGCCGCGCGATGACCTCTCGCATCCGCCTTTCGCTCGGCAGCCAGAGCGACACGATCGCCGAGGCGAGGGCCACGATCGCCTGTCCCCGAATCGCGTTCTGCAACCCGTACCGGTCGGCAATCGCCCCCATGATCGGGATCCCGATCGCACCGGTGACGAAGCCGAGACCGAGGATCAGTCCCGAGGCGAAACCCGCCTGACCGACCATCAACTGCTGGGCGAGCACGAGGAGCAGCGGCGCGGTCGACGCCCCCAGCAGCCCGATCGCCGCCGCGGTCGCGAAGCCCGCCGGGCCCGGGAACTGGGCGAAGACCAGGATCGCCGGCACCGAGAAGAGGGCCGAGGCGACGATCACCTGCTTCCGCCCGACCCGGTCGGCGAGCGCGCCCGCGCCGACCGCGCCGACCGCGTTGGCCAAGACCAGGGTCGTCGCCAACGAGGCGTAGAAGGCGGCGGAGTAGCCGAGCGAGGCGTACCACGTCGGGATGAACGACTGCAGGCCGAAGATCGTCCACGACCGCAGCATCATCACCCCGACGACCACCGCCAATGTCCCGGTCGCCAGCGGCGCGGTCACCTGCGTCCCGCGCGGCCGACCCGGCAGCCGGGGGAATGTCGCTCCTCGCATCTGCCCGAGCAGTCGGCCCGCGGCGACCAAGCCCGGCACCAGCATCAGCGCAGAGCCCGAGAGACCGAGCAGGGCGAAGATCGCCGCCCCGACCAGCGGCCCCAGCGCGGCCCCGAACGTGCCGGCCGAGGTGTAGAGCGCCATCGCCGCGTTTCGCCGCCCTTCCTCGATCACGCTGCTGGCGGTCACCGCCCCCATCGGGTGGTACGCGCCGGAGCCGAGCCCGGCCAGCGCCGCCAGCGCCAGCAGCAGGGGAAAGGTCGGCGCGAAGCCGAGGGTGGCGAAGAAGCAGGCCGTCCAGGCCAGGGCGATCCCGATCAGGGTTGTCCCCTTGCGGTCGGCCAGCAGCCCGAACAACGGCTGCGAGAGGGAGGAGCCGCCGCTGTAGGCGAGCGCGATCAGGCCGAGCGTGGCGAGGTCGAGGCCAAATCGGTGCAGCAGCAACGGGTACATCACCGGCAGGATGCCCGCGTACATGTCGACCGTGAAGTGGCCGAGCATCAGGGTCTGCAGCGGTCGATTCGCGAGAACCTGGGCGCGCAGCGAGCCGGGCGCGACAACGGAAGCCATGCGCGATATCCTGTGCCTGCCGTGCCGGCGGGACCGCCGGACGCGTCCGCATCCTACCACCGCCGCCGGATCGGACCATCACGCACCAACGTGCCGTCGCGAGGGACCGATGGTACCGGTGTCACCCGGTCAATTCGCCCTACCATGGGGATGTCGACGATCGGTTCCCCTTCCCTCCCGGTCGGCGATCCGGTCCGTGAAACCGGACCACCCATCCCGCGGCGCCCCGGCTTCGACCGGGGCGTCGGCCTGTTCGGCGCACCGTCGCCCGAACGCCGTCCCCCCCTGTCTACCCACTTCGGCCCTCAGCCGACGAGGCCTGTCCCTCGGCTTCCGTTGGGCTCTCGTGCCACGCCGGCATCGCCATGCTCGTCGCCGCTGAACGGACACCACCGCCCCAAACCCGCTACCATTGGCCGGTGAACGATCAGTCGGGCGCCGGACGCCGGTCCGCTGCCTCGCCGACGGAGACGAATCGGATGCGACGTCCGGCGCTGCTGCTGGCGCTTCTCCTCTCGCTCGGGCTGGCGGCCCCGTTCGCGGCCACGGCCCAGACCCCGGCCGCCGAAGGCTCCTCCTGGGCCGACCTCGTCGCCAAGACGCCCGGCCTCACCGCCTTCTGGCGCCTCGACGAGCCGACCGGCAAGGCGGTCGACCGTTCGCCGGACCAGCACGACGCCGACTGGCCGGAGGACGCCAACCGGCTCGGGCCCTCCCTGCTGCCAACCGACACCGACGCGTCGGCGGTGTTCACCGGTGCCGACGGACAGTCTGTCGACGCCGGCGATGTCCTCGACTTCCCTGGGCGCGCCCCGTTCACCATCTCGTTCTGGGTGTTCCCGGGGCAGCAGACCGCCCCCTACCCCCGCTTCATCTCGAAGGAAGGCGCGAACGACGCCGGCCGCCAAGGCTTCCTGATCTACGAGAACGCCGACAGCGGTCTGGTCGGCATCGAGCGATGGCGCGACGGCAAGCCGGACGTCCTGACCACCCCCGACCCGCTGCCGAACGACCGCCCCTCCTTCGTCACCGCCACGTTCGACGGCGGCACCCTCCGCTTCTACGTCGACGGCTCGAAGGTGGCCGAGAACAACGCCTCGGTCGAGTTGCTCGACACCGACTTCCCGCTCCGCCTCGGCGCACGGTCGGACGGTACCTCCCCGTTCGCTGGGCTGCTGGACGAGGTCGCGATCTTCAACCGCGCCCTCGCGCCGGAGGAGATCGCCAGTCTGTATGTCACCGGCTCCGGGCTGCAGCCGGGCGAGCCGCTGCCGGTCCCGGCCGGGGTGACCGTCGCCGCGCCCGCCGCGACCCCCGACCTCGCCGTCGACAGCGCCATCGTGGTCGGCACGGTCGCCCCAGCCGCCAACGCCGCGCAGACCCCAGCCGCCAACGGCGCGCCCGCCGTCGCCGAGGCGACGCCGCCCGCCGGTGAGGTGGTCGAGAAGACCCCCGTCCCGGACCAGAACGCCGGCCAGCAGGCGGCAGCTCCGGCCACGCAGGCGGTGACGACCGACGAGCTGAACCTGCGGGCCGGCCCGTCGCAGGACGCCGACGTCCTCGACCTGTTGCCGGCCGGCACCACGGTCGACCTCCTCGGCGACAGCGTCGGCGACTACGTCTCCGTCTCGGTCAACGGCACCGTCGGCTGGGTTGCCCGCGAGTACCTCAAGGCACCGTAGCCCTCAGCCCGAGCGGACGCCGTGACGACGCGGGGAGGGCGCTGCCCTCCCCGCGTCGTTCCATGCGACGCCCGTCCCCGACCGACTCCGGTCGGGGGCCAAGCCCGGGGCCACCTTGCCCGGAAACGCCGCCGCGTGTACCGTCGCCGCGGTCGCGAACGTGGCCGCGACCACGCGGGTCACCATTGAGGGGCAGCCAACCGCATGCAACCGACGAGCGAGGGACGCATCCCGTTCAAGGGCTACGAGACGTGGTACCAAGTCTGGGGCGAGGAGGACGCGCCGGGCAAGTTCCCGCTCCTCTGCCTCCACGGCGGCCCCGGTGCCGCCCACGACTACCTCGAGGCGCTCGCCGCGCTGACGGCGACCGGGCGGCGGGTCATCTTCTACGACCAGCTCGGCTGCGCCAACTCGAGCATCCCCGAGTCGCGGCCCGAACTCTGGACGGTCGGTCTCTACGTCGAGGAGGTCGACGTCGTGCGGCAGGCGCTCGGGCTTGAGCGCACGCACCTGCTCGGCCAGTCGTGGGGCGGCATGCTCGGCATGGAGTACGCCCTCACCCAGCCGCAGGGCATCGTCAGCCTGACCATCGCCAGCTCGCCCTGCAGCATGGCACTCTGGCTGGAGGAGGCGAACCGCCTGCGCGAGGAACTCCCGCCCGAGGTGCAGCGGACGCTGCTCGCGCACGAGGCCGCCGGCACCACCGACAGCCCGGAGTACGAGGCGGCGATGTCGGTCTTCTACCAGCGGCACGTCTGCCGGCTCGACCCGATGCCGGAGCCGGTCCAGCGCTCCTTCGCCAAGCTGGCCGCCAACCCCGAAGTCTACCACACGATGAACGGGCCCTCGGAGTTCCACGTCGTCGGCACCCTCAAGACGTGGGACGTCTGCGACCGGCTCGGCGAGATCACGATCCCGACCCTCGTCACCTCCGGCCGCTTCGACGAAGCGACACTGCGCATCGCCGAGACCGTGACGCACGGCATCCCCGGCGCGCAGTGGGTCGTCTTCGAGGAGTCGTCGCACATGGCGCACGCCGAGCAGCCGGAGGCCTACATCGAGGTCCTCGACGCCTTCCTCGGCCAAGTCGAGGAGGCCGTCGCCCAAGCCTGAGCCGCGCGGGGGAGGGTCGTTGCCCTCCCCCGTCCTGCGTCTCGACGCTCGTGGGTCCGGCTCCGGCGTCAGCCCGGTCGCTGCGCCGAGCCGGTCCCGACCTCGCCGGCGTAGTGGCAGGCGACGAAGTGCCCCGGCTCGACCTCCCGCAGCGCGGGCACCTCGGCCGCGCAGCGGTCGGTTGCGTACGGGCAGCGGGTGCGGAAGCGGCAACCGGAGGGCGGCGTCACGGGGCTCGGCGGGTCGCCCTGCAGCAGCGCGCGCTCGCGCCGCTGGCGTGGGTCGGCCACCGGCGCGGCGGCCAGCAGGGCCTGAGTGTACGGGTGGAGCGGATTGGCGAAGAGTCGGGCGGTCGCCGCCCGCTCGACGATCAGCCCGAGGTACATCACCGCCACCGCGTCGGAGATGTGGCGCACCACCCCGAGGTCGTGGCTGATGAACAGGTACGACAGCCCCCGCTCCGACCGCAGCCGACTCAGCAGCTGGAGGATCTGGGCCTGGACCGAGACGTCGAGCGCGCTGACCGGCTCGTCGGCCACGATCAGCGACGGGTTGACCGCCAGCGCCCGCGCGATGCCGACCCGCTGCCGCTGGCCACCGGAAAGCTCGTTCGGGTAGCGGTTGGCCTGCCGCCCGCTCAGGCCGACGGTCTCCAGCAGGTCGGCCACCTGCGCCGCCCGTCCGCCGCCGGCCGCGATGCCGTGGAACGCCAGCGCCTCGGCCAGCGTCTGGCCGATTGTCATCCGCGGGTTGAGAGACGAGTTCGGGTCCTGGAAGACGATCTGCAAGTCGCGCCGCCGCTCCCGAAGCCGCGACTCGTCGCGGGGGTCGAGCCGTTCGCCTTCGACCAGCACCTCCCCCGCCGTCGGCAGCTGCAGGAAGAGCACGCAGCGACCGGTCGTCGTCTTGCCGCAGCCGCTCTCGCCGACCAGTGCCAGCGTCTGCCCTCGCTCGATCGCGAAGTCGACGCCGTCCACCGCCCGCACCGCCTTCGCTGGCACGCCGCGCAACCGGTCGACGGGGCCGCGCTTCAGCGGGTAGTGTTTGACGAGGCCGCGCACCTCGAGCAACGGCGTTCCGGCCCCGTTGCCGCCCGTGGCGTCGCTCACGACCGTGCCGCCTCCGCCGGCGCGTCGGCCACGACGTCGAGCCCGAACGGCTTCACCCCCGCGAAATGGCAGGCAGCGACGTGGTCGGGCCCGACGACCCGCAGGTCCGGCATCGACTCGCGGCAGACCGCCTCCGCGTACGGGCAGCGGGGATGGAAGCGGCAGCCGGCGGGTGGTCGCGCCATGTCGGGCGGCGAACCGTCGATCGGCTTCGGGGCGACGTCGGCGGCGTCGGCCCGCGGGATCGCGTTCATCAGACCGACCGTGTAGGGGTGCTGCGGTTCCCGGAAGAGGACGTCGACCGGAGCCTGCTCCACGATCTGCCCGGCGTACATCACCGCCACCCGGTCGCACATCTCGGCAACCACCCCGAGGTCGTGGGTGATCAGCAGCACGCTCATGCCGGTGGACCGCTGCAACTCGCGCAGCAGGGCCAGAATCTGGGCTTGGATCGTCACGTCGAGCGCCGTCGTCGGCTCGTCGGCGATCAGCAGCGCCGGCTCGGACGAGAGCGCCATCGCGATCATCACCCGCTGCCGGAGGCCCCCCGACAACTGGTGCGGGTAGGCGTCGTAGCGCGCCTCGGGGTTCGGGATGCCGACCGTCCGGAACAGGTCGACCACCTTTGCCCGCGCCGCAGCCCGGTCCAGCCCCTGGTGCCGGCGGATCGCCTCCGCCACTTGGTCGCCGGCAGTGTAGAGCGGGTTCAGGAAGGTCATCGGGTCCTGGAAGATCATCGCGATCCGGCCGCCGCGCAGCGCCTGCATCTCCTTCTCGCTCAGGGCGTAGAGGTCGCGCCCGTCGAAGCGGACGGTGCCGCCGACCAGCCGCCCCGGCGGCATCGGCACCAGCCGGATCACCGAGCGGGCGGTGACGCTCTTGCCTGAGCCAGACTCGCCGACGAGGCCGACGACCTCGCCCGGCCGGATGTCGAGCGTCACGCCGTCGACCGCGCGCACGTCGCCGGTGCGCGTCTTGAACCAGATCCGGAGGTCGTCGATCCGGAGCAACGAGTCGGCCGCGGATCCGTTCATTGCTGTCCCTGCCGCGGGTCGAGCACGTCGCGCAGGCCGTCGCCGAGGAGGTTGAAGCCGAGGACGGCGACCACGATCGCGAAGCCGGAGGAGAGGGCGACCCACGGCGAGGTGAGCAGCACTTGCTGGCCTTCGGCCAGCATCGTCCCCCAGTCGGGGGTGGGGGGCTGCACCCCCAGCCCGAGGAACGAGAGCGCGGCGAGGTCGAGCATCGCGTAGGCGAAGTCGAGCGACGAGACGACGATCACCGGCGAGAGGCAGTTCGGCAGGATGTGGCGGAAGACGATCCGCCGGCTCGGGTAGCCCATGGCCCGCGCCGCCTCGGTGTAGGTCATCTCCTTCTGGACCAGCGTCACGCTGCGGGCCACGCGGGCGATGAACGGCACGTAGAGGACGCCGAGCGCCAGCGCCGACTTGGTCAGCCCCGGCCCGAACGCGGCGACCACCGCGAACGCCAGCAGCAGCGGCGGGAAGGCGAGCAGCATGTCCCAGACCCGGGTCACCGCCTCGTCGACCCAGCCGCCCCGGTAGGCGGCCCAGACGCCGAGCGGCACCCCGACCACCTCCGAGACGAGGACGACGAGGAGCGCCCCGAACATCGCCGTCCGGGTGCCGTGGATCAGCCGGCTGAGCACGTCGCGGCCGCTCTTGTCCGCGCCCAGCACGTAGCCGTTGCCGGGCGGGTGGAGACTGTCGGCCAGTTCGCCGACGGTCGGGTCGCGCGGCGCGAGCAGGTTGGCGAAGACCGCGACGAAGAGGAGGACGACCACCACCGTGCCGCCGATCACCGCCTTCGGGTTGCGGCGCATCCGCCACCAGAACATCGAGGCGGACGACGGCGTGTCATCCGCCAACCCGTCGACGCTGACCGCCAACGCATCGGACGCCACGGCTCAGCCTCCCCCGCCGTAGCGGACGCGCGGGTCGATCACCCCGTACAGGATGTCGACGATCAGGTTCAGGACGACGAAGACGGCGGCGATGAAGATCGTCGCCCCCTGCACCACCGGGTAGTCGCGGACCTGCACCGCCTGGATCAGCAGCGAGCCGAGGCCGCCCAGCCCGAACACCTGCTCGACCAGCACCGTGCCGACGATCAGGAAGCCGAACTGCAGGCCCGCCACCGTCACGATCGGGACGAGGGCGTTGCGCAGCGCGTGCTTCATCACCACGCTCCGGCTCGAGAGCCCCTTCGCCCGCGCCGTCTCGATGTAGTCCTGCGTCAGCGCCTCGATCATCGCCGAGCGCGTGATCCGGGTCGTGATCGCCGCCAGCGAGATGCCGAGCGTCAGCGACGGCAGCAGCAAGTGGACGAACGTGTCCCACCCGCCGTCCCCGGCGCCGAGCGACGGCAGCCAGCCGAGCTGGAAGGAGAAGACCAGGATCAGCAGGATCGCGGTGAAGAAGACCGGCGACGACGCCCCGACCAGCGCGAACACGGTCGCCCCGACGTCGATCCACGTGTTCCGCTTCACCGCCGCCACGATCCCGAGCGGCACCGCGATCAGCAGCGAGATCAGGAAGCTGAACGCCGCCAGCTTCGTCGTCACCGGCAGCCGGTCGACGATCAGGGTCCGCACCTCCGTCCGCTGCCGGTAGGAGCGACCGAGGTTGCCCTGGGAGAGGTCCTGCAGCCAGAGGCCGTACTGCTCCAGCACCGGTCGGTCGAGCCGGTACGCCTTGCGGATGTTCTCGAGATTCTGCTGGCTGATCCGCTGGCCGCCGACCATCAGCTTCGCCGGGTCGCCCGGCACCATCCGGACCATGAAGAAGACGATCGTGGTGATCAGCAGCATCAGCGGCACGAGGCCCAGCAGCCGGGTGACGACGAGGCGGACCATCAGGCCGCCCCCGCCGCGTCGACGTCGGCGAGGAAGCCCGTCAGCACCTCGAGGTAGCGCTCCGGCTCCTCGAGGTGGGCCAGGTGCGACGACGCCTCGAACCGGGCCAGCCGCGACCCGGCGATGCCCCGGTGCAGCGTCTCGGCGCAGTCGGGGCTCACTTCGTCCCAGCGGCCGACGGTGACCAGCGTCGGCAGCCGGAGCTCGCCGAGACGGTCGGTCCGGTCCCAGTCGCGCAGGTTGCCGGTGCAGGTGAACTCGGCCGGGCCCCACATCGCCGTGTAGACCGGCATCGCCAAGTGCCGGTCGGACTCCAGCAGCGCCTCCGGCCACGGGTCGAGCCGGCAGAGGTGCCGGCGGTAGAGTTCGTCCATCGCCGCCTTGTAGTCGGGGTCCTGCCACGCCTCGGCCGCCTCGCAGCGCGCGAGCGCCGCCTGCTGCTCGGGGTCGAGTCCCGCGCGCCAGCGGTTCATGCCGGCCACGCACTGGGCCGTGCTCGCCGCCCCGCTCGCCAAGGTCAGGCTCGCCAGTCCCTCGGGGTGGGCGAGCGCGTAGTCGAGCGCCAGCCACGCCCCCCACGACTGGCCGAGCAGGTGCACCCGCCCGAGCCCAAGCGCCTGCCGCACCGCCTCCACCTCCGCGACGAAGCGCGGCGCGTTCCAGAGCGACGCGTCGTCCGGCCGGGCCGAGCGGCGCGACCCGAGCTGGTCGTAGCGGACCACCCGGTAGCCGCGCTCGGCCAGCGGCGCCATCAGCGGCTCGAGGTAGTCGGACGACGCGCCCGGCCCGCCGTGCAGCAGCACGACCGCCTGCGGCCCGTCGCCCCGCTCCTCGTACCAGACCCAGCCGCCGGGAACATCGACCCGGCCCTCGCGCCGGGTCGCCCGGTTCGATGCTGTCGTGCTCACGCTCGGTCCACCCAGCCGCAGCCGGGGCGGAACGGGCCGCGGGATGCTCCCGCGGCCCGCGCCGCCGCGCCGCCTAGGCCTGCGCCGGCTTCATGTCGCGCATGAAGCAGTCCCAGTACCAGAGCGCGGTCAGGGTGTAGCCGGTGAGCCGCTTGCTGATCGGCATGAACCACTTGTAATGCTCGAAGAAGATCCAGGGCTGGTCGTCGGAGATCAGCTTCTGGACATCCTTCAGCATCTGCAGTCGCTTGTCAGCGTCCAGCTCCGTCTCGGCGTCGTCAAGCAGCTTGTCGACCTTCTCGTTCTTGTAGTAGGCCTGATTGTTCTGCGGCGGCACGTTGGACGAGAGGAAGAGCGGGATCAGGTTGCCGGCCGCGTCGGGGAAGTCGGAGCCCCACTGGAACGAGGCCATCCCCTCGTACTCGCCCCCTTGCAAGAGCGTGATGAAGTCGGCGTACGGCAGCTGGTCGATTTCGACCTCGATGTTCAGCGCCTTCAGCGCCTGCTGCACCGCCAGCGCCTGCGGCACCCAGATGTCGTTCGGCGCGATCACCGACAGCTTGGTCTTGAAGCCGTTCGGCTGGCTCGACTCGGCCAGCAGCTGCTTCGCCTTGTCGAGGTCGAACGGGATCGGCTCCAGTTCGTCGGACGCGCTGCCCGGCATCTCCGGCGGCACCGCGGTGTTGTGCGACTGGATGCCGGAGTCCTTGACGATGTTCTCCATGATCGACTTCAGGTCGGTCGCGTAGTTCACCGCCTGCCGGACCTTGACGTCGTCGAACGGCGGCTTGTCGCACCGGAGCACGATGCCGTTGATCGTGTAGCCGACGACGCTCTGCAGGTTGACGTTCTCGAACCCGGCGACGATCGCGAGCTGGTCCGGCGGCACCGAGCCGACGATGTCGAGCTCGCCCGTCTTCAGGCCGGTGACGCGGGTCGTCCCCTCGGTCACGATCTTGAAGACGACCTTGTCGAAGGCCGGCTTGCCCGGCTGCCAGTAGTGCTCGTTCCTCGCCAGCTCGATCTGGCTGCCGGCGTCCCACTTCACGAACTTGAAGGGGCCGGTCCCCACCGGGTTGCGCAGGAAGTCGAGCCCGTACTGCTCAATCGCCGCCTTCGGCACGACGTGGCCGGCGGTCGTCGCCACCACGTACTGGAAGAGCGCGCTCGCGGTCTTCAGCTTGATCGTGATCGTCTTGTCGTCGGTCTTGGTCACCTCCGCGCCCGGCGTGTCGTACATCCACGCCAGCGGGCCGGCGACCTCCGGATCGCGGACCCGGGCGATCGAGGCGACCACGTCGTCGGCGGTCATCGGCGAGCCGTCGGAGAAGGACACCCCGTCGCGCAGCGTGTAGACGTAGGTGAGGGCGTCCGGATGCTCCCACTTCTCGGCCAGCAAGGGCTGCAGCGCGCCCTTGCCGTCGAACATCAGCAGCCCCTCGCTGATCTGGCAGGCGACCGGGTTCGCGGTGAAGTCGTAGGCGAGCGCCGGCTCGAGGCCGCGGACGTCGCCCTCGAGGCCGAAGGTGACCGTCTTCGCGTCCTCCTGCAGCAGCCAGAGGCCCGGCAGCACCCGCCGGGTCGCCGCCTCGGCCGGGCCGCCCATCGCCGCCAACAGGGCGGCCGCCCCGGCCGAGCCCGCCGCCAGCCGCAGGAAGCCGCGCCGGTGGGTCGTCTCCTGCCGCATCTGGCGCAGGAAGCTCGTCATCCGGCGGTCGAACGCCGCCCCCGGCTCGAGCAACGCGTCCGGCGTCTTGCCAGTCTCCTCGGTCATCGTCGGTGCCTCCCTGTGCGAAATCGGCGCTGACGTTCGCCCCGCGCGGCGCGGCCCTCCCCGTGCCCGGTCGTCCCACCGGGCCAGCGAGCCGGCGCGAATCGTACCGTACCGGCCCGGCGCGCCAAGGACACCTGTCGCGGCATCAGTTGCGGAGGTCGGGAAGGCGCCGTCCGGCGGCGACCTGGGGTCCCGGGGGGATCCAAGTTCCCCGTGACATTCTCGCCCACTCCCATTGCCATCTGACAGGGAGCGGCACTGATCGGGAACGGCACGCGCACCTCGCGGCAGGGCTCGCGGGGACTCCCTCGCCCCCGGATCCCTCTCCCCGCTCAAGGGCCGACAGGGGGAGTGTCCGTTGGGAAGCGGCACCGCGCCTCGCGGCCGGGTCCGCCGGGGCCGCCCTCACCCCCCAGCCCCCTCTCCCGCGGCGGCGGGAGAGAGGGAGAAACTGAATCGGGGGAGGGCCAAGCCCTCCCCCGGACCCCCGGGTTGCCGCGGCGCGGCGGCTTCCCAACGGACACCTCCCCCTGTCAGCCGCGGCGGCGAGAGAGGGGGCTGGGGGAGGGAGTCCCCGCGAGCCCGACCGAGCGGACCCTGTCCACGTTCAACCGGCCCCCTCCCCGCGTCAGGCTGCCACGGCGGGCGGCCCGCCGATCCGGTATGGTGAGCACGGCACCGATGCCGTACCGCCGTGACCCCACGCCGGAGACTGGAGGCGACGCAATGCCCACTTGGGTCTGGATCGCCCACGCCGCCTCGCCCGACGAGTTGCAGGCCAACGTCAACGCCTTCCTCCGCGCGCTCCACGCGCACGGCGGCGAGGTCGTCAGCGTCGACTACGAGGTCATGGCCCGCGACGCGGTCGGCCCGAAGGCCTTCTACTCGCTCTGCGTCAGCTATCGCGGCGTCTTGCCGCCGCCCGACCTGCTGGCGGCGGCCGGCCCGACTCCCGGTTGACCCGCGTCCGCCCGACCGCCGGCCCTCAGCCGGCGAGCCGCCCGAAGGCATCCCCGGGCAGCAAGGCCGAGGCCGGCATCGGTCCGCCCGGCCACCAGTGCTCGACCAGCAGGCGGCCGACGATCCCGTTGACGACCTCGCCCTCGTTGTCGGCGGCGAAGGAATGGTCCGACCCGCCGTCGGTCATCGCGGCGTAGGCGATCTCCACCCCGCCCGGCAGGTGCAGGATGCCGGCGTCGGCCCGGGTGCCGGGCATCATCCCCGTCTTGCAGGCCGCCCAGGCCTCCTGCCCATCCTCCAGCGCGTCGGCGTGCGGGTTGCTGTTCAGGTAGCGCGGAACTTGGTCGAGGTACTGCTGCCGCCGCATGATCTCGACCATCTCGGCCGAGGCCCGCGCGTCGACCACCTCGCCGCGGGCCAGCATCGCCATCAGGCGGGCGAGGTCGCGCGGCGTGCTCTCCCCGAACCGGCTCGCCACCCGGCCGATCTGGCCGAAGTCGATCCGCCGGTGCAGCGTGGTGTCCGGCAGCCCGAGCCGCCGCGCGTTCGCGTTCACCGGCTCCACCCCGCCCACGAGGTCGATCAGCAGGTTGGTCGCGGTGTTGTCGCTGACGATCACCATCAACGTGCCGAGGTCTCGCACCGTCGGCGCGAGCCCCGGCCCGAAGTCCCGCAGCACACCGGAGCCGAGCACGACGTCGTCCGCCTCGATGACGACCCGCTGCCCGAGGTCGAGCCGCCCCTCGGCCGCCTGCCGCCAGACCTCGCAGAGGATCGCCATCTTGATCACGCTGGCGGTCGGCATCACCCGGTCGGCGCGGTGCTCGACCGTCTCGCCCGTCGCCAAGTTGATCGCCGCCACCCCCAGCTCGCCGCTGAACCGCCCTTCCAACTCCACCAGCGCCGACATGATGCTCTCGTCGCCCCGCACCTCGCCCACCCCCGACTCCCCGACTCCCCGACTCCCCGACTCCCCGACTCCCCGACTCCCCGACTCCCCGACTCCCCGACTCCCCGACTCCGAGAAGCCTACGGCCGCTCGTGCTGCCCCAAGCGACCCCAACTGACCAGTTCCGAGATCGGCTTCCGGCCGGGCACGTTCGGGTTCGGCCGGTGGTCGACCGTCGTCGTCGGGTAGCCGATCGCCACCACCGAGCGCGCCGTCCGCCCGTCCGGCACGCCGAGGATCGCCCGCCCCTCCGCCTCCTGCGCCGCGTCGCCGAACCACGCGGTGCCGCCGCCGAGGCCCAGCAGATTGGCCGCGATCAGCAGGCGCTCGGTCAGCCGCCCCTCGTCGTACGCCTCGCTCTCGACGCTGCCGCCGTTGAGGACGATCGCGATCGCCATCGGCACGTCGGCAACCCAGTTGATGGTCGGCCGCAGTTGGCTGATCCGCCGCAGCGCCTCCCGGTCCTCGACCACCACGAACTCCCACGGCTGGCTGTTGCGGGAACTGCCCGTCCAGCGCGCCACCTCGAGCAACTGGTCCAGCACGCCCGGCGGCACCGGCCGGTCGTGGTAGAGCCGCGCCTGCCGCACCTTGCGAACGGCCTCGACCGCGTCAACCCCCGACATCCTCGTCCTCCCGCGACCGCACCGGGGGAGCCGCGTCGATGCCGCGCCCCGCCAGCGGGTACCATCCGTCCCATGATGCGTCGTCTGGCCGCATGGCCGTTCCGAAACCTCCGAGGCACTATGACCGATTCAGCCGAGCCGACCACCGCGTTCGTCCCCGTTGCCGACCTCGCCGACCTGGAGACTGCCGCCGCCGCCGGCCCGGCGGTCGTCTACCTGCACGACCCGTGGTGCCCGGTCTCCGCCCGGGCCAAGCGCGAACTGAGCCGGGTCGGCGGCGAGATGCTCCTCGTCGACGTCAGCGCCCACCCGAACCTCTCGCGCGAGGTCGAGGCATGGACCGGCGTCCGCCACGAGTCGCCGCAAGTCATCGTCTTGGCGGACGGACGGCCGGTGTGGGACGGCTCCCACTACGCGATCACCCGCGACGCCGTCTCCCGCGTCGTCGGCCACCTCGCGCCGACGGATCCCGAGGCCGACGGCCAGCCTAGGTGACCGGCAGCTCCGGCTTGGTCGGCTTCGGGCCGCCGCCGAGTTGCTGCAGCATGGCGAGACCGTCGACTTCCGACCAGCCCTCGGCGATCTTGCCGCAGTCGAAGCGGTAGATGTTGATGCCCGTGACGTCGATCGGCTTGCCGTTCGCCTCCTGACCCATGAACCTCCCCGTCACCGTGCCGCGCATCGTCCAGCGCACCGCCACGAGGTCGTCGGCGGCGACGGTCAGGTCAACCGTGTAGACCGCGTCCGGGGCGATCGCCAGCAGCGCGCCGAGCGTTCGCTTCACCGCCTCGCGACCGTGCTGGTCGGCGAAGGACCCGGGGTGGTGGACGATGTCGGGGGCGGCGATCTCGTCCAGCACCGCGAGGTCGCGCCCGGTCAGCGCCTCGTCGGTCCAGCGCCGCGCGGTCGCGAGGTTCTGGTCCGGCGACGTGGCCGGACAGACGGCCGGACTGGCCGCGGCCGCCGCCTCGGGCGTCGCCGAAACGGGCAGCGGCTGCGCGGTGTTCGAGGCCGGCAGCGCGCCGAGCTGCTGGAGCAGCCCGACGTGGTCGGCGTTGCCCCAGACCTCGGCGATCTTGCCGCAGTCGAAGCGGAAGATGTTGATCCCGGACCACGTCACCGACTTGCCGGTGGCCGGCACCGCCAGCCAAGCCCCCTGCTGGGTGCCGGTCGCCGACCAGCGGGAGACCGTCAGGTCGCCCTGTCCGAACGACGACTCGACGGTGAAGGTGATGTCCGGGAACGCGGCGAGGAACGCCCTCAATCGGGCGGTGAAGGGGTCGGTCCCTTGGGTGTCGCCGCCGATGCCCCAATGGTGGATCTCGTTCGGCGCGAGCAGATCACCCACCATGGCGTCCCCGCCCGCGGTCCAGACCTCCTGCCAGTAGCGGTTGGTGGCATCGAGGTTCTGCGCCACGCTGGTCGGGGCGCAGGCCGAACCGGCCGGGGTCGCCTCCTGCGCCACGCCGACCCGGGTCGGCAGGGCGACGAGCACGAACAACGTCGCGGCGACGAGACGGAGGAGCAGGTTCGGAAACCCGCGCCGTGTCATCGCGAACCACCTCCGAGACTGCGGCCGCCATGCGGGAACCGGCCGGCGTGTGACAACGCCGACGGCCTCCGCACGGCGCGTGCCCGGTCAGTCGGCCGACTTGTCGGCCAGCGTCGCGGCGGCGAGGTTGGCGGAGAGGTGGCTGCCGGGGTCGTCGGCGTTGGCCGTCTCCATCGACGCGATCTCCAGCGCCTCCCCCTCGGCGGCGCGGTTCTTGGCCGCCTGGGCGTCGAGGGCTATCCGCTCGGCCGAGCGCTGGGCGATCGGGTTGAGCCCTTGGGTGACGACGATGGCGACGAAGGCGAAGACGCAGGCGATCATGAACGGCACTTGGTAGCCGACGTAGTTGAGGATGAAGCCGGTGCTGAGCGGGACCACGATGGCGGCCGCGTGCTGCATCGTCGTCCCCATCGCGAAGCTGGGGGCGATGTCGGCCGGGGTGGCGATCTTCCGCAGGTAGGTCGAGGCCGCCATCGCCGAGAGCGGGGAGATGAAGGTGTAGATGATGTAGCAGGCGCTGGCGACGAAGACGTTCGAGGTGAACGCGTAGCCGCCGAGGGCCACGATGTAGGCGACGTTCACCCACGAGAGCAGCCGCCGCTCCCCCTGCGTGTCGATCAGCCGGCCGATGGTCGGCCCCAGCAGGGCCGCCGCCAGCGTCACCACGATCAGCAGGCCCGAGACCTGCTCGACGCTCAGGCCGTAGAACTTGACCAGCACCATCAGCCCGAACGAGAAGAAGATCTGCTGCCGCGCCCCGTCGATCAGGCTCAGCCAGTAGTAGAACCGGTAGTCGCGCTTCAGCACGATCGGGTCGCGCTTGGCCGCCACCTGTTGCTCGACCCCGTCGTGCAGGTGCGGGAAGCCGAAAACCGCCACCGCGCCGAGGATCGAGACGATCCCCAGCACCACGAACGCCGAGCGGAAGCCGAGGATCCCGGCGGCGAAGGTGACCAGGATCAGGACCAGGCCGATCAGCGACCCGGTCTGGTTCATCCCGCTCATCCAGCCGAGGATCGCCCCGCTCTTCTTCTCGCCCGTCAGGTTGAGCGCCAGCGCGTTCTGGGTCTGCAGCACGGTGTGGTAGCCGATGCTGGAGAGCACCACCCACGGCACCACCGTCCAGAAACTGTTCGAGAGGCCGAAGCACATGTACGCGATGCCGAGCAGCACCAGCGCCCCGGCGGTCACCCGCTGCAGCGAGACGCGGTAGACCACCGCGCTGAGGAAGATGATCAGGAAGCCGGGGATCTCCCGGATCGCGGTGATGTAGCCGAACTCCGGGGTGGAGAACTTCAGCACGTCGTTGAAGTAGTTGACGACGATGTTCTGCTGCGCCGTCAGCGCCAGGCCGAAGGCGATCTGCATCAGCGCCAGCAGCACGAAGCCGCGCCGCGCCGCCTCGCCGAGGTCCGCCTGCCCCAATCGGTTGGTGATCCGCTCCACGCTGGTCCTCGTCGATCCCGGTGCCGGTCGCCGTGCTGGCCGGAACGCCGGATGCCGCCCGATCCCCTACCCCGCCGACTCCTCCGCCGGAGCCGGTGCCCGTCCGCCCTCGGGCCGCAGGAACAACGCCACGCTGCCGCCCGACGTCTCGCTGAAGCCGAGCTCCCGGTAGAGCGGCTCCCCCATCTCGGTCGCCACCAGCGCGACCAGCCGCCGGCCGTCGACGACCGCCATCGCCCGTCGCATCAGCTCGCGGGCGATGCCCCGCCGCCGGTGTGCCGGGTCGACCGCGACGTCCCAGACCGAGGCGTACAGCAGCCCGTCGTCGAGCAGCCGGGCCAGCCCGACCAAGGTGCCGTCGGCCGTCCGCGCCGTCAGGTTCCGGCCGCGCCGGAGCGCCGCGACGACGGCGTCGTCCTCGGCCGCGATCGGCCGCCGCCCGATCAGGGCGAACATCGCCCGGTACTCCCCGGGCGCCACCTCGTCGTCGTCCCGGTAGACCAGCCCGGCCGTTGCCGGTTCCATGCGACCGCCCCTTCCGTGACCGCGCCCCGCAGCCGCCCGGTATCGTACCGGGCCGCAGCCATCGCGTCACGACCCTTCGGCGCGGCCGGTTGACAGTGGGCCGGGCCGGCGGTATGGTCCCGTATACCGTATACAGCGGCGGTCGGCGACGCGCAGCGAGGCCCGTTCGAACCGATGCAACCGGCACCTTCCCCGCACCACAACGGCACCCACCGCACCACCGGCCTGCGGCTGAACACCGCGACCCTCGCCGAGCAGGTCTACGCTCTCCTCCGCGAGCGGATCCTCGACAACAGCCTGTTCCCCGGCGCGACGCTGCGGGAGGAGGCCCTCGCCCAGGACCTCAGCGTCAGCCGCGTCCCCGTCCGCGAGGCGCTCCGCCGCCTGGCCGCCGAGGGACTGGTGACGCTGGTGCCGCGGCAGGGCGCGATCGTCTCCTCGCTCACCATCAAGCAGTTCCTCGACGCCTACCGGGTGCGGGAGGCGCTGGAGGCGCTGGCGATCCGGCTGGCGGTGCCCCACGTCACCGGCGACGACCTCGCCGCGCTCGAGTCGCTGCAGGACGCGATGACCGCCGCCGCCGCCATCGGCGACGTCGAGACGTTCTTCGCCGCCAACGCCGCCTTCCACGCCCTCTTCGTCACCCGCTCCCAGAACGACGACCTGCAGGCGATCCACGGCACGTTGGTCGACCGGATGCGCCGCTACCTCTCCCCCTCGACCCAGCTGCGGGGCGGTATGGAACGCTCGCTGCTCGAGCACCGGGCGATCCTCGACGCCGTGCTGGCGGGCGACGCCGACGCGGCGGCCCGCCTCGTCGGCGACCACATCCGGGTGCCGCAGCGCATCCTCGAGGCGATGGCCGCCGACGGCGCGACCGAGCTGCCGCTGCGGGGCGGCGTCGCGCCGAGCGCGAACGGGGCTGAACCGACGACTGCGCGACGCCCGGCACGGCCGGGCCCGGGAGGGACGGCGTGACCACGAACCGTGAACTGAAGTTCGGGCTCAACCTCAACAACCGGGAGCCGCTGATCGCGCCCGACTACTCCCTGCGCGACCTGCTGAACCTCGCCGAGGTCGCCGAGCAGTCCGGCTTCGACTCGGTCTGGGTCGGGGACAGCCTCTTCTCCAAGCCGCGGTTCGAGCCGATCACGCTCCTCTCCGCCATCTCGCAGCGGACCGAGCGGGTCAAGCTCGGCACCGCCTGCATGGTCTCCGGCACCCGCAACCCGCTCTACCTCGCCCTCGAGTGGGCGACGCTCGACCACCTCTCGAACGGACGCACCATCCTCGGCACCGGCATGGGCAACCCGGAGGAGGGCGTCCGCCGCGAGTACGCCTCGCAGGGCCTCGACTTCGAGCAGCGGGCCGGCATCTTCGAGGAAGGGCTCGCCGTCCTCCGCCAGCTCTGGACCGAGGGGAAGACCGACTTCCACGGCAAGCACTTCCAGTTCGACGACATCAGCTTCTACTCCGGCACCGAGATGCGGCCGCTGACCCCGGTCCAGAACCCGCCGCCGATCTGGGTCGTCTCCAACCCGCGCCTGACCGTCGGCACCAAGGCCGAGGCGCAGACCGAGCGCGTCATCTCGAAGGCCGCCCGCCGCATCGCCAAGTACGGCGACGGCTGGATGACCTGCTGCCGGGCCCGCCACCCGGAGGAGTTCGCCGCCCAGCTCGAGCAGGTCGACGCCGCCATCGCCGAGGAAGGACGACCCCGCGCCGACTTCGTGATGTCGTACCAAGTCACCATGAACATCGCCGACACCCGCGAGGAGGCGCAGGCGGGGATCGACGCCTACATCAGCCAGTACTACCCCGAACTCTCCAAGGCGATGGACCTCGGCGAGTGGGGTCCGGTCGGCACGCCGGACGACGTCGCGGACTGGATCACCACCTTCGCCGCGGCCGGGGTCGACGACTTCATCTGCCGCTTCGGCTCCCTCGACCAGTACGGCCAGGTGCGGCGGCTGGTCGACGAGGTGCTGCCGAAGGTCGCCCCCCGCCGCCTCGCCCCCGCCTGAGGCAGGAGACGCACGCACGGGCCGTCGCGGCGCGCGGCGGCCGGCACGAGACCGACGGAAAGGACGCGCACCATGGCTGAACTCGATCCGGGGCTCCGACGCGACGCCGAGATGGTCGTCGGCGTCTGCATGTCGGTCGAGCCGGGCGACACCGTCACGATCATCACCGACGACGCCCACCGCGCCGAGGCGGACGCCCTCGCCCGCATCGTCGTCGAGCGGGGCGGCCTGCCGGTGATCGCCAACAACGAGCAGCAGGTCCGCCGCGCCGTCGCCGACACCAAGTTCCCGATGGCCCCGCCCCGCAACCTCCACCACGCGATGACCAACTCGGACGAGATCATCATCATCACCAACCTCGAGTGGGCCAACCGCTTCGCCCACGTCTCGGCCGTGCGCGAGTCGTGCGACAACAACGCCAAGATCGCCTCGGTCGAGGAGGGGATCGGCAACTGGGGCCTGACCGAGGCCGACATCCACGACGCCACCGACCGGGCCCGGGCCGCCATCGCCGCGCTCAAGGGCAAGAAGTGGTGCCGCGTCACCTCCCCCGCCGGCACCGACGTCCGCGTCTCAATCGAGGGCCGGCCGGCGCTGGAAGTGACCCCGATCAAGCACCGCGGCCAGATGATGGGCCCGGTCCCGCTCTGGTCGGAGGTCGCCTTCGCCGCGGTCGAGGACCGGACCGAGGGGACCATCGTCGTCGACGGCATCATGCTCGGCATCGGCCTGCCGGGGCAGACCCCGCACCCGATCACCTGGACCGTCGAGAAGGGGAAGGTGACTAAGATCGAGGGCGGCGACGAGGCGGCCCGCCTGCGCAAGGTGATCGAGGGGGTCGACGGCGCGACCGTCATCGGCGAGTTCGCCTTCGGCACCAGCGAGAAGTCGCCCACCGGCTCGCCCTCGGAGAAGGGGCTGCTCGGCACGGTCCACTTCGCCCTCGGCGACAACCACAACGCCTACCCCGGCGGCCAGAACCACTCCGTGCTGCACCTCGACGGCAACTGCCTGAACGCCTCGCTGATGATCGAGGACAACGGCCAGTACATCGTCAAGGACGGGAAGTGGGCGCTGTGACCGAGACCGTCACCGTCGTCCCCCTCGCCGCGGTCGAGCCGATCCCGCTGCCCAACGGCAGCTGGAGCCGGATGCTGCTGACCCGCGACACCGCCGACGGGATCGTCAGTTCGCTCGGCTACTCCGTCTTCGCCCCCGGCACCGTCCTCGGGGCGGTCCGGCACGACGCGGAGGAGGTCGCCTACGTCGTCGCCGGCCGCGGGGAACTGCGGACCGACGACGGCGCCGTCCCCTTCGCCGCCGGCGAGGCGATCCACATCCCGGCCGGGCTCTGGCACGCCGTCGCCAACACCGGCGGCGAGGACGTGGTGATGGTCTTCGGCTTCCCGCACCCCGCCTACCCGCCGACGGAGCGCCGCTGATGACCGCCGACGACGCGCTGCGCGAGGAGGTCGCCTGGGCCTGCCGCATCCTCGGCATGGCCGGGCATGGCGACTACACGCTGGGGCACGTCTCCGCCCGCTCCGCCGACGGCGAGAAGGTCCTGATCAAGCCGAACGGCCTCGGGCTGGAGGAGGTCGCCCCCGGCGACGTCCTGACGCTCGACATGGACGGCAGCCGCCTCGCCGGCACCGGACGCATCCACCTCGAGACCGTGCTCCACACCGCCGTCTACCGGGCCCGGCCCGATGTCGGCGCGGTGGTCCACACCCACCCGCCCTACACCACCGCCTTCGGCGCGACCGACGCCGAACTGGCCCTGCTCAACCACGACGCGGTCCTCTTCCGCGAGGGGCTGGCCACTTTTGACGACACCGCCAGCCTGATCATCTCCGCGGACGAGGGCGCGGCCGTCGCCCGCGCCCTCGGCGACAAGCGGGTCGTCGTCATGCGCGGCCACGGCGTGCTGGTCGTCGGCGCGACCGTCAAGTGGGCGGTCTACGCCGCGCTCACCCTCGAGCGGGTGCTGCGCATCCAGGCCATCGCCGGCTCGCTCGGCGAGTTGCGCCCGATGTCGGCCGAGATGGCCGACCGGGTCTACCCCGACAAGTACCGCGACGACCACCTCGAGAACTACTGGGGCTACCTCGTCCGCCAAGTCCGCCGGGCCGGGCTCGACGACGGGATGCCGCCCGCGACCGGCAAGGCGCAGGAGGCCGCGCATGCTCGCGCCCTTTAGCCTGCACCGCCCGGAGCGGCTTACCGACGCCGCCGCCCTGCTGCGCGAGCACGGCGACGACGCCGCCGTCTACGCCGGCGGCACCGAACTGGTCGTCATCCTGAAGGACCGGCTGACCGAGTTCGGCCACCTCGTCGACATCAAGCGCATCCCCGGCCTCGACGGCATCGCGGCCGAGGACGGCGCGCTCCGGATCGGGGCGCTCGCCACCCACCGCGCCATCGAGCGCTCGCCGCTCGTCCGCGAACGGCTGCCCGAGCTCGCCGCGCTGGAGGCCAACGTCGCCAACGTCCGGGTCCGCTCCGCCGGCACGCTCGGCGGCAACCTCTGCTTCGCCGAGCCGCACAGCGACCCGGCCACCCTCCTCGTGGCCCTCGGCGCGACCCTGACCCTCGTCTCGGCGGACGGCGAGCGCAGCGTGCCGGCCGAGGGGTTCTTCACCGGCCTGATGTCCACCGCCCGCCGGCCGGACGAGATCCTGACCGACATCCTCGCGCCGCTTCCCGGCCCCGCCACCGGCGTCGCCTACGAGCGGTTCAAGATTCACGAGCGGCCGAGCGCCTCGGTCGCGGCGGTGGTCCGGCTTGCAGGCGGCACCGTCGCCGAGGCCCGCGTCGTCGTCGGCAGCGTCGGCGAGCGACCGGAGCGAATGCTGGCCGCGGAGGCGCTGCTCATCGGCCGCGCGCCTTCTCCCACCCTCGCCGCCGAGGCGGCGGCACGGGTTCGGCGAGAGATCGAGCCGACGGTCGACGCCTTCGAGTCGACCGACTACAAGCGGCAACTCGCCGCCGTCCTCGCCGAGGCCGCCATCGTCCGCGCCGCCGAGGCCGCGGCGAACGGAGCCATGCGCCATGCCGGCTGAGACGCTGCCGACGACCGGCCTCGCCCGGACCACGCTCCGCTGCCGTGTCAACGGCCAGCCGGTCGCGCTCGAGATCGGCGTCCACGAGATCCTCCTCGACGTGCTGCGCGACCGGCTCGACCTGACCGGCACCAAGCGCTCCTGCGACGTGCAGGTCTGCGGGGCCTGCACCGTCCTGCTCGACGGTCGGCCGGTCAGTTCCTGCTGCACGCTGGCGGTCGAGGCCGACGGCACGAACGTCGAGACGATCGAGGGGATGGCCGGCCCAGACGGACTGCACCCGATCCAGCAGGCGTTCGTGGATCGCAACGGGTTCCAGTGCGGCTACTGCACGCCCGGCTTCGTGCTGACCACCAAGGCGCTGCTGGCCGACAACCCGGCCCCCAGCCGGGCCGAGATCGAGCACGCCCTCGGCGGCAACCTCTGCCGCTGCACCGGCTACTGGAACATCCTCAGCGCGGTCGAGGACGCCGCCCGCCGACTGGCCGGCGACGAGACGGGAGGGGCCGATGGCGACGACCACCGCTGAGCCGACCGACGGCGTCGCGGTCGGCCGCGACGTCACCCGGATCGACGCCTTCGCCAAGGTGACCGGCGAGGCGCTCTTCGCCGGCGACCTGCGGGTGCCGGGGATGCTGCACGGCCGCATCCTGCGCAGCCCGTACGCGCACGCCCGGATCGTCCGCGTCGACGCCTCGGGCGCGGCCGCGCTGCCCGGCGTCGTCGCCGTCCTGATCGGCGACGACCTGCCCGCGCTCAGCCGCCACCCGAACTACGGCCACGCCCTGAAGGACCGGCCGCTGATTGCGGTCGGCACCGTCCGCTTCGTCGGCGAGCCGGTCGTCGCCGTCGCCGCCGAGTCGCCCGCGATCGCCGACGAGGCGCTGACGCTGATCGACGTCGAGTACGAGGAACTGCCCGCCGTCGTTCGCATCAACGACGCGCTGGCCGAGGGCGCGATCCACCTCCACGACACCGCCCACCTGCAGAGCGGCCTCTTCCACGGCCTCGGCGAACTGAACCTGCAGCCGGGGAACGTCTGCTACCACCACGCCTTCGCCCGCGGCGACGCCGACGCGCTCTTCGCCGCCGCCGACGTGGTGGTCGAGGGGGAGTACGAGTTCCCGGCCGTCTACCAGTACGCCATGGAGCCGCACACCACCGTCGCCGCGTGGGTCGGACGCGACGAGCTGCACGTCTGGTCGTCGTGCCAGCACCCGTTCCTCGTCCGGGCCGAGTTGGCCGACGTCTTCGGGCTGCCGGTCGGCAACGTCCGGGTCACCGTGCCGTTCCTCGGCGGCGGCTTCGGCTCCAAGTCGTACACCAAGATGGAGCCGGTCACCTGCGCCCTCGCCCGCAAGGCGAAGCGCCCGGTCCGGATCGCCAACTTCGTCGACGAGTCGATGGTCACCACCCGCCGCCACGGTATGAAGGCGTGGATGCGGACCGCCGCCCGCGCCGACGGCACGCTGCTCGCCCGCGAGGCCAAAGCGTGGTTCGACACCGGGGCCTACGCCGACAACGGCCCCCGCGTCGTCGCCACCGGCGCGGACGCCGCCCCCGGCCCCTACCGCTGGCAGGCGGTCAAGGTCGACGCGTGGGGCGTCTACACCAACACCTCCCCCGCCGGGTCGTACCGGGCCTTCGGCGCGACCCATCTCCAGTGGTGCGGCGAACTGCAGGTGGACGAGATCGGCCGCCGCTGCGGCCTCGACGCCCTCCAGATGCGGGAGAAGAACCTGCTCCGCCCCGGCGAGGAAGTCCGCCCCGGCGGCCGCCCGCTCGACGCCGACCTCGTCGGCGACATCCAGCGCGTTGCCGCCGGCCTCGAGTGGGGCACGCCGAAACCGCCGCACGTCGGCCGCGGCATGAGCGTCGGGCTGCTCGCGGCCGGGGCCCACCCGGTCTCGACCGCCGTCGTCCGGCTCGAGGCGGACGGCACCGCCACCCTGCTCGTCTCGTCGACCGAGGTCGGCCAAGGGGCGCGCACCGTCTTCGCCCAGATCGTCGCCGAGGAACTGCAGTTGCCGGTCGGCAGCGTCCGGGTGCCCGGCGGCGACACCCAGATCACCCCCTACGACCGCTCGACCGGGGCCAGCCGCTCGACCACGCTCGCCGGCATGGCGGTGCTCCGCGCCGCGCGCGACGTGCGGGCACAATTGCTCTCGATCGCCTCGCGCGTCTTCGACTTGCCGGAGGCGGCGCTTGAGGTGCGCGCGGCCGCGGTCTGGCACGAGGGGGAGGCGCAGCCGTTCCCCGACCTGATCAAGGCCCATTTCGGGATGGTCGGCGGCGAGCTGATCGGCCGCGGCGAGGTCCGCCCCGACAAGGGGAGCGGTTCCTACGCCGAGGGCCCGGTCTTCTGGGAGGTCTGCATCGGCGGCGTCGAACTGGCGGTCGACCCCCGCACCGGCAAGATCGACGTCCGCAAGGCGGTCAGCGTCGCCGACGTCGGCCGTGCCATCAACCCGCGGATGGTCGTGGCGCAGGAGATGGGCGGGGCGATGCAGGGGCTCGGCAACGCCCTCTACGAGGAGATGCTCTTCGACGACACCGGCACGCTGCTGAACGCAACGCTCTACGACTACCACGTGCCGACGATCGAGGACCTGCCGGGGGCGTTCGTCTCGAACGTCGTCGAGAACGAGGACGGCCCCGGCCCCTACGGCGCGAAGGGCGTCGGCGAGGGCGCGCTGGCCGGCGTCGCGGCGGCGGTCGCCACCGCCCTCGCCGACGCCGGGGTGACCGTCGACGCCCTGCCCGCCACGCCGGAGCGGGTCTGGCGGGCACTGCAACGGAACGGGGAATCGGCACACGCGGGCGGCACGCCCGAAGGAGAGGACGGACGATGAAGGTCTACCTGCTCGACAACGGGACGCTGATGCTCGACAAGTCGCTCGCCACCTGGAACCACAACCAAGGGGTCGAGTTCCGCTTCCCGGTCTTCGCCCTGTTCATCGACCACCCCGACGCCAAGATCATGTTCGACACCGGCTTCACCAAGGAGTGGGTCGAGCGCAAGCTGCCGTTCGAGAAGCCGCAGCAGAGCGAGGCGCAGACGATCCCGGCCCAGCTGAACGCGATCGGCGTCCGGCCGGAGGACATCGACATCGTCGTCAACTCGCACCTCCACTTCGACCACTGCTGCGGCAACAAACTCTTCCCGCAGGCCAAGTTCTACTTCTCGACCTCCGAACTGCGACACGCCTACGTGCCCGACCCGTGGGAGCGGCTCGGCTACGACTCCGACCTCGTCAACATCCCGAACATGAACGTCGAGCTGCTCGACCTCGGCACGTTCGAGTACTCGCTGCTGCCGGGCCTCGACCTGATCTGGACCCCCGGCCACTCCAGCGGCCACCTCTCGCTGATCGTCCGCCCGGGCGACGGCCACCAGCCGCTCGTCTTCCCGGTCGACGTCGCCTACATGAAGCACAACCTCGAGCACAAGGTGCTGATGGGCCTCCACAGCGACCCGGCCGAGCTGCTCGACTCGATGGTCCGGATCGAGAACATCGCCAAGCGGATCGGCGGCAAGATCTTCTACTCGCACGACCCCGAGGAGTACGCCACCTACAAGCTCGCGCCGGTCCACTACGGCTCGTAGCGCGACGGAGGCCAGCCGCGCCGTGAACCTCGACCTGTCCCGCGCCATCCGGCGACTCCTCGCCCCCGGGCCGGCCCTCGCGGCCGTGCCCGGCGGGGTCGTCGCCTTCGCCGGCCCCGGTCGCGACGCGACCGCGCCGCCCGCCGCGGCGGCACGCCCCGGGGCCGCCGTCGGGGCCGAGCCGGTGGTCCGGATGCGCGACATCTCGAAGCGCTTCGGCACCGTGCAGGCGAACGACCATGTCTCGCTCGACCTCTGGCCGGGCGAGATCCACGCCGTGCTGGGCGAGAACGGTGCCGGCAAGACGACGCTGATGAGCATCCTCTCCGGGATGTACCAGCCCGACGCCGGCGAGATCCTGGTCGACGGCGCGCCGGTCCGGATCGACTCCCCGGCCGACGCGCTGGCCAAGGGGATCGGCACCGTCTACCAGCACTTCACGCTGGTGCCGAACCTGAGCGTGATCGAGAACGTCGTCCTCGGCACCGACACCGGGCCGGTCCTCGACCTCGCCGCCGCCGAGGAGCGGCTCGCCGCGATGCTCGGCGAGTTCGGACTCGACGTCTCGCCGCGGACCGAGGTCCGCCACCTCGGGCTCGGCACCCGGCAGCGGGTCGAGATCACCAAGGTGCTCTCCCGCGGCTCCCGGGTGCTCCTGCTCGACGAGCCGACCTCCGTCCTCACCCCGCCCGAGGTCGATGGCCTGCTCCAGATCCTCCGCCGCCTCCGGGCCCAGGGGGTCGCCGTCGTCCTCATCACCCACAAGCTCGAGGAGGCGCTCGCCGTCTCCGACCGGATCACCATCCTGCGCGGCGGCCGGGTGGTCGGCGCCTTCGGGCCCGAGCAGCTCGCCGCCGCCGGCCACGACGCGGTCAAGCAGCAGGTCGTCGCCCGGATGTTCGGCGGCACCCCGCCGCCCGACGTCGCCACCCGCCACGGCGGCCCCGCCGGCGGCAGCCTGCTCCGACTGCGACACGTCTCGGCCCGCGGCGGCCAAGGGCGGGAGACGCTGCACGACGTCTCGCTCGACCTCCGCGCCGGCGAGGTGTTCGGCATCGCCGGGGTCGACGGCAACGGCCAGAAGGAACTGGGCGAGGTGATCGCCGGCCAGCGCCCCGCCACGTCCGGTCAGGTGCTGCTGCGCGACCACGACATCACCAACCTCGGCGTCGCCGCCGCGCTGGAGGCCGGCATCGGCTACGTCACCGACGACCGGCTGCAGGAAGGGAGCGTCGCCGCCGCCTCGGTCGCCGAGAACGCGGTTCTCAAGTCGATCCGCCGCAAGCCCTTCGCCAACGGCTTCCTGATCGACCGCAAGGCGATCGACGCCTTCGCCGACCGCCTCGTCGCCGACTACGACGTCAAGACGCCGAGCAGCAGCACCCGGATCGGGATGCTCTCCGGCGGCAACATCCAGAAACTGCTGCTCGGCCGCGAACTGGCCCTCGACCCCAGCGTGCTGGTCGTCAACAAGCCGACCAACGGCCTCGACCTGAAGACGACCCGCTTCATCGTCCAGACCCTGCGCGAGCAGGCCGACAGCGGCAAGGTCGTGGTCCTCATCTCCTCCGAACTGGAGGAACTGCTCGACATCAGCGACCGCATCGGCGTCATGTACGCCGGGCGCCTGACCGGCGTCGTCGACCGCAAGGACGCGACCGCCGAGGGGATCGGCCGGATGATGCTCGGCGAGGCCGGCGTCGCCCGCGGGGCGGTGCCGGCATGAACCAACCGTCCCGGCTGCTGCGGCTGGCCCCGCTCCTCTCCTCGCTGCTGGCGATCCTCGGCGCGTTCGTCGTCGGAGGCATCTTCCTGCTGCTGCGCGGGCGCGACCCGCTCGCCGCCTACGACATCCTCTTCCGGCGAGGCCTCGGCACCTCCTACGGCATCACCGAGACGCTGATCCGGATGGCCCCGCTGCTGATCATGAGCGCCGGGCTGCTCGTCGCGCTGCGGGCCGGAGTCTGGAACATCGGCATCGACGGCCAGTTGCTGGTCGGCGCGCTGACCTCCGCCATCGCCGCCTCCGCCGTCGTCGGCAAGGTGCCGAACCCGATGATGTGGCTGATCGCCGCCGTCGCCGGCGCGCTCGGCGGCCTCCTCTGGGCGGTGGTCCCCGGCGTCCTCCGGGTCCGCTGGGGGCTGAACGAGATCATCACCACCCTGATGATGAACTACGTCGCCCTCAACGTGACCGCGTGGCTGGTCAAGGGCCCCGTCAAGGACCCGGCAGTGGTGCCGCCCCAGACCCGCCTCATCCCGCTGGAGGACCGCCTGCCGCAGATCGGCGGCAGCGGCGTCCACATCGGGCTGATCGTCGGCCTGCTCTCGGCCCTCGCGGTCGGCTTCCTCTTCCGCCGCACGGTGCCCGGCTTCATGTTCGACGTCCTCGGCCGCAACCGGGCGGCGGCGATCCACGCCGGGATGCCGGTCAACCGGCTGACGCTCGCTGCCCTGCTGGTCAGCGGCGCGTTCGCCGGCCTCGCCGGCGCGAACGACATCCTCGGGGTCAAGGGGCTCTTCCAAGGGAACTGGAACCCCGGCTACGGCTTCGCCGCCTTCGCCCTCGTCTACCTCGCCCGGCTGAACAGCCTCTGGATCATCCCGTTCGCCTACTTCCTCTCCTTCCTCTCGATCGGGGGCGAGATGATGGCCCGCCCCCTGAACATGCCGACCGCTTTCGTCGACATCCTCGAGGGGCTGATGCTCCTCTTCTTCGCGGTCGCGGTCTATCTCGAGCGCCGCTTCCTGCCGGCCGCCCGCCTCGCCGGCGAGACGGAGACCGGGGCGGTCTCGACCGAGGACCCGGAACTGAACCCGCTCGGCGACGCCGGCCCGACGACGGGCCACGGCGCGGCCCTCGCCGGCGGCGGAGAACGCCCGTGAACGGCATCAACCTCGCCGACTTCGTCTCGGCCATGCTCTCCGCGGGCCTCGTCGCCGCCGTCCCGCTCGTGCTCGCCGCCCTGGGCGAGGCGGTCGGCGAGCGGTCCGGCCTGCTCAACCTCGGGATCGAGGGGATGATGCTGTCGGGCTGCTTCTTCGGCTTCCTCGCCGCCTTCAACACCGGCAGCACGGTGGTCGGCATGCTGGCCGGGATCGCGGCCGGGTTGCTCCTCGGCCTCCTCTTCGGCTTCCTGACGATCTCCCTCGGCGTCGACCAGGTGATCGTCGGCATCGCCATCACGATCCTCGGCGGCGGCCTCACCGCCTTCCTCTTCCGCGACATCTTCGGCCGCCAGAACCCCTCCGCCGACGTCTCGCCGCTGGCGATCTCGGTCCCGCTGCTGCGCGACATCCCCGTCATCGGCCCCGCCCTCTTCGAGCAGCAGGCCCTCTTCTACGTCGCCTACCTGCTGGTGCCGGTCTTCGCCTTCCTGCTCGCCCGCACCCGCTTCGGCCTCAACGTGCGGGCGGTGGGCGAGAACCCGTTCGCGGCCGACGCCTCGGGCGTCGACGTCTTCCGCACCCGCTACCTCGCGATCGCGATCGCGGGGGGGATGGCGGGGGCGGCCGGGGCGTACCTCGCCGTCGCCGACCTGAAGCTCTTCCAGGTCGGGATGACGGTCGGGATGGGCTTCATCGCCCTCGCCCTGACGATGGTCGGCGGCTGGAACCCGTGGCGGATCCTGGTCGCCTCGGTCCTGTTCGGGATGCTCCGCTCGCTCGGCAACGGACTGCAGATCCTCGGCATCGACATCCGGACCGAGTTCGTGACGATGCTTCCCTACATCGGCGTCATGGTCGCGCTGGTGCTGCTGGCCGGGAAGACGGCGCTGCCGTCGGCCCTCGGCATCCCCTATGCGCGCGGGCGACGGTAGCCGTGGGAGCCGGCTTCACGAGGAGGTGCCGCCGCGAACGTGACACCGTCGGGTGAGAACCGCAGGGCGACCGAGCGGTCGGTCGCGCGCAGAGTCGACAAGGAGGTTCGTTCCGTGAAGCAAACCCGGAGGCAGTTCGGCCTCGCCGCCCTCGCATCGGCGGCGGCCCTCAAGTTCGGCAAGACGACCCCGGCCTTCGCCCAGGACGCCACCCCGGCGGCCGGGGCGGCGGTCGAGCAGGTCGCCCTCGTCACCCCCGGCAGCCGCACCAACCAAGGCTGGGACCAGCAGGGCGCGGACGGCATCGACGCCGTGGCCAAAGAGCTCGGGATCAAGAGCGTCGTCGCCGAGAACGCCGGCTACGACGACATCACGCCGACCCTGAAGGACCTGCAGGCGGGCGGCGCGAACCTGATCATCTGCCACGCCAGCGGCTACCAGACGGTCTGCCCGGAGTTCGCCAAGGCGAACAAGATCCCGGTCGCCGTGATCGAGAACCAGGCCGCGGTCACCCCCGGGCTGGTCAGCGACATCGAGACGCAGGCGCAGGAAGTCGCCTACCTCGCCGGCGTCGCCGCCGCCCTGACGACCAAGACCGGCACCGTCGGCGTCGTCGTCTCCGGCGAGCCGCCGACGTGGAACTACATGACGGTCGGCTTCGCCGAGGGCGTCCACGCCACCAAGCCGGACGTCAAGCTCCTCTACAGCGTGATCGGCGAGGCGGCCTACGACGACGCCGCCGGCGCCAAGCGCGTCACCGAGCAGCAGATCGCCGCCAACGCCGACGTCATCTTCGGCATGGGCGACGGCGCGTCGTTCGGCATGCTGCAGGCGATCGAGGACCACAACAAGGCGACGCCGGACAAGAAGGTCTGGTTCATCGACGTGATCGGCGACAAGAGCGCCGACCACAAGGACTCCCTCCTCACCTCGGTCGTCTTCGACTACGAGGGCACCTACAAGCAGATGATCGCGGACCTGAAGGACGGCAAGTTCGGCCAGACTTACACCATGGACGTCAAGAACGGCGGCGTCCGCCTGCTCGACCTGCCGGCCGACGCGGCGCAGGACGTCAAGGACGCGGTCAAGAAGGCGCAGGACGAGATCGTCGCCGGCAAGATCAAGGTCGACGCCATCAGCGACGCCGACGGCCTGAAGGCCAAGCTCGCCGAGCTCTTCCCGAAGTAGCCGGCACCCGGTCGGGGGGCGGGCGCGTCCCGCTCCCCGGCCCGCCGGCCCCGGGCTCGGGGGCGGCGTTGGGGCGGG
>JBDHWC010000006.1:0-57429 GCA_039809985.1 Thermomicrobiales bacterium | reverse complement strand
CGACTCGTCAAGCAAACGCGTCCCGCAGCCCGTCGCCGAGGAACGAGATGGCCAGCACGATCGCCATCAGCGTCGCGCTCGGGATCAGCACCTGCAGCGGGTTCGACTCGAGGTAGGGGATCGCGTCGGAGATCATCTTGCCGAGGCTGGAGTCGGGCGGCTGGATGCCGAGCCCGAGCAGGCTGAGCACCGCCTCGTTGATGATCACCCCAGAGACGTTCAGCGTCGCCGTCGTCACCACCAGCCCGATCAGTTGCGGCACGATGTGCCGCCCGAGAATTCGACCGCGGCCCGCTCCCAGCGACTCCGCCGCCATCACGTAGTCCTGCTCGCGCACCGCCAGCGTCTGCGACCGGACCAGCCGGGCCATCAGCGGCCACGAGACGAGACTGAGCGCCCCGGCCACCAGCACCAGCCGCCCCATGCCGCCGAAGCGGTCGGTCACCGGCCCGCCGAAGATGGCGGCGACGAGGATCGCCAGCAGCAGCCCCGGGAAGGCGAACAGCACGTCGGCGATCCTCGTGATCACGAAGTCGGTCTTGCCGCCAAGGTAGCCCGACGCCAGCCCGAGCGGCACCCCGAGCAGCAGGTCGAGCAGCTCGACGTAGAAGGCGATCAGGAGCGAGACCCGTAGGCCGGAGACGAGCCGCGCCAGCGTGTCGCGCCCGAGGTTGTCGGTCCCGAGCCGATGCGTTGCCGACGGCAGGGCGTTGATCGCCGCGTAGTCGATCTTCGCCGGGTCGATCGGCACGAGTCCCGGCCCGAACAGGGCCGCCAGCACCAGCCCGATCATCACCAGCAGCCCGGTGACGGCCAGCGCGTTGCGGCCGAACCTGCGCCAGAAGAGCCGCCAGAGCGACTCCGGCTCGATCCGGTGCGTCAACTGGCTGGGCAGCGCGTCGTCCTGCCATGCGGCGGGTCGCGCCGGGGCCGTCGCCGTCGCCCGCTCGCTCACGCGTCGAGCCTGACGCGGGGGTCGAGATAGCTGTAGGCGATGTCGGTGACGAGGTTCATCAGCACGACCGCCAGCGCCAGCACCACGACCGTCCCTTGGATCACCGGGTAGTCGCGCTGCTGCACCGCCTGCACCGAGAGGAAGCCGACCCCCGGGATCGAGAAGAGCGACTCGACCACGAACGCGCCGGTGACGAGGAAGGCGATCGCCGGACCGATCACGGTCACCACCGGCAGCAGGGCGTTGCGGAGCACGTGCGTCCCCTCCACCACCCTCTCCGGCAGCCCCTTGCTGCGGGCGGTGCGGACGTAGTCCTGCACCAGCACCTCCAGCACGCTGGCGCGGGTCAGCCGCGAGATGTAGCCGAGGTTCCCCGCCGCGAGGACCGCGACCGGCATCACCCAGTACTGCGGCGCGCCCCACCCCGCCGCCGGCAGCGACGGCCAGCCCCGGTCGTAGGCGCGGAAGTTGAGCCATTGCAGCAGGGGGATCAGCACGAAGCTCGGGATCGCGAAGAGGGCCAGCATCGGCACCATCGTCAGCCGCTCGCCCCAGCCGTTCTGGTGGAAGGCCGCGAACATCCCGATCGGGACCCCGAGCAGGAGGCTGATCGCCAGCGCCGTGCCGCCGAGCGAGAGCGAGACCCGCACGCCGTCGCCGAGCAGGTCGGTCACCGGCCGCTGCGCGTAGCGGTACGAGAGGCCGAGGTTGCCGTGCACCAGCCCCTGCAGGTAGCGCCAATACTGTTCCCACCACGGCAGGTCGAGCCCGTAGAGGTGGCGCAGGTTCTGGTAGACGACCTCGTTCCGCTGGTTCCCCATCATGTTCAGGATCGGGTCGCCGGGCGCGAGGTAGCCGATGATGAACGTGAGGAAGGTCACGCTCACCACCACCGGCGGCAGGCTCAGCAAGCGGCGGGCGATCAGGGCCAGCATCGGCGGTCAGGCGGGAACGGGGCGGGGCCGCCGGTCGGCGGCCCCGCCCCGTTCGGGCGGCGGCTAGGAGCCGCAGCCGGCCAGCTTGCTCCAGTCGGGGAACTGGTAGTCCATGCCGGTCACCGCGACCCCCTTCACGCAGTCGCGGACGAGGACGTTGACCTTCGCGTTGAACAGCGGCATCCAGCCGACCTCGGTCACCGCGATCTGCTCGGCCTGGTTGTAGAGTTTGGCCCGCTCGCTGAAGTCGCCGACCAGCGTGTCGGCCTGCTTCGTCAGCTTGTCGAACTCGGCGTTGGAGTAGTGGCTGTTGTTGTTGCCGACGCCGGTCTGCAGTTGCAGCGAGAGGAAGTTCTGCGGGTCGGGGTAGTCGGCCCCCCAGATGCTGTAGTACGCCTGCAGGCCCGTCTCCGGCGCGTTGTAGGTGTCGTTCAGGCGGGAGCTGAAGGTCGCCAGCTCGAGCGGCTCGAGCTTGACGGAGATCCCGAGGTTCTCCTGCCACATCGACTGGAGGACCGTCACCACCCGCTCGTTGTCCCCCTCCACGCCGTAGGTGAGGGTCAGCTTGAGCGTGGCCGGGTCGACCCCGGCGTCCTTCAGCAGTCCCTTGGCCGCCTCCGCGTCCAGCTTCTGCTCGTCGATCTTGAGGTCGGCGGCCGGGAAGCCCGCCGGCAGGATCCGCCCGGTCGGCGAGACCGTGCCGCCGAGGACGCTGGTCGCCAGCGTCTCGCGGTCGACCGCCATCGCCAGCGCCTGCCGGACCTTGACGTTGTCGAACGGCTTGATCGTGTTGTTGAACGCAACATAGCGAGTGTTGAACGCCGGCACCGAGTGGAAGTCGGGGCTGTCCTTCACCTCCGGCACCCGCGCCGCCGGGATCGGCACCTGCGAACTGCCGAGGATGTCGACCTTGCCGGTCCTGTAGAGCTGGTAGCCGGTCTCGCTGTCCTGGTTGAAGACGAAGTCGAGCGCGCTGACCATCGTCACCGGCTGGTAGAAGGCCGGGTTCGGCACGAGGTCCAGCCCCTGCCCATGGTTCCACGCCTTGACCACGAAGGGGCCGCTGGTCACCTTCCCCTCGTTCGCCGCGTCCGCCCCGGCCGCCTTCGAGATGACCTTCGACGGGCCGGCGGAGAGCGAGCTGAGGAAGTAGGCCGACGGCTGCTTGATCGTGATCGTGATCGTCTTGTCGTCGACCTTCTTGACGCCGGCGACCTCCTTCGCCTTGCCGGCCGCCATCTCGTCCGCGCCGTCGATCAGCGTGAAGTAGTACGGGCCGGTCCAGCCGCCGGTGGTCGGGTCCAGCGCGTGGTTGAACGCCCAGACGACGTCGTCCGCGGTGATCGGCGTCCCGTCCGAGAACTTGATGCCGTCGCGCAGCGTGAAGGTGTAGGTCTTGGCGTCGTCCGAGATTTCCCATTTCTCGGCGAGGTCCGGGGCCACCAGCAGCTTCTCGTCGAGCCGGACCAGCCCGCCGTAGATGATGCCGACAACGGTGAAGTCCTGCTGGTTCGACGCCTTCGCCGGGTCGAGCGAGACCAAGTCGTTGACGCCGGTCAGCGACCAGTTGATCGTCCCGCCCGCCGCCGCGACCCCGGTCGGCACTGGCCGCAGCGCCGGCACCGCGGTCGTCGCCAGCAGCGCGCCCCCGGTCGCCACCAAAGTCCGCCGGTTCATCCTGAGATCGTGCGCCACTTCGATGCTCCTTTCCCAAATGAGTCCGCGTGAACGGGAGGTTGTCGATCGGCAACTCCGGGATCGTAGCAGTCCGTTGCCACTGCCGCTGCTCACCTGCGGCGACCCCCGAGTCCCCCATTAGCAATCCGGATTCCCCCGCACGAATCGGAGTGCCGTCCCCGGCCCGGTCCCCGACCATCGACTCCGTTCCGGGGAAGGCCCGGGGCCGGATCGCCGCCCGTTGGAGTTGCCCGTGCCGTGCCTTCCCTTCCGATTCGGCCTCGTCGCCGACCGCGCCGAGACACCTCGCGATCTCTTGGAGGCGGCGCGCCGGGCCGAGGCCGCCGGCATCGCGGCCCTGCTGCTGCGCGATCATCTCGTCGACGAGCCGTTCGGGCCCCAGCTCGCGCCGCTGACCAGTCTGGCCGCGATCGCGGCCGCGACCACCACGCTCCGGCTCGGCACCCTCGTCCTCGACAACGACTTCCGCCACCCGGCCGTCCTCGCCAAGGAACTGCTGACCCTCGACGCCTTCTCCGGCGGCCGACTCGAGATTGGCCTCGGCGCGGGCTGGCTGGCCGAGGAGTACCAGCGGTCCGGCATCGCGTTCGACCCTGCCTCGGTCCGCATCCAACGGCTCGGGGAGTCGCTGACGGTGCTGGACGGGCTGCTGCGCGGGGACGCCGTGGCGTTCCGCGGCGAACACTACGAGGTCGAAACCCTCTCCCTCTTCCCGGCACCGGTCCAGCGGCCGCGGCCGCCGTTCGTGATCGGCGGCGGCGCTCGCCGGATGCTGACGCTGGCCGGCGCACGCGCCGACGTCGTCAACGTCATGTCATCGTCGGTCGGCACCGGCACGGTCGACCACGGGCCGGCGGGCCGGTCGTTCGCGGCGGTGGCGGAGCGCGTCGGCTGGGTTCGCGACGGGGCCGGAGACCGCTTCCCCGAGATCGAGCTGAGCCTGTTCCCCGACGTCGTGGTCACCGACGCCGCGCCGGAGGACGCCGCTCGCGATTTCGCGCGCCGCGACGGCTGGCACCGCTGCTCCGCCGCCGACGTGCTCGACATGCCGTCGCTCCTGATCGGCAGCCGCGACACCATCGCCGACCGCCTGCGCGAGCTGCGGGAACGCCTCGGCTTCTCGTATATCGTCTTCGGGGAGGCAGACCTGCCGGCGGCGGTCCCGCTCGTCGCCAGGCTCGCCGGCACCTGAGCCCGGACGACCCCGACCGCGCGGCACGAGTACAATGGGCGTTCGCGGACGGTCGCGGGCAACGCAGCCCCGGCAGCGTCCGCGTTCGCCCGTTCGGAAGGAGCCCCCCATCACCCGGCAGCAGCATTCCACCCACGCCCCAACCGAGCAAGCCTTGCTGGTGGCCGTCGAACAACCGGGTCAGGCCTGGGCGGCCGCCGACTCGCTGGAGGAACTCGCCCGGCTGGCCGAGACGGTCGACGTCGAAGTCGCCGGCTCGGTCACGCAGCGACTGCCTCGCCCCGTCTCCGGCACCTACGTCGGCAAGGGGAAACTGGAGGAGGTCAAGGAACGGCGCGACGAGCTGGAGGCCGACGTCGTCCTGATCGACGGCGACCTGACCCCGGCCCAGCAGCGCAACCTCGAGAAGGCGCTCGAGGTCAAGGTCATCGACCGCACGGCGCTGATCCTCGACGTCTTCGCCCGCCGCGCCGCCACCCACGAGGGCCGGCTGCAAGTCGAGTTGGCCCAGCTCGAGTACCGGCTGCCGCGCCTGACGGGTCTCTGGACGCACCTCTCGCGCCAGCGGATGGGTGGGGTCGGCCTGCGCGGCCCCGGTGAGACGCAGCTCGAGAGCGACCGCCGGGAGCTCGGCAAGCGGATCGTCCAGCTGAAGCGCGACCTCGGCGAGGTGCATCGCCACCGCGAACTCTACCGGCAGCGGCGCAAGGACGTGCCGGTGCCGGTCGTCGCCCTCGTCGGCTACACCAACGCCGGCAAGTCGACGCTGCTGAACGCGATCACCGGGGCCGACGTGATGGCGGAGGACAAGCTCTTCGCCACGCTCGACCCGACCACCCGTCGCACGATCCTGCCCGGCGGCCGGCAGGTGCTGCTGACCGACACGGTCGGCTTCATCAACAATCTGCCGACGCTGCTGGTCGCCGCCTTCCGCGCCACGCTGGAGGAGATCAACGAGGCGAACGTCCTCCTGCACGTCGTCGACGCCACCCACCCGAACGCGCCCGAACAGGTGCAGACGGTGATGGAGGTGCTGGAGGAACTCGGGGCCGACGACAAGACGGTCGTCACCGCCCTCAACAAGGTGGACCGGCTGCTGCCGGACGGCGACACGGCGGACTGGTCTCAGCTCCCCGCCCTCGACGAAATCCTCGACCGGCTCGGCGACGCCGCGCCGCTGGCCACCAACCCGGTTCCGATCTCGGCCGCCGCCGGCTGGGGCTTCGACCGGCTCCTCTCCGCGGTCGAGACCGCGCTGGAACAGGAGGACGGCTTCGTCCGGGTCCGGCTGGCGGTCCCCTTCTCGCGCTCCGACCTCGTCGAGCGCTTCTACCGGACCGGGCGGGTCGAGGAACGGCACGACACCGAGACGGGCACGCTCCTTGTCGGCCGCGTGCCGGCGGCGGCGACCGGCTTCTTCGGCGAGTTCCTCAGCCTCGACGGGAACTCGCACCCGCGGCCGGCGGCGACGGTTGCCAGCCCCGCCGCGCCGGGGACCGCCGCCTAGCCGCGGCGCGGACGGCGGCGAGCGTGGCGCTGATCGACCTGCCGGGGCGGCACATCCACGCCAAGATCGTCTACTACGGGCCGGAGCTCGGCGGCAAGACCACCAACGTGCGTCGCGTCGCCGAGCTCGTCCCCGCCGCCGACCCGGACCGCCTGCGCGAGATCGCCGCCGGCGAGCGGACCGTCTTCTCCGACACCCTGCCGCTCGACCTCGGCCGTCTGGCCGGCTTCCGCGTCACCATCGACTTGCTGACCGTCGCCGGCCAGCCGCGCTACCGCCACGCCCGCCAAGCGGTGCTCAACGGCGCGGACGGCGTCGTCTTCGTCGCCGACGCCCAAGCCGACCGCTTGCCGGAGAACGAGCGCAGCCTCGCCGAGCTGCGGGAGTTCGCCACGGTTCAGGGCCGGGCCTACCCGGAGTTCCCGCTCGTCCTCCAGTACAACAAGACCGATCTCCCCGACGCCCTGCCGACCGCCGACCTCGACGCCGCGCTCAACCCGGACGGCCTGCCCACTGTCCGCGCCGTCGCCCTCGACGGCACCGGCGTGGTCGAGACGCTGCGGACGGTGATGCGACGGGTGGCGGCGGGCCTCTGATACTCAGTCGTTGCCTGCGACAACATGCGGTGCCGTGCCGCACCCGGAACATGCCGCTGGCTCGGGGAGGAATCCGCCGGGAAGCGGCCACGCCGCGGCAATCCGGGGTCTTGGGGGAAACTTGGTTCCTCCCGGATCAACTGCTCTCTCTTCCCTCGCGAGCTGACAGGGGGAGGCATCCGTCGGGAGGCGGCCGCGCAGCGGCGATCCGGGGCCTTGGGGGAGCCAAGTTCCCCTCAGATCAATTGCCCCCTCTCCGATCGCCATCTGACAGGGGTAGGCTTCTGACCGATAGAGGTCCTCGCACCTCGAGGCCGGGTCCGCCGGAACCGCCCTCACCCCTCATCCCCCTCTCCCGCGGCGGCGGGAGAGGGGGAGAAACTGAACCGGGGGAGGGCCAGGCCCTCCCCTGAGCCAAGTTCTCCCCCTCTCCCATCGCCATGGGAGAGGGGGCTGGGGGGTGAGGGAGTCTCCTCGGACCCGGCCTCGGGACGCGGATGCCGCTTCCCGACGGAGGCCTCCCCCTGCCGGGACATGAAGAGGGGCGGACCGAACGGCCCGCCCCACTCTGCTCCGCGACGTCGCGGTCGCCTACGCGATCGAGACCCAGCGCTCCGTCTCCGCCGAGCGGAGGACGGCGTCGGTGACCTTGTCGGTCTCCATCGCCTCGCGGAAGTTCGGCGCAGCCGGCTCGCCGCTGGCCAGCCCCTGCAGGAAGTCGGCGGCCTGGTGGACGAAGGAGTGCTCGTAGCCGATCTGCAGGCCCGGCACCCACCAGTGCGCCATGTACGGCTGGTCGCCGTCGGTGACGTGGATCGAGCGCCAACCGCGGACGATCCCGTCGTCGCGGTGGTCGAAGTACTGCAGCCGGTGCAGGTCGTGCAGGTCCCAGCGGATCGACGCCTTCTCGCCGTTGATCTCGAAGGTGTAGAGCGCCTTGTGGCCGCGCGCGTAGCGCGTCGCCTCGAACAGCCCGAGCGAGCCGTTGTCGAACCGGCAGAGGAAGGCGCTGGCGTCGTCGATCGTCACCGGCTCGACCTTGCCGGTCAGGTTGTGCTGCCGCTCGGTGATGAACGTCTCGGTCATCGCCGTGACCTTGCCGATGTGGCCGTTGAGCCAGAGCGCGGTGTCGATGCAGTGGGCCAGCAGGTCGCCGGTGACGCCGCTGCCGGCCACGGCCTTGTCGAGCCGCCAGAGGGCGGCCCCGCCCTGCGGCAGGTCCTTCGAGATGGTCCAGTCCTGCAGGAACTGGGCCCGGTAGTGGAAGATCTGCCCCAGCCGCCCCTCGTCGATCAGCTGCTTGGCGAGGGTCACCGCCGGCACCCGCCGGTAGTTGTACCAGACCATGTTGGCGACGCCGGCGGCCTCGACCGCGGCGACCATCTGCTCCGACTCGGCCAGCGAGCGGGAGAGCGGCTTCTCGGTGCTGACCATCTTCCCCGCCTTGGCGGCGGCGATCGCGATCTCGGCGTGGGTGTTGTTCGGGCTGGCGATGTCGATCAGGTCGATGTCGTCCCGCGCGACCATGGCCCGCCAGTCGGTCTCGGCCGATTCGTAGCCCCACCGCTCGGCGAACCCCTCGACCTCGTCCCGGTTGCGGGCGCAGACCGCCTTCAGGACGGGCTGGATCTCCAGGTCGAAGAAGTGGCCGACCTTGCTGAAAGCGTTCGAGTGGGTGCGGCCCATGAAGCCGCAGCCGACCAACCCGATGTTGAGCGTCTTCTTCTTGGCCATCGAACCGGGGCCTCCTTCGGCCGCGTCCTGCCTACGCCCAGCCGTGGGCGTCGCGGACCTCGATCATCTTCGCCAGGATGTCGTTCCACGTCTGCTGCTTCAGCATCGTCGCGTTCGGGAACATGCAGCCGTCCCAGCAGATGTGCTGGAACGCCTTCGTCGGCTGCCCGTCGTCGCCGCGCATCCAGTAGCCCGCCACCTTGACGATGTCGAGCTTGCCGTTCGGGTCGTTCACCGTGCAGTGGCGACCCGTCTTGTCGTGGCTGCCGGAACCGAAGACCGTGCCGTCGTTCTGGGCGACGTGGAAGTCGATCGTCCACGGCCGCAGCGCGTCGGTCATCTTCCGCAGCGAGGCGTCGAGCACGTCGGTCTGGCTCCAGTCGAAGTCGTCCGGCACCAGCTTCGCCTCGGGCGCGTTCGCGCCGATGGTGTAGAGCAGCGTGTGGGCCATGTCGGCTTGGAAGCCGAGCGTCTCCGGCCGCCCGACCGCCTCCAGCAGGTCGACCATCGCCCGCCACGAGTGCATGCCGCCCCAGCAGATCTCCCCTTCCGCCGCCAGCCGCTCGCCATGGCTCTCGGCCACGTCGCAGGCGCGGTTGAACGTCTCGGTCAGCGTCCTCATGGCCCCCGCCGGGTCCGCCGCGAACGGCTCGACCCCGGTCGCCGTGTCGATCCGGACCACGCCGAACGGGCGGATGCCGATCTCGCGCAGCTGCTGGCCGATCCGGCACGCTTTGTCGATGGCGGCGACGAAGCGTTCGCGCTCCTCCTTGTCGCCCATCGCCGAGCCTCCCCCGGCCGGGCCCCAGATCGGCGCCACCAGCGAGCCGACCTCGAGGCCGAGCGAGCCGATCTTGTCGGCCAGCCGCTTCACGTCGTCCGCGGACGAGTCGATGCTGGCGTGCGGGTCGGCCATCCAGAGATCGACCCCGTCGAACTTGACGCCGTCCACCTCGGCATTGGCCGTCAGCGTCAGCAGCGTGTCGAGGTCGATCACCGGCTCCTCGTCGCCCTTGCCGACGACGCCGGGCCACATCGCGTTGTGCAGCCTCGGCCAGACGTGTGCTTCCGTCACCTGCGCCCCTCCTGAACCTCGCCACCGTTCGCGTCGTCGCTTCGACAACGGACGCGGCGGCGACTCCCCGTCGCCGCCCCGCGCCCGATGCCGCCCGGAATGACGGCAGTATATCGCCCGCCGCCGGCCCGGCCGCTCACCCGGCGGTCGCGGGCGCGGGCTGACAGCGGTGCCTCTGCCGCAGCATCGTCGGCCGACCCGGCCCGGCCGGTCGACACCCGGGCGCGCTACGTCTCCCTCGGAGCGGTCTCGTACAGGACGTCGGTCAAGGTCAGGTCCGGGTCCTGGAAGCGATGCTGGTAGGCGACTGCCCGTTCGTACCAGTCGAGCAACTCCTGCCGGGAGTAGCGACGCTCCTCGGTGGTTCGCGATTGTCGGCCCTCGGATCGGACGATCAGGGTGTCGCCCTCCCACGACATCGGCCACGGATCACCGCCGGCCAAGTCGATGTGCTCGCAGCGCACGAACGCCACGATCACGGCCAAGCGTTGCTCCGGGGGGGCTTCGGCGGCATCCGACGGCAACGGGCGATCGAGGCACCGTGCTTCCCACTGCGTCGCCTCGGGTCGGAACGTCGGCATGGGCTCCTCCTGTTCCGTGCGCGTGCGGATCGCCGGATCGGCCGCCTCACCCAATCCGCGCCGCGCGCAGGATCAGCGCGAGGTTGAGCAGGACGAACGAGACGACAGCCATCACCCCGGCCGCGTGGTTGATGCGAGCGACCCGCTTCAGGTCGCTTCCCCGTTCGAGCGCCGCCCGCGAGCCAATCGCGATCGCCGCGGTCACGACGATGTAGAGCAGCACGGCGATGTGGATCAGGTCCACCAGTGTCAGCCCGTTCTGGTGCCCCAGCGCGTTCCGTGCGGTCCCGAGGTTGACCGCCGTCGCGAACAGCGCGCTGCTGAGCAGTCCGAGCTGGATGCCGAGGGCCAGACTCCGGTCCAGATGGAGCGCGAACGTCAGCATCGCAAGGATGAACGCGGCGTACACCACCGCGGTGATCTGGAAGAAGGTGCCCAGTTCGCTCCGCGTCAGGTCCACCGCCAGCGTCAGGCGGCTGTAGACACTCGGCGCGCCAGTCGGGAACCTCGGGTCTCCGAACGTGGTTGGGTAGGTCGTCAGGCTCTCCCAGAAGCGGTGCCCGGCAATCCGCCAGCCAGGAATCGCGATCTCCTGGTCGAGCCCGCTGCCGACGGTGTCGGGCGTGAAGCGGAACTCGTCCGCCTCCAGCTCGCCCGGCTCGAGCGCGATCGTCAGGGTCGGCCGGTCGAACGGAAAGGAGCGCAGGTCCCAGACGTGCCGAAACGAACCGGTCAGCCGCCGGCTTGCCCAGACCGTGCCGTCCACCACGTCGGAAGTCTGGATCCGCGGGGTGATCGCGTCTGCCTTGAGGTACTCGATCTTGTCGAGCGGGTCGGCTTGTCCGACGGGGCAGTTGCTCCAGACCCAGAGGTCGGCGTCGAAGGTGTTCGCCACGTAGTCGAAGTCGTACAGGGCGAGGACGAACATCCCGACCTTGCAGCTCTCCGGCTCGGCAGCCCGTGCCGACCGCGACGATCCGGACCACGCCAGAGCCGCGGCCACGGCGACTACCGCCACAAGGACCCGCAGTGCGGCAACTGCCATCGCCCGGCAATCGGCAACGACCCCGACGTGTCGCATGACCCCCCTCGCGCACCGCGCCGTCACTTTTCGGATTCTACCGATGCCTGCCAAGCCGGCTCGTCGGCTTGCCCGCGCCGAGCCACTCCCCTTCTCTCCCGCACGTGCTATGGTGGCGTTTGCCCCGCCCTGCCAGACGAACATCCAAGTCGGTGCCCGACAGCCGACCCACGGAGGATCGGAGCCACCGCATGCACCCCCACACGTTCGACGCCTTTGTCCGCGTCCTTGCCCGCGGCCAGTCCCGGCGCGATCTCGGCCGCCTCGCGGCCGCGAGCGTCGCCGGCGGCCTCCTCGCGGCGACCGGCACGGCACGCGTCGCCGCCGACGACGGCTGCGGCAACGAGGGCGACTCCTGCGAGGACCAATCCTGCTGCGACGGACTCGCGTGCAGTCAGGACCTCGTCTGCTTCATCCCTGACCCGGACTCCGCGGCCTGCGGCAACGAAGGGGACTCCTGCCAGGACCAGTCCTGCTGCGACGGGCTGGCGTGCAGTCAGGACTCCGTCTGCTTCATCCCCGACGCGGATTCGGCCTCCTGTGGCTACGAAGGCGACTCCTGCCAGTACCAGCCGTGCTGTGACGGGGTCGCCTGCAGCCAGGACCTCGTCTGCTTCATCCCCGACAGCGGGGCGACGTCGTGCGGCTACGCAGGGGATTCCTGTCAGTACCAGGCCTGCTGCGACGGCATTGCCTGCAGCCAGGACCTTGTCTGCTTCGTCCCCGACCCGGATGCCGCGACCTGCGGCTACGAAGGCGAGTCCTGCGAGAACCAAGTCTGCTGCGACCCGTGGGTCTGCAGCGCCAGTCTCGCCTGTGTCGCGCCCAGCGCGGTCTGCGGCTATGAGGGCGAATCGTGCGAGAACCAGCCATGCTGCGACGGGCTGACCTGCAACAACAGCCTAGCCTGCGTCATCCCCGACGAAGGCGTCGCCACTTGCGGCAACGAGGGTGACTCCTGCGCCGACCAGCCTTGCTGCGGCGGGTTGGCGTGCAGCCAGGATTCCGTCTGCTTCATCCCCGACAGCGGGGCCTCGTGCAACGGCCCCGGCGAGTCGTGCGAGACCTACCCCTGCTGCGACAACCTGGTCTGCAACGGGTCCCTCGTCTGCGTCGAGCCGAACAGCACGGGGAACCCGAACCAAGGCACGGCCGGCAATGGGAACGCCAGCAACGGCACCGGCGAGGGCGTGAAGGCCAAGACGCCGACCGCCGAGGGGTCGAACAACTCGCAGCAGACGGCGGCACAGGCCACGAAGCCTGCCAGCGTGGCGAGCGCGCCGACGTCCACCCCCGTCGCCGCCGGCAACGCGTCCGGGTTCCCGGCCACGTGGCTCGACGGCGACCGCCAGCCTTGGAACAAGGTTGGCGTGGCGATCCCGACCGCGCCGAAGGCCGCCGCCGCGAGTGGCAGTTGCGCCCCGACCGTGCGCAAGCCGGAGACGGCGGGCGACCGCCAGCTCGCCGCGGCCGGCTGGCAACTGGTCGGCGGCTACACCGCCGGCTTTGGCGTCAGCGTGATCCGGGCGGCCCAAGGGCTCGACGCCAACTGTCGGCCGATGAACTTTCAGTGGTTCGTCTTCGTCGACGGCGCGTTCGCCGGCACGCTCTCGCCGGACCTGATGCAGTCGCGCACCGACGGCGCGGTCAGCCACGTCGAACTCGCCCGGCCCGACGAGATCGGGGTGGAGTACGTCCGCTACCGGCCGAGCGACGCGCTCTGCTGCCCGAGCCGAGTCGACGGTGTCGTGTTCGGCATCGAGCGCACGACCGACGGCCCGGTGGTGACCCCCGAGCCAGCCTGACAACAATCGGCGGCGGCAAGGCCGGCGCGTCAGGCCCAGCCCCTGACGGGCATCACCTGTGTCTGCTTCTCCTCCTCCTCCGCCGTTGCCTGACAGGCAACGGCGGCGGAGGAGGGGCACAGCGTCAGGGGAGGGCCAAGCCCTCCCCCGAACCCTCGGTACCGCGGCGCGGCCGCTTCCCAATGGACGCGCCCGCCTGTCAGCCGGCGCTTCTGGAGAGCGGGCCAGGGGGCGAGCGAGGCTCCGGTGGGCTCGGTCGCGAAGCGCGGAACCCGCGGTCGACCTGATATCCCCCTGTCAACCGCTGCGGCTGGAGACACGGCACCATCGACCGGTGGTGAGCGCCGGACCCCCCGTTCCCCCCGAATTGCCGTGGCACGGCCGCGTCCCGACGGAGCCCCACCCCCTGTCGGGTCAGGACGCGGGACCGTCCCCCGCGGTCAGCCATCCTTCTTCCAGATACTCGGGGTCCGGGTGGCGGTAGAACCCCTGCCCGCTCTTCTCGCCCAGCCGCCCGTCGTCGAGCATCCGCCGCAGGGTCGCCGAAGGCGTGTCGGTCGGGTCCTCGGTCACCTGCTGGTAGCTCGTCTCGATGTCGGAAACCACATCGAGGCCGACCATGTCCATCACCCCGAACGGCCCGGTCGGCGTCCCGAAGAAGAGCATCCAGAGGCGGTCGACGTCCTCCGGGTCGGCATGCCCCTCGTCGACGACCCGCAGCGACTCCCGCTTCACCGCCCGCCAGATCCGGTTGATGATGAAGCCCTTGCTCTCCCCCCGCACCGTCGCCACCACCAGCCCGAGCGAGCGACCGTAAGCCGCCGCGGCGGCGATCACCTCCGGCCGCGTCTCGCCGCAGCCCATGATCTCGACCATGGCGCGAAACCAGATCGGCGCGAAGTGGTGCATGTTCAGCAGCCGGCCCGGATCGGACACGGCCGGCGCGATCTGCGACGACGGGATCGACGACGAGTTGGTCGCCAAGATGGTGCCGCGGGTCAGCCGGTCGAGCTCCGCGAACACCTCTCGCTTGACCCCGACGTCCTCCTTGACCGCCTCGATCACCAAGTCGACCCCGTCGACGGCGTCGGCAAGGCTTGCGGCGACCCGGATCCGGCCGACCACCTCCTCCGGGTCGGCGGGGGGACGCAACCGGAACTGGTGGTGCTGGTAGCGGGGCGCGCTCGGCAGCGTCGCCAGCTCCTCGCGAATCCTCGGGATGGCCGACTCCAACGCCGGGCCGTAGGCATCGAAGATCGCCACCGGATGGCCGCCCGCCGCCCCGAGCGTCGCGATCTGCCGCCCCATCGTCCCGGCGCCGACCACCGCGACCGCACCGATCTCCCGCACCTCGGCGTCCTCGCCCATCGCCCGTCCCTTTCCTGCCCCGTCGCCACCGCACCCGCGTCGCCGCGTCACCGTATCACCCCCCCGACCCCTCCGCGCGCCAACACCGCCAGCCGACTCCTCGACCGTGTACCCTCACCGCCATGCACGACCCGTCGGCGACCGCCGCCATCACGACCGCCCGCCTGTCGAAGCGTTACGACCGGACCCCGGCCCTCGACGACGTCTCGCTCGCCGTTCCCCCCGGCAGCATCTTCGGCGTGCTGGGGCCGAACGGCGCGGGCAAGACGACGCTGATCCGGCTCCTGATGGGGTTCGTCCGGCCCAGCGGCGGCACGGCGGCGATCTTCGGCCACGACTGCTGGCACGACGGCGTCGCCGCCCGCCGCGACCTCGGCTTCCTCGTCACCGCCGACGCCCTCTACCCCGACCTGAGCGGACGAGCGCAGCTCGACCTCGCCGCGACGCTCTCCGGCAGGCCGCCGGTGCTGCGCGACCGGCTCCTCGACGCCCTCGAGTTCCCGCGCTCCCTGCTCGGCAAGCGACTCGGCACCTACTCGAAGGGGACCCGGCAGAAGCTCGCGCTGGTCGCCGCGATCCAGACCGAGCCCGCCCTGCTCGTCCTCGACGAGCCGTCCGACGGGCTCGACCCGCTCATCCAGCGCGCGTTCGAGCAGGTGCTGACCGATCTCCGCGACCGCGGCCGAACCGTCTTCCTCTCGTCGCACGACCTCGCCGAGGTCGAGCGCGTCTGCGAGCGGGTAGCGATCGTGCGGCAGGGGCGACTCATGGCCGAGGCCGCGGTGGCCGACCTGCGGCGGCAGCAACGACGGATCGCGACCGTCGCCTTCGCGACCGGCGTCCCCGACGGCCTCGGCCGCGTGCCGGGCGTCGAGGTTCGGCACGTCGAAGGCTCCCGCGCCGAGCTGCTGGTCGACGGCGAGGTCGGCCCGCTCCTCGCCTTCCTCGGCGCGTCCGAGGTCGACGACCTGCTGATCCGTCGGCCCCGGCTGGAGGAGATCTTCCTCCGCTACTACGACGGCGCCGGCGCGGAGACCCCGGCCGAACCCGTGGCGGGTCACCGCCGATGACCCCGTTCCTGCGGATGACCGGCCGACTCCTCGGCCGCGGCCTCGCCGGCCTCGTCGGCATCCTGGTCGGGATCGGCCTCTTCACCGCGGTCCAAGCGCCGATCGTCGACTCGATCGGCGGCGCGCCGGGCCTCGCCGCCATGATGCAGCGTCTGCCGCCGATCCTCCTCGCCCTCAGCCGGACCCGCCCCGAGTTCCTCGCCGCCACCGGCCTGACCGGCTTCCTCGCGATCGCCTACACCCACCCGCTGATCCTGCTCCTGGCCGGGGCGGCCGTGGTCGCCTTCGCCGCCCGGTCGCTGGCCGGCGAGATGGAGCAGGGCACCATCCAGCTCACGCTCTCCCGGCCCCGCTCGCGGGAGGTGGCCTACGCCGCCCGCGTGCTCGGGCTGGTCGTGGTGGTTGCGCTGGTCGCCGTCGCCGGGCCGGTCGGCACGGTCGTCGGCCTCCTCGCGGCCCGGCCCGCCGGCGAGTTCGCGTGGGCGCACCTGCTGCCGCTGGCCGTCAGCACCGCGGCGCTGGTCTGGGCGATCGGCGGCTTGGCGTTGTTCGGCTCCGCCGTCGCCAGCACCGCGGGCCGGGTGGTCGGCTGGGCGCTGGGCCTGCTCACGGTCTCGTACTTCGTCGACACCTTCGCCGACGTCTGGCGCGTCCTCCAGCCGTGGCGGCCGTTCAGCCTCTTCGCCTACTACGATCCCGGGCCGGTCTTGGCCGACGGGACGGTCAACCCCCGACACCTCCTCGTGCTGGCGGTCACCGGGCTGGTCGGGGTGGTTGCCGGGCTCCTTGTCTTCCGCCGTCGCGACCTGCCGTCGTAGGGAGACCGCCCGAATGAAGCGCGCCGTCGTCTTCGACGTCAACGAGACGCTGCTCGACCTCGCCGCGCTCGACGGCCTCTTCGCGGCGGCCTTCGGCAGCGCGACGGCCCGGCAGGAGTGGTTCGGACGCACGATCCAGTCGGCGCTCGTGCTCGCCGCGACCGGACGCTACCGGGATTTCGGGGAGGTCGGCGCAGGCGCGCTCGAGCGGATGGCCGTCGTTCGCGGCGAACCACTCGACCCGACGTTGCGCTGGGCCCTGCGCGACCGGATGCTCGCCCTGCCGCCGCACCCCGACGCGCGGCCAGCGCTGGAGCGCCTGCGCGACGCAGGGTTCCGGGTCGTCGCCCTCACCAACAACCCGCTGGCGGTGGTCGAGGCCCAGTTCGCGAACGCGGACCTCCGCCACCTGTTCGAGCGCGTCCTCTCGGTCGAGCAGGTCGGGCGGCTGAAGCCCGCGCCGGAGGTCTACCAGCACGCCGCCGCCGAGTTGCGACTGCCGGTGGCCGAGACGCGCCTCGTCGCCGCCCACGCTTGGGACGTCACCGGCGCGATCCGGGCCGGGGCCGCCGCGGCGTTCGTCGCCCGCCCCGGGCAGCTGCTCGACCCGAGCGGCGAGACGCCGGACATCGTCGGCCCCGACCTCGTGGCGATCGCCGACCGCATCGTCGCCCTCGAGGGGTGACGACGCCTCCGTCGCCACCCCTCCGCTACCGCTCGGCGGCGGGCTACGGCTGGGGTTCCGAACCGACTCCCGCCGCGGTCGCATCGCGGCGGGAGTGGGCCGCGTGGTGCCGACGCGAGCGATCGCCCCGCCGGTGCCGGTCGGACATCCCCGAGGCGCTCGCCCCGTTCGTCTCGCCGCTGGCCGCGCCGTCGACTCGATGGCCGCGGAACGTCGCGTCGTCGAGCAGTTCGCGCTCCGGCACCGCCGGGTCGAGCGCGCCCGGAGGCCCGCCTTCCGCCGGCAGTTGCGGCAGGCCCGGCTCGTAGAGCCAGCGCTGGAACAGGGCGTCAAGGTCCTGCCCGGAGACCGACTCGGCCAGTTGGATGAAGTCCTCCGTGGTGGCGTTGCCGCCCCGGTGCAGATCCACCCACTCGCGCAGGATCTGGAAGAAGTCGTGGTCGCCGACCGTCCGCCGCAGGGCCTCCAAGGTCATCGCCCCGCGGTTGTAGACGGTCACGTTGAAGATCCGCGACGGCCCGGGATCGCCGGGGGGCCGCTTCATCCCGCGGTAGTAGCCGAAGTAGCGCGACCCGCGGTCGAACAGGCTGCCGATCGGCAATTGCTTCGAGTCGGCGATCCAGAGCAGTTCGCCGTAGGTCGCGAAGCCCTCGCTCAGCCAGATGTCCTGCCACTTCGTGAACGAGGCGGTGTCGCCCACCCACTGGTGCGCGATCTCGTGCGCCATCAACTGCTCGAAGCCCTTGCTGCGCAGGGCGGCCCGAACGCCCGGGTAGGTCGGCCGCCCGGCTGCCTCCATCGCGTCCGGTCCGCTCTTGGTGGTGATGATCGCCCCGATGCCAGAGTACGGGTACGGTCCGAAGTACCGTTCCAGCGTCGAGACGATCTGTCCCTGCGGCTCGACCCGGCGAGCCAGCTTCTGCCCCGCCTTGGGGAAGGCGTTGAGCACCGGCTGGCCGTCCGCGGTCGTTCCCTCGACCAGCTTGTACCGGCCGACCGCGACGACGGCGGCGTAGGTCGGGAACGACGCCGGCTCGTGCCAGTCGAATCGCTGCCGGCCGTCGGCGGTGGTCGTCTGCTCGTCGAGGATGCCGTTGGCGACGGCGACGCGGCCCTGCGGCACCGTCAGGTGGAAGGCGAACGTCGCCTTGTCCAGCGGGTGGTCGTTGCAGGGGAAGAGGGTCGACGCCCCGCTCGGCTGCGGCGAGAGGAGCGCCCCGCCGCCGGCGAACCAGAACCAGCCGAGCAGGTTGGCTCCTTGGGGCCGCCCTGCGTAGGCGACTCGGACGACGACCGGCTCGCCCTCGGCCAGCGGTTGCGCCGGCTCCACGCGCAGTTTCTTCGCCTCCTGCGCGAAGCCGGCGGCAACCCCGTCGACCTCGACGCCGCTGACGCTCAGCCCGTCGAGGTCGAAGGTGAACGACCGCAGCGCGACGGTCGGCGTCAGCTCGATGCTGGCGACGCCCTCCACCATCCGTCGCTTGAGGTCGAAGTCGAGCGAGAGGTCGTAGTGCCGGACGTCGTAGCCGCCGTTGCCGAGCCTCGGGAAGTACGGGTCGCCGATGCTCGGCGCGCCGTCGACCGGGCCGGCGGCCAAGACCGGCACGACCGGCAAGGCCAGCACGACCACCATCAGCACTGCTCGCAGCGCGGCACCGCACCAACGCGCCGAGTGCCGGCGAACCGGCGCCGTCCGACCGACCCAAGGCACGGCACGTCCCCCCGACACTGCCCGCTGTTCCTCGGCTGGGCCGGACGGCCCGGCCAACCCGGGTGCGTCGGGCCAGATTGGGCGCGAGGTCGTCGGGGGCACGCCCCGACGACCCCGCGTCGCAGCCTACGGCGTGGTGATCGCCCCCTCGTCCGCCTGCTGCACCATCTTGGCGTACTTGGCGAGGACGCCCGCCCGGTAGACGGATGTCGGCGCGTGCCACTGCGACAGCCGCAGGGCGATCTCCGCCGGCGAGAGGTCGGCGTCGAGGGTCCGGTTCTCGGTGTCGATGACGATCGTGTCACCCTCGCGCAGGGCGGCGATCGGGCCGCCGACCGCCGCCTCCGGCGCGACGTGGCCGATCATCAGCCCCTTGGTCGCGCCGCTGAAGCGCCCGTCGGTGATCAGCGCCACCGAGTCGCCGAGCCCCTGCCCGACGATCGCCGCGGTGACGCCGAGCATCTCCTGCATGCCGGGACCGCCGACCGGGCCCTCGTAGCGGATGACGATCACGTCGCCCGGCTTGATCTGCTGCTTGAGGACCGCCTCGTGCGCCGCCGGCTCGGAGTCGAAGACCCGGGCCGGACCCTCGTGGTGCGTCCGCTCGTAGCCGAACAGCTTCACGACCGAGCCGTTCGGCGCGATGTTCCCCTTCAGGATGACGAGGCCACCGCTACTCTTGATCGGCTTGTCGCCGGACAGGACCACGTCCTGGCCGGCGGTCTCCTCGGCGTCGGCCGCGGCCTCGGCGAAGGTCTGGCCGGTCACGGTCATCGCGTCGTCGTGGACCATGCCGGCCTCGACCATCCGCTTGGCGACCAGCTTGGTGCCGCCCGCCTTGTCGAGGTCGGCGGCGGCGTAGCGACCGCCCGGCATCAGGTCGCAGATCAGCGGTGTGCGCCGCGAGATGATGTCGAAGTCGTCGATCGTCAGCGGCACCCCCGCCTCGCGGGCCAGCGCCAGCAGGTGGAGCACGCTGTTGGTCGAGCCGCCGGAGGCCGCCACGCCGGCGATCGCGTTCTCGAAGTTCTTCCGGGTCAGGATCTCCGACGGCCGGATGCCGGCCCGGAGGACGTCCATGATCAGTTCGCCGGCGCGGATGCCGACCTCGTTCTTCCGCTCGTCGACCGCCGGCGGCGAGGCCGAGCCCATCGGCGAGAGGCCGATGAACTCCATCGCCATCGCCATCGTGTTGGCGGTGTACTGGCCGCCGCACGCCCCCTCGCCCGGGCAGGCCACGTCCTCCATGGCCCACAGTTCCTCGTCGCTCAGCTTGCCGGCCGAGTTCGCGCCGATCGCCTCGTAGATCGAGCGGATCGTCACTTCCTTGCCGTGGAAGTCGCCCGGCAGGATCGAGCCGCTGTAGAGCAGGATGCCCGGCACGTCGAGCCGGGCCAGCGCCATCGCCAGCCCCGGCAGCGTCTTGTCGCACGCCCCGATGCCGACAATGGCGTCGAACATGTGGCCGCGGGCCACCAGCTCGACCGAGTCGGCGATCACCTCGCGCGAGACGAGCGAGGTCTTCATCCCCTCGGTCCCCATCGTCACGCCGTCGGAGATGGAGATCGTGTTCAGCTCTTGCGGCGTGCCGCCCGCCCGCCGGATCCCCTCTTTGACGAACCCGGCGATCCGCCGCTGGTTCAGGTTGCACGGCATCGTCTCGATCCAGCAGTGGGCGACGCCGATGATCGGACGCTTCAGGTCGTCGTCGGTGAACCCCGTCCCCTTCAGCATCGCCCGCGCCCCGGCGCGGTCGTTGCCGTCGAGGATGACCCGGCTCTTGTGCCGCATGTCGAATCTGGTGGCTGTCGTCACCGAACGCCGCTCCTCTCTGTCTCGCGCGCGCCGGGCCAACCGCGCCCGGCACCCGCTCGGCGGCCCGGCCCGACGCCGGTGCCCGCCCGCTCACGAGCATGATGCGCGGCAGTGTCCCGCCGCGCGCCGCTTTCCGCAACCTCGGGATTTCGCCGGTCCGGTTCAGCCGGCGGGACGGTCCTGCGCGGCGTGGGCGGCCAGCGCGCCCGGCGCGTTCAACCCCAGCCCGACCGCTCGCAGCGCCTCGGCCCGCTCGATCCGGACCCGGGCCGCGTCGTCCTCCAGCGCGGTCGACATCCCGGTCGAGGCCCGGTACTTGTCGATCAGCTCCTGCTGGGCCGCGGCCTGCGCCTCGACCCCGGCGACCTTCGCCTCCTGCACCCGCCGCTCGATCTTCCGCCGCGTGTCGCCGCCGGACTCCGGCGCGAGCAGGACCGCGCCGAGCACGCCGCCGACGAAGCCGACGACGCCGCCCGCCGCGAACTTCAGGAACCGCCTGCCGCTGCCCATCGTGACCTCCGCCGGGCCGGCCTCGCCGGCCGACGCCTACCGAGAACGCTTGCGAACCGCCGTCCCCAGCGCCACCAGCACCGCCGCGAACGCCGCGCCGAGCGCGGCCGCCCCGCTCGGCCCGATCACCGGCCGCGCCTCGCCGGTCGCCGGCCCGAGGTGGACCAGCACCTTCGTCTCCGGGTCGAATTCGGCGTGGTCGGCCTTGAGGAACGCGACCCGCGAGCGACTGACCCGCACCGTCGAGGCCACCACCGCCAACGCCGAGCTCTGCAGCAGCGCGGCGGTGTCCGCCCGCAGCGTCAGGATGCCGGAGTCGTCGGCCTGCACCGACTTGGCGGCGACCGACTTCGCCCCGGAACGGGACATCGAGACGCGGTCGGCCTCGACCGTCTCCGCCCCCGACTTCTCCATCGCGAGGTGCGCGGCCCGCACGTCGCCCGCGTCGTGCTGGAGCAGCTCGCGGCCCGCGACCGGGTGCTGGGTCGGCTCCAGCTTGAGCACGACGCGCGGCACCGCCCGGGTCTCGTCCTCGTGCCCGGTCGCCGGCAGCGCCCGCCCGCCCGACTGGTCTTCCGCCATGCCTCGCTCCGTCACCAACCGCGCCGACCTTCAGGTCAGCGAGTGTAGCATCGGGGCCGACCCCGGCCCCGCCGCGCCCGCAACCCCGACGGTCCCGGGGGAACCGGCGCGGCCCCCCGCTCCGGGGGCAAGGCGCGTGCCGGGCCGACGCCCTGGTTCGGTTGGAGGCAGCACCCGCACCTCGCGGCCGGGCGCGTCGGAACCGCCCTCACCTCCCAGCCCCCTCTCCCCTCGCGAGGGCTGACAGGGGGAGGTATCCATGCGGAAGCGTCCGCGCCGCGGCAACCCGGGGGTCCGGGGGAGGGCTTGGCCCTCCCCCGGGTCCGTTTCTCCCCCTCTCCCACCGCGATGGGAGAGGGGGCTGGGGGGTGAGGGAGTCCAGCCACCCCAGCCCCAAGGAGCCTGTGCCGTCCGCGATTGGCGCGGAAGCACAGCGGAGCCCTGCGCCGTCGGCCCGCGTCTCAGCCGTCGCTCGGCATGGCGCGGATCAGGACCGCGGTCAGAACGAGGATGACGACCAGCAGGACGAACGAGGCCGCGGCGGCCCGCCCCATCTCGAGCGACGTGAACGCCGCCTTCCAGATCGAGTAGGAGACCGTCTCCGTCGCGCTGCCGGGGCCGCCGCGGGTCAGGATGTAGATCAGGTCGTAGGTCTTGAAGGCGGAGATCATCCGGATCAGCGCCGCCACCACCATGACCGGTGCCAGCAGCGGCAGCGTCACCGTCCGCAGCACTTGCCATCGGCTCGCGCCGTCGACCATCGCCGCCTCGACCGGGTCGCGCGGCAGGGCAGTCAGCCCGGCGAGGATGATCACGATCATCAGCGACGTCTCGTGCCAGACGTCGACCCCGACCACGGTCGGCATCGCGCTCGCCTGCCCGCCGAGCCACTCCTGGCCGGGCAGCCCGACCAAGCCGAGCATCCAGTTGATCGCGCCGAGGTCGGGGTGGAGCAGCAGCCGCCAGATCAGGCCGACGGCGACCGGGCTGACCAACAGCGGGATCAGCAGGATCGCGAGGTAGACGTTGCGAAAGCGCAATCCCGGCTGGTTCAGCAGCAGCGACAGCCCCAGCGCGACGAGCAGCTCGAGGACGACGACGCTGACGCTGTAGACGACGGTGTTGCGCGCCGCCGTCGCGAACAGCGCGTTCGTCAGGGTCGAAGCGTAGTTGCCGAATCCGAGGAACGGCCCGATCCCGCCCTTGGTCAGGTCGTAGTCGTGCAGCGAGACGTAGAGCGCGAAGAGGAGCGGGAAGGCGACGACGACGCAGAGGGTGGCGATCGTCGGCAGCGTCATCCCCCACCGGAACGCGGTCTCGCCGCGTCCCGCCGCCGGGGCGGTCGCCGCCGTCGTCGCCGGGCCCGGCCCCGGCAGCGTCTGCTTGCTCGCCATGCTGGTCTCGCCGTCCCGGGCCGGGCCGCCGCCCCGGAGCGGGGCGGCGGCGCGGCCGATGCGCCGGAGGTCGTCGCGCCTAGAGGAGGCCCTTCAGCTCCTCGGCGGCGGCGTTCATGCCGTCCTGCGGCGTCGCGCCGCCGGAGACGACGTCGCTTAGGTGCCGGCCCATGATCTCGACCAGCTGGGCCTGCTTCGTCACCGCCGGCAGCCCCTTGCCGGCGGCGATCATCTCCTTGGCGCTCTTCATCCACGGGTACTTGGCGATGAAGTCGGCGTTGTCGTAGGGGGCCAGCTGCGACGGCACGCCGCCCGCCATTGCCCGCTTCATCGCGATGTCGGGCGACTCGACCCACTTGATGAACTCCCAGCCGGCGTCCGGGTTCGGCGAGGAGATCGGCAGGCCCCACGACCACGCGCCGGTCAGCCCCTTGCCGCCCGGCATGGTCGTCATCTCGTTCATCCCCTTCACCTTGCTGGCGGGGTCGTCGTTGAACTGGTTCAGCATGAACATGTAGCTGACCATGCTGAACGCCTTGCCCTGCAGGTAGGTGGCCATCGTGTCGTTCAGGTCGGCCCCCGCCGCCCCCGGCTGGGCGGCGTTGTTGACGCAGTCGGCGTAGACCGTCGCCGCCTTCACCCCGAGCGCCTCGTTGACGATCGGCTTGGTCATCCCCTCGTCGTAGTAGTCGCCGCCCATCCCGTAGAGGAAGTTGCAGAACTCCATCACGATCGGGTCGACCTGCGCCGCCTGCATCGCCGCGCCGTAGACCCCCTTGTCCATCTTGGAGACGTTCTTCGCCAGCTCGACGTACGACTCGACCGAGTCGGGCATCGCCATCGCCTTGCCCGCCACCTGCTGGTAGGCGTCCAGGAACGCCTTGTCCTGCATCAGGTCGGTGCGGTGGATGAGGCCCATCGGGTAGGGGTACATCGGGATGTAGAAGGTCTTCCCGTCCGCCTCGGAGTTGATCTTCAGCGTGGCCGGGATGTAGCGCTTGAGGTCGACCTGCCCGTTGGAGGCCTCGATCCGCTTGCCGAGGTCCTCCACCCAGTTGGAGCGGGCGAACTCGTAGACCCAGTAGAAGTCGACCTCCAGCACGTCGTAGGAGCCGTTGCCCGCGCCGGCGGCGAGCTGCGGCACCAGTTTCTCGTGCATGACGCTGTAGTTGACCTTCTCGAACGCGACGTCGATGCCGGTCTTGTCCTTGAAGTCGGGCAGCAGGTCCTCGATGATCGTCGTCTCGGCGAGGTCCTCCATCAGCATGTTCAGCGTGGTGCCGGCGTAGTCCTTCGAGAAGGTGATCTCCTGCGCCGCCGCGCCTCCGAGCCGGCCGATGCCGAGCGCGAGGCCCGCCCCCGCCGCCCCGTGCAGCAGCGTCCGCCGGTCGAGCGCCGTCCGGGTCAGTGCCGATCGCGTCGTCATCGTCGTCTCCTCTCCGTGCCGTGCCGGCCCGTCCGCCGGCGTCACTTGACCGCCCCGAAGGTGAGGCCGCGAACCAGGAAGCGCTGGATCACCCACGTCAGGGCGACGATCGGGGTCATCATCGCCACGGTTGCCGCGCAGATCGCGCCGATCTGGTTGCCTTGGGAGGACATCAGCCCGGCCAGCGCCACCGGCAGCGTCTTCGAGTTGCGCCCGGTCAGCACCAGCGCAAACAGGAACTCGTTCCACGACAGCACGAAGGCGAAGACCCCCGCCGCCAGCAGGCCCGGCAGCGACAGCGGCAGCACGATCTGGCGGAAGGCGGCCAGCCGCCCCGCGCCGTCGACCATCGCCGCCTCCTCCAGCTCCCGCGGGATGCCCTGGAAGAAGCCGATCAGGATCCAGACCACGTACGGCAGGTTGAACGAGAGGTAGACCGCCGCCAGCGCCCAGCCGTGGTCGATCAGGTCGAACCGCTGCGCGATCAGGTAGAAGGGGATCACCAGCGCCACCGGCGGCAGCATTTGGGTCGCCAGCACCGAGAGGCTGAACGCCTGGCCGCCGGTCCGGAAGCGGGCGATCGAGTAGGCCGCCAGCGAGCCGACCAGCAGGCTGAAGCCGGCCGAGGCGAAGGCGATCCAGAGGCTGTTCCAGAAGTACTTCTGGAACTTGTCCGGCCCGAAGATCTTGGCGTAGTTCTCCAGCGTCGGCCGGAAGACGACCGTCCCCGGGTCGTAGGCCATCCCCCGCGTCACCAGCGAGGTGCGGACCGTCCAGAGCACCGGCAGCAGGATCGCGAGGCAGGCCAGCACGAGCACGAGGTGGGTCAGCGCCATCCCGGCGTCGAACGGCCGGCGCGGCCCGGGCCGGCCCGGTCTGGTGTCGGCGGGGATCGCGCTCAACTTCTGCTCCCGGCGGCGGCACGGCCGCGCGCACGGAGGCGGGGCCGCGCCTAGCCTAGAATCGGCCCGGAGCCTTGTCAATCGGCGCGGGGGACGCGGCGCGGGGCGTGCCGATCCCGCATATCATGCCGCGCCGACGGCCCCCTCGGCCGTGCGGCAGGTCAGGAGCGCGCGATGGCAGAACGCGGCGAACTCACGGGCAAGGTCGCCCTCGTCACCGGGGCGGGCAGCGGCATCGGCAAGGCGATCGCCGTCGCGCTCGCCGGGGCGGGAGCCCGCGTCGCCGCCACCGACATCGACCCCGAGCTCGCCGAGGCGACCGCCTCCGCGATCCCGGGCGCGGTCGCCGGCCGGCTCGACGTGACCAGCGCCGCCAGCGCCCGCGACGCGGTGGCCCGGGCCGAGGCCGCGCTCGGCCCGATCGACATCCTCTGCAACAACGCCGGCGTCTCGACCATGAACCGGCTGCAGGACCTCTCCGAGCGAGAGTGGGACTTCAACTTCGACGTCAACGCCAAGGGCGTCTTCCTCGTCACCCAGGCGGTGCTGCCGGGGATGATCGCCCGCCAACGGGGCTGTATCGTCAACACTGCCTCGATGGCCGGCAAGCGCCCGGCCCCCCTCCTCACCCACTACGCCGCCTCGAAGTGGGCCTGCGTCGGCTTCACCAAGTCGGCCGCGGTCGAGCTCGGGCCGCACGGCATCCGGGTCAACTGCGTCTGCCCCGGCTACGTCGCCACCTCGATGCAGGAGCGCGAGCTCGGCTGGGAGGGCGAACTGCGCGGCATGAGCGCGGAGGCCGTGGCCGCGGACTACGTGCGGCTCACCCCGCTCGGCCGCCTCGAGCAGCCGGAGGACGTCGCCAAGGTCGTCCTCTGGCTCTGCTCGCCGGGCGCGGCGTTCGTCACCGGCGCGGCGATCGACGTCACCGGCGGCGCGAACCTGACCTAGCGGCGGCCCGGCCGCCAACTGCGGAACCAAGCCCGCGACGCGCGCGTCTCCACCGGAAACACCCCCCAGCCCGCCCGGCTCGCGGCGGCTGGTCGATGCCGGAGGAGGCCGCCATGCACCCTGACCGCCCCCGTCCCCCGCTCTGCCGCGTGCCGCTCGTCGCCTTGCTGCTCGCCTTCGCGCTGTCGCTGGCGGGGCCGGGTCTGGCCCGCGCCGACGGCTTCGTGGTGGTCGACCCGCCCGGCTGCGACCCCGCCTGCCCGGAGCCGTTCCTGATCGGCGACCAGCTCGAGGTCGTCTCGCACAAGGTCGACGTCGTCGTCCGCGACCAAGTCGCCACCACCACCGTCGACCAGACCTTCCGCAACCCCGGCACCCGCCCGGCGGAGGGCACCTACGTCTTCCCCGTGCCGAAGGGGGCGGCGGTCTCCGACTTCACGATGTGGGTCGACGGCGAGCCGGTCACCGCGAAACTGCTCGACGCCGACGAGGCGCGCCGCGCCTACGAGGAGATCGTCCGCACCCTGCGCGACCCGGCCCTGCTCGAGTACGTCGGGGAGGGGGCGGTGCAGGCCCGCGTCTTCCCGATCCCGCCCGGCGGCGAGCGCCGGATCGAGATCGCCTACAGCCAGGTGGTCCCGGCCGAGGCCGGCCTGCTCCGCTACCGCTACCCGCTCGGCACCGAGCGCTTCTCCGCCGCGCCGCTGCGGCAGGCGTCGATCCGGGTCGAGGTCAACTCGGACGCGCCGATCCGCGCCGTCTACTCGCCGACCCACGACATCGCCGTCGACCGCAGGGACGACCACCGCGTCGTCGTCGGCTGGGAGGCGAGCGACGTCACCCCGAGCGGCGACTTCGAACTGCTGGTCGGCACCTCGCCCGACGCCGTCGGCGCGAACCTCGTCTCCCACGTCGACCCCGTCACCGGCAAGGGCACGTTCCTGCTGCTCGCCGCGCCGGGGATCGCCGCCCCCGAGCAGACCATCGCCAAGGACGTCGTCCTCGTCCTCGACACCTCCGGCAGCATGGAAGGGGAGAAGCTGGCGCAGGCCAAGGCCGCCCTCGCCCACATCCTCGGCCACCTGAACCCCGACGACCGCTTCTCCGTCGTCGCCTTCAGCACCGGGGCGCGCTCCTTCGCCGACGACCTGCGGCCCGCGTCCGACGCCCCGGCCGCCATCGACTGGGTGAACGGCCTCGCCGCCGAGGGCGGCACCGACATCGACCTCGCCCTGCAGACCGCGATGGCCGCCGCCGACCCGGAGCGGCCGACGATGCTCCTCTTCCTCACCGACGGCCTGCCGACCGAGGGCCAGACCGACATCGGCCGCATCCGCAAGGACGTCGCCGGCGTCGCCCCCGACAGCGTCCGCCTCTTCTCCTTCGGCGTCGGCGACGACGTCAACACCCTGCTGCTCGACGCCCTCAGCGAAGCGCACCACGGGCGCACCACCTACGTCCGCCCCGGCCAGCCGCTGGACGAGATCGTCTCCGGCTTCTACGCCAGCATCAGCGCCCCGGTCCTCTCCGACGTGGCGCTCAACATCGACGGCGCGACCGTCGCCGACGTCTACCCGCGACCGCTGCCCGACCTCTTCGCCGGGTCGCAGCTCGTCGTCCTCGGCACCTACGAAGGGGGAGGCCCGGTCACCGTCACCCTCACCGGCAAGGTCAACGGCGAGCCGCGCCGCTACGCCTACGACGGGCAGTCGCTCGTGACCAGCGGCGGCGAGGCGTTCCTGCCGCGCCTCTGGGCGACCCGCAAGATCGGCTACCTGCTCGACCAGATCCGGCTCAACGGCGAGAACCCGGAACTCGTCAAGTCGCTGGTCGACCTCAGCGTCCGCTACGGCATCGTCACCCCGTACACCTCGTACCTGATCACCGAGCAGGACATCCTCTCGGCGGACGCGCGCGACCGCGTGGCGAGCGACCCCGCCGCCCCGGTCATCGGCGGCGACGCGCGCAGCGGGGAGGGCAGCGCCGCCGTCAACCTCGCGCAGGCCTCCGGCAGCATGAAGGCGGCGGAAGCCGCCCCGGTCCCCGCCTCGGCGACCTTCGTCGCCGACTCGGGCGAGACCGTCTCGGCCGACCAAGTCCTCCGCTACGTCGGCGACCGCACCTTCCTGCTAGCCGACGGCGTCTGGACCGACACTCGCTTCGACGCGACAACCATGACCGCGACCGAGGTCGCCTTCGCCAGCGACGCCTACTTCGCGCTCCTTGTCGACCACCCGGAGCTCGCCGCGCCGTTCGCCCTCGGCGAGCGCGTGGTCGCCCTGGCCGACGACGGCACGGCCTACCGGGTGTCGCCCGCCGCCCCGTAGCGCGGCTGGTCGGCCCCGCCGAGACTGGCGGGGCCGACCGCCGCTGCCATGATCCGCAGGACAGCGAGTCGGCCGGGGACAAGCGTGATCTCTCTCAACCTGAACGACGAGTTTGAGGCCCGGGTCGCCAACCACCTCGCCCACAACCACATCGTCTGGCTGACCACCGTGGACGCCGTGGGCGTCCCGCAGCCGGCCCCGGTCGGGTTCGTCTGGGACGGCCAGACGCTCCTCGTCTACAGCAAGCCGAAGCAAGCCAAGCTGCGAAACATCGCCGCCAATCCCTGCGTCAGCCTCAACTTCAACGGTGACCCCGATGGTCACGACATCGTGGTCCTGCACGGAACGGCGGCGATCGACCCATCAGCCCCGCCCGCGATCGCCAATCCCGCCTACCTCGCCAAGTACGGACGGGCCTTCGAAGGCTTCCACCTGTCGCCGGAGTCATTCAGCGCGCAGTACGCCGTCGCGGTCCGGGTCGTTCCAGATTCGGTTCCGCGGGATCTGATCGACGAGCGCGCCGGTGCCTTGGGCGGCCGCAAGGTGATCCGAGCATCCTCTGGACTCCCGCCGCGCATCGCTTGGACTCCCGCCGCTCCGTGGCGATGCCGGCCGCCGCTGGTACGATCCCCGCGACGGCGAGCCGGCGGCGGCTCGGGAGCGCCGACCGGAGGGGACGCGTGTTCTCGCTCAACCTGAACGACAAGTTCGAGGCCCGGGTCGCCAACCACCTCGAGTACGACCAAGTCGTCTGGCTGACCACCGTGGACCCTGCCGGCGTCCCGCAGCCGCTCCCGGTCTGGTTCGTCTGGGACGGGCGAACCCTCCTCTTCTACAGCAAGCCGCACCAAGCCAAGCTGCGGAACCTGGCCGCCAACCCCCGCGTCAGCCTCAACTTCAACGGCGACCGCAACGGGGGCGACATCGTCGTCCTGCACGGCACCGCCGTGGTCGACCCCGCCGCCCCGCCGGCGATCGCCAACCCCGCCTTCCTCGCCAAGTACCGAACCGGCATCGTCGACATCGACATGACCCCGGAGTCGTACACCGCCGAGTACTCCGTCGCGGTCCGGGTCACGCCGGATCGACTGCGCGGCTTCTAGCGCCTCGACCCTCTCCCGCGCCGTTCCGCGGGCGCACCAGGCCGCGATCCCTCCCGGCACGGGGGCGTGCCATCACCGGGAGCCGGCGAGACAACGCCGGATGCAGGCGCCCGACAACCGCCGGCGCTGCCCAAACGCCCTTTGCCGTGGCCCCGGTCAGAACATCCGAGCCAGCAGACTCTCCACCACGCCGAACAGGAGCAACGCCACGATCAGCGCGACCGTGACGCCGCCGAAGACGAGCAGCAGGCTGACCAGCGCGCTCCGGTCCGCCTTCCTCGCCTCCGCCTTCTCGGCGGCGGTCCGCTCGCGCCGCAGCTTGGCGTCGCGGGCCTCGGCCTCGGCCAGCCAGCCCGCGTGGAACGACCCCGGCACGTACTGCCGCATCACCTGGTCCTGGATCGTCTGCTGGCGGATGGACTGGTCGTAGGCACGACGCTTCTCGGGGCTGGCGAGCGTGGCGTAGGCCTGGTTCAGGCGCTTGGCCCGCTCCTCGGCGGCGGCGCGCCGTTCCTCTCGCTGCTGGTCGGGGTGGGCCCGCTTCATCGCCGCCCGGTACGCCTTGGCGATCTCTGCCTGGGGCGCGCCGAACGGCACCCCGAGCACCTCGTAGAAGGTCTCGGCGTCGGGGTCCGGCGGTCCGCTGGCACGCGGCGGTGGGGACGGGTTCGGGTCGGCCAAGGTCTCGCTCGGTGGCGGTCGGTCGCGCGGCACGCGGACGCGCCCAACCGCCCGCACGGTCGCCCGATTGTACGCGAGGAGCCCGCACCGACCGCCGAGACGGGCCGGGGCACGTTCGTGCGCCCGGCCCGATCCGCGGCGCGGGCGGCGCGGCTAGAATGCGTCGGCAAGCCCACGACGGCACGCGACGCCTTCGGTCGCCGCCCCGTGGCACGCCGGGCCGCGACGGAGGTGGGGGATGGACATCGAGATCGTGACGGTGCCCTATCGCTACGACGAGCGCGAGGAAGGGCTCGGCGCGGGCCCCGGAGCGCTGATCAAGGCCGGCCTCGCCAAGCGACTGGCGGCATCGGGGATCGCCGTCGCCGAGGTGCACGAGGCCAACCTCCCCGATGACGAACGGGAACCCGGGCGGACCGCGGTCAACATCGGGCGGCTCGGAGCGCACACCGCCGAACTGGTCGCCGCCGCCCGCCGGCGCGGCCACGCCGTCCTCGTCCTCGCCGGCGACGACACCGCCGCCATCGGCGTCGTCTCCGGCGTCCAGCTGGCGCACAGCGCGGCGTCCCGGATCGGCCTCGTCTGGTTCGACGCCCACGGCGACTTCAACACGCCGGAAACCTCCTTCAGCGGCATCCTCGCCGGCATGCCGGTCGCCATCCTCGCCGGCCTGGCCGGCCCCCTCTGGCGGGAGGCCGCCGGCCTCGTCGCCCCGATCCCGACCGACCGGATGCTGCTGGCCGGCATCCGCGAGCTGGACGAGCGCGAGGCCGACCTGCTCCGCTCGACCGCCGCCCGCATCCTCTCGACCGAGGACCTCGCCGCCGACGGCCCGTTCGCCGAAGCCGCCGGCCGGCTCGCCGAACGCTGCGACGCGCTCTGTGTCCACCTCGACCTCGACCTGCTCGACCCGCGCTACGTGCCCAGTGCCTCCACCCCCTCCGCCGGCGGCCCGTCGGTCTCCGGCGCGGCGCGGGCCGTCGCCGCCGCCCTCGGCACGGGCAAGGTCGCCACGCTCTGCCTGACCAGTCTCAACCCCGGCGCGGGGCCGCGCGGCCAGCGCTCCCTCGAGTCGGCCCGCGACCTCCTGACCGCCTCGCTCTCCGCGTGGACGGCAACGCCGGCGTAGTCTCGTCCCCCGGGCGTCGCCGCCGACGCTGACCGCTGGGAATCGCACGCGAAGCCGCGCCGGCCCGCTGTGCAGCATGGCGCGCACGTGCTAAGATGCCCGCTGCGCCCCGAGCCGGGCGCTTCATGCTGCATCGCAGGCACTTGCCTCGCGCGGGCGGCGACGCGGTCGGGAGGCCGTTCTCGCCGGAGGGCTGCGACGGCGCGAGGCCGTGACGAGGACCGGAAGGGCGGGAACACGATGGTTGCCCAGTTGATCCGCTCCGTCGAGTCGGAGCAGTTCAAGGGGGAGGTCCCCGAGTTCGGACCGGGCGACACCGTTCGGGTGCACGCCAAGGTCGTCGAAGGCACCCGGGAGCGCATCCAGGTCTTCGAGGGCGTCGTCATCCGCCGCCGGGCCGGCGGCATCAACGAGAACTTCACCGTCCGCCGGATCGCCTCCCACGGCATCGGCGTCGAGCGGACGTTCCTCCTCCACTCGCCCCGGATCGACAAGATCGAGGTGACGCGCCGCGGCCGGGTCCGCCGCGCCAAGCTCTACTACCTGCGCGGCCTGACCGGCCGGGCGGCCCGCATCAAGGAGCGCCGGACCTAGTCCAGATCCTCCCAACGAGCAACTCGCGACGCGCCCGGCCGTCTCCGGCCGGGCGTCGCCGTTGGTCCCGGGGCGGGTCGGCGCGTCCCGTCGCCCGTGCTATCGTCGCGGCATGGGACCGACGCCGACGCGCGCCGACGCGCGACCGCACCTCCGGCACGAGGCCGTCCTCTGGGAGGCCGGCCTGCCGCGCGTCGCCGGCGTCGACGAGGTCGGGCGCGGCCCGCTGGCCGGCCCGCTGGTCGCCGCCGCGGTCGTCCTCCCGGTCTGCGCCGGGGCGGCCCGCGGCGGCCTCGCCCGCGCCCTGCGCGACGTCCGCGACTCCAAGCAGCTGACCCCCGAGCAGCGCGAGCGGCTGGTCGGGCCGATCACCGGCCGCGCGCTGGGCGTCGCGGTCGGCGTGGTCGAGGTGTGGGAGATCGACGAGATCGGGCTCGGCCCCGCCAACCGGCTGGCGATGGAGCGGGCCGTGCTCGCCCTCCCCGCCGAGCCGGACGCCCTGCTGCTCGACGCGTGTGTCCTCGACGCCGGCCTGCCGCAGGTCGGGTTGGTCGACGGCGACGCGATCAGCCTCTCGATCGCCGCCGCCTCGATCGTCGCCAAGGTCGCCCGCGACCGGATGATGGTCGCCCTGCACGAGGCCGACCCGCGCTACGCCTTCGCCCTGCACAAGGGGTACGGCTCCCCGCTCCACCTGCAGCGGCTCGCCGCCCACGGTCCCTGCCAGCACCACCGGCGCGGATTCGCCCCGGTCGCCGCCCTCCTCCCGGTCTGATGCCCGAGCCGTCCCGCGCCCCCGGCCCCGGGCAGCGGCTCGGCGCGAGCGGCGAGGCCCACGCCCGCCGCCACCTGGAAGCGCTCGGCTGGCGGCACGTCGCCTCGAACTGGCGCGCTCCCTCCGGGGAGGTCGACCTCGTGATGACCGACGGGCCGGAACTCGTCTTCGTCGAGGTCAAGACCCGGCGCGGCGAGGCGAGCGGCCGGGCCGAGGACGCGGTCTCCGCCGCCAAGGGCCGCCGTCTGCTCGCCACCGGCGAGGCGTTCGTCGCCGCCCATCCTGCGTTCGCCGACGCGATCTGGCGCGTCGACCTCGTCGCGATCACCCTCGACCGGGCCGGCGCCGTGCGACGCGTGAGTCACATTGTCAACGCGATCGTTGCGGGATAATGACCGAGTGCGGCACCGCGCCGGGCTGCCGGTCGCGAGGTTGTGCGCGGCCGGTGCCGCCCCGGGGCGGCACCGGGCAGTCGTCACCGCCGGCGACGGGTGGTCCGTGGGCCGGCTCCGCTGAACATGGGAGGTTCGACATGGTCGGGGTTCGACGCCGGATGCTCGTGCTGACGGCCTCGCTCGCGCTCACCGCACTCACCACCGCCGTCGCCCCCGCCGCGCTGGTGGGGGCCCAGGACGCCACCCCCGCCGGCAGCATGGCCGGGATGGAAATGTCCGCCGTCGGCATGCCGAACCACCTCCACAACGGCAGCTGCGACAACCTCGGCGACGTCGTCTTCCCGCTGACCGACCTCGTCGAGCCCTCGGCGGCCCCGGCTTCCGGCGAGGCGATGGCGACGCCGATGGCGAGCGCGATGACGGCCGCGGGCATCCCTGTCCGCGTCGCCAGCACCCGGGTCAACATGCCGCTCGCCGAGATCATCTCCGGCGGCCACGCGATCCAGATTCACAAGTCGGCCGAGGAGATCACCTTCTACATCGCCTGCGGCGACATCGCCGGCACCCCGACCAAGGACGGCGACCTCTTCATCGGCCTCAAGGAGCAGAACAACTCCGGTGACTCCGGCGTCGCCTGGTTCCACCCGGACGGGGCCGACACCATCGTCACCATCATGCTCGCCGAGTACGGCAAGTAGTCGACCCGGCAGTCGACTGAGTCGGGCGATCGGCGGCGCGGGTTGCGCCCGCGCCGCCGGGCGCTCGCCGTCGTTGCCGAGGGCCGCGCGCCGATGGCCACCCCTTCCGCCAGCGTCAACGAGCATCGCGCCGCGAGCCCGACCGCGGTCGGCTGCGCCGTGCTGACCGTCAGCGACACGCGGACGGAGGAGACGGACACCAGCGGCGGCGCGATCCGCCAGTTGCTCGAGGCCGCGGGGCACCGGGTCGTCGCCTACCGGATCGTCCGCGACGAGCCGGCCGAGATCGGCCCCGTCGTCCTCGCCTGGGCCGACGACCCGGCGGTGCAGGTCATCCTCACCAACGGCGGCACCGGCATCGCCCACCGCGACACCACCTACGACGTGGTCGCCGGCTTGCTCGAGAAGCGGATCGACGGCTTCGGCGAACTCTTCCGGATGCTCTCGTACGCGGAGATCGGGCCGGCCGCGATGCTCTCCCGGGCCGTCGCCGGCACCTGTCGCGGCCGTCTGGTGGTGACGATGCCGGGGTCGTCCAACGCGGTCCGGCTGGCGATGACCCAGCTCGTCCTGCCGGAACTCGGCCATCTCGTCCACGAGATCGGCAAGTAGGCCTCCCCGGCAGCCGACGGATTGCTTGTGCGCCCGTCGCGCCTCGCGTAGCATCGGCACCGTCGGCGCGGGCACCGGCGCGAGGGGCGACCGCAGGGAAGGACAGACACGCAGGTGGCTTCGGGTGGCGAGCGCAAGGCGCGGGTGCTGAAGGGGTTCCGCGACCAGCTGCCGCAGCAGATGATCCTCCGACAGCAGATCGTCGGCATCTTCCGCGGCATCTTCGAGCGCCACGGCTTCGAGCCGATCGACACCCCCGCGCTGGAGTACCTCGACGTCCTCACCGGCAAGGCCGGCGAGAACGAGAAGCTGATGTACCAGTTCACCGACCACGGCGGGCGAGAGGTCGGCCTCCGCTACGACCTGACGGTGCCGCTGGCCCGCGTCGTCGCCCAGCACGGCAACGACCTCACCCTCCCCTTCAAGCGCTACCACATCGCCCCGGTCTGGCGGGCCGAGAACCCGCAGCGCGGCCGCACCCGCGAGTTCTGGCAGTGCGACGCCGACATCGCCGGCACCGCGTCGATGATCGCCGACGCCGAGGTCGTGGCGATCATGGCCGAGGCGCTGCGGGCCGTCGGCCTGCCCGGCTTCACGATCAACATCAGCCACCGCCGGCTGCTGGCGAGCCTCGCCCGCGCCGCGGGCGTCCCCGACGAGCGGGCGGGCACGGTCTACCGCTCGGCCGACAAGCTGGCCAAGATCGGCCCGGACGGCGTCCTCGCCGAGATGACCGAGCACGGCATCGAGCCCGCGGCGGGCCGCCGCCTGCTCGACGTGCTGGCCCTCACCGGCGATCCGTTCGAGCTGCTGGACGAACTGCAGGCCCGCCTCGGCGACCTGCCGCCCGCCGAGAGCGGCATCGCCGACCTGCGCGAGCTCTTCACCCTGCTGCCCAGTTTCGGCGTCACGGCGGAGACCGCCCTGCTCGACCTGACGCTCGCCCGCGGCCTCGACTACTACACCGGCCCCGTCTTCGAGGCGACCGTGCTCGAGCCGAGGATCGGCTCGGTCGGCGGCGCGGGCCGCTACGACGGCCTCGTCGGCGCGTTCCTCGGGCGCGAGGTGCCGGCGACCGGGATGTCGCTCGGCCTCGAGCGGATCATCGAGGTCGTGCAGGAGCACCACCTGCTGCCGACGCCGCGCAGCGTCGCCCAAGTCACCGTCCTCGCCTTCCCCGACACGGTCGGCGACGCCGCCCGGCTGGCGACCGAGCTGCGGCAGGGCGGCCTGCGGGTCGACCTCGGCCTGCAGCCGAACCGGGGGATCGGCGACCAGCTGAAGCAGGCCGACCGTCGCGGCATCCCGCTGGCGGTGATCGTCGGCGCGTCCGAGCTTGCCGCCGGCAACGTCTCGGTCAAGGACCTGCGCGACGGCGTGCAGGCGACCCTGCCCCGGGCCGAGCTGGTCGGCCGGTTGCAGGCCATGCTCGACGGCTGACCGAGCCGAACGTCGACGGCAGCCGTGCCCGCCGACCGCGTGACCACCAGAACGTCAGAGGACCCAGCATGACCGCGAACCAGTTCAACGACGAGTTCCAGACCTACATGCTCGTCGTCGCCCACCCCGACGACAGCGAGTTCTCCTCCGGCGGCACCGTCATCCGGCTCGCCGAGGCGGGCAAGCGGGTCGTCCTCATCCAAGTCACTTCCGGCGACAAGGGGAGCCCGGACGCGACCGTCGCCCCCGCCGACCTCGCCGCCACCCGCGAGGCGGAAATGCTGGAGGCCGCCAAGCGCGAGGGAATGGCCGAGGTCGTCTTCCTGCACTGCCCTGACGGCGGCCTGATGCCCGACCTCGACCTGCGCGAGAAGATCGTCCGCATGATCCGCACCCACAAGCCGGACGTGATCATCACCCACGACCCGTTCCGCCCCTACGCGCTCCACCCGGACCACCGCGCGGTCGGCCTCGCCACCACCGACGCGGTCTACCCGACCGCCCGCGACCCGCTCTACTTCCCGGAGCACCTCGCCGCCGGTCTGCAGCCGCACAAGACGGCCGAGGTCTGGTACTTCGGGCCGGAGCAGCCGGACAAGGTCGTCGACATCACCGACGTCTTCGACCGGAAGATGCACGCCCTGCGCGCCCACGTGACACAGGTCGGCACCTCCGACGACCTCGAGACGCGGATGCGCGACCGGGCAAAGGAACTCGCCGAGGGGCAGGAGTTCGAACTCGGGGAGGCGTTCAAAGTGATCCAGATGCGCCGGTGAGCGCCACCGCCGACCACGCCGCCGCCCGGGACCGCGCCGCGCGAGCCGGCCGCGCCGCCTTCGGCGACGGCTGGGCCCCGACCCGGGTCGCGGTCGCGCCCGGCCGGATCGAGCTGATCGGCAACCACGTCGACTACAACGGCGGCCCGGTCCTCTGCGCCGCGATCGACCGGGCGGTGGTCGTCGCCGCCGACACCGGCGGCGAGCCGGGCACGGTCGCCGCGGTCGCCGCCGACGCCCCGGAACTCGGCGTCGGCACGGTCCCGCTCGCCATCGGCGACTGGCGCAACCCCGCTTCGCCCCCGCGCACCTTCGACTACGTGCGGGGCCTCGTCGCCGCGGCGGGACAGCGCGCCGGCACGACCGTCCGCGGCGGGACCCGGCTGGCGATCGCCGGCGACGTGCCGATCGGCTTCGGGCTCAGCTCGTCGGCGGCGCTCTGCGTCGGGCTGGCCCTCGCCCTCGTCGAGGAGCGCCCCCCGTTCGCCGACCTCGTCCTCCTCGCCCAGGAAGCCGAGCACCGCGCCGGCACCCCCTGCGGCACGATGGACCAGTCGGCGTCGGTCTCCGGCGGCGTCATCCTCTACGACGGCGCGACCCTCGCGGTCACGCCGCTCGCCCCCGACCTCGGCGACCACGTCTTCGTCGTCGCCGACTCCGGGGTGGAGCATTCGCTCGGCGCGTCGTCGTACCCCGTCCGCGTCCGCGAGTCCGCCGCCGCCCGGGAGCAGGCCGCCGTCATCCTCGGCCGACCCGTGCCCCACCTCGCCGCGCTCTCCGCGGACGACCTCGCCCGGCTCGCCGCGCTGCCCGAGCCGCTCCTCTCACGCGTCCGGCACCAAGTGACCGAGACCGCCCGCGTCCGCGAGGGCGTCGTCGCGCTGCGCGAGGGGAACTGGCCCGCCTTCGGCCGGCTGATGACCGCCTCCGGCCGCTCCTCGGCCACCGACTACGCGATCAGCCACCCGCGAGTGGAGGCCTTGGTCGCCGAGGCGCTGGCAAGCGACGGCGTGCTCGGCGCGCGGATGATGGGCGGCGGCGAGGGCGGCAGCATCCTCGTTCTCGTCCGCCGCGACCGGGTCACGCCGCTGGAGGCCGCGCTGCGCGCCGGCTACTACCGGCAGCACGGCATGGACGAGCGCGAAGGGCTCCTCCACGCCTGCTCATTCGCTCCGGGCGCCCGCCTCGACTGACCAGCGGCGGGACGGTCCCTCGGCGTCGTCCAAGAACCGCCGCTTCGGCTTGCGCTTGATGTCGCGGCTGCCCGACCGCCGGTTCCGGTAGGCGGTCGTCAGGTGCCGCCCGGTCGACGGGTCGAGCACGAGCACCGTCCCCTCGAGCCGTCGGCAACGGTCGTCCCGGCGGTCCTCGGCCGGGATGTCGCGCAGGCCGAGATGGATGAACACCGCCCGGCCGGTGTGGTACAGCCGACCGTGGGCGAAGACGTAGGCGACGTCGACGTCGTCCAGATTGCGTTGGGCAAGACGCTGGCCCGCGTGCTGCGACACCGTGGCGACGGCGTAGTCACGCATCTGACCCCTCCCCACCCCCCTCGCGGCCTTGCAGGTCGGTCGCTCGCGCTCCCCCCGCGGAAACGACCGTGCCTCACCCGGCCAAGGTGTACGTACACGTATAGGGGGAACGGCGTCGCAAGTCAATCACCCTGTCGACCCCGGCACCCGGATCGGGTCAGTACTCCGCGCCCAAGTCGACCTCGTTGACCAGTGCCTCGCCACGGTCGAAGGCGCGGGCGTTGCGCAGCACGATCGGGCCGCCGCGCTCCCACGAGCGCGGCGTCGCGCCGGAGGTGTGGGAGGTGAGCAGGACGTTCTCCATCCCCCACAACGGCGAGTCGGCGGGCAGCGGCTCCGGGTCGACCACGTCGAGCCCGGCTCCGGCGAGGTGGCCGGACGCGAGCGCCTCGACCAGGGCCGCGGTGTCGACCGTCGATCCTCGCCCGACGTTGTGGAAGTACGCGCCCGGCTTCATCGCCGCGAACCGGCCGGCGTCGAACAGCCCGCGCGTCGCGCGCGTGTTCGGCAGGCTGTTGACCACGTGGTCGGCGGTCGCCAACGCCTCGTCGAGCCGCTCCACCGTGAAGACCGCGTCGAGCCACTCCGGCTTCGGCCCCTCGAGCCGCCGGACGCCCGTCACCTCCATGCCGAACGCGGTCGCCCGCCGGGCCACCTCCCGTCCGATCGCCCCGGTGCCGACCAGCAGCAGACGCTCGCCGCCGAGCTCGAACACCTCGCGGTGGGTCGCGATGTCGCGCCATTCGCGTCGCTCCTGGGCCCGGACGAGGGTCGGGATCCGGCGGCCGAGCGCCAGCATCATCGCCAGCACGTGCTCGGCGATGTTCGGCGCGCTGACCCCGCTGAAGCTCGTCAGCCGGACGCCGCGCGCCGCCATCTCCGCCAGCGGCAGATGCTCGACCCCCGCGGTCCGCGCCTGCATCCATTGGAGCCGGGGCGCGGCGGCCAACTGCTCCGGCGACAGACTCCAGGCGACGATCGCGTCGGCCTCCGCCAAGTCCGCCAGCGGGATCGGGTCGTCGGCCGGGCGCACCTCGGCCGTCGGCAGCGCGGCCCGCAACGCGTCGACCACGGCCTCCGGCACCCCGCCGGAAGCCAGCATCAGCCGAATCCGGCCACCCTGTCCGTTCACGCCTGACTCTCCACGCTCGATCGCCGACGACGCCATGGCGCGGCCGCGAAACCGATGCCGCCTGTGCCGCGTTGGAACAGGCAAGCCCGCCCCCCGCACGGTGTTCGGACGGGACTTTTGCGCTCCGGGGGAATTCCCCGGGACCGCATTCTCGGCTATACTTCGACCCGTGGACTTGCTGCACGCCGGAGCGACCATGCGCGCGTCGGTGACCGACCACCTCAAGCGCCCACCCCGCGGCGGCACCAATCCGGCCCGACGGCTCCCCCTGCTTGCCGTGCTGGCCGCTTTCGCGTCCCTGTGCCTGTTCCTCGCCCCGGCCAGTGCCGGTGCGCAGCGGGTGAACGGCGGCACGCGCTCCCTCGGCGTGACCATCTCGTTCCCGGACGGCGGCATCGCCAGCGACGAGCAACTCTGCGTCGCCCTCTACCCCGGCAACGCGACCGACCTGTCGCAACCGCCGATGCAGTCCCGCTGCCTCAACGCCGGGCAGAACGCCGCCGACTTCTCGGCCCTCAGCGCCGGCGACTACCAAGTCGTCATCCCCGGCCCCGGGTCGGTGATCTCCTCCAACCGCTACCAAGGGCAGCGGATCGACACCTCGCTGCCGAACGACCCGAACGTCGACGCCTTCGGGATCGAGGCCCGGGTCGCGCTGATCCCCGAACTGCGCGGCACGACCGGCAACGTCGAGGTCAACGTCTACGGCTGCCCACCCGGCACCAACGGCGGCGGCAACGCCTCAACCTGGGCCAGCGAGTGCAACGCCCTCGCCGGCGGCATCCCGCTCAGCCTGAGCGGCATCGGCACGATCCACGACACGTCGGTGGCGGCGGTCACCGGCGACAGCGGCGACACCTCCGGCAAGGTGGAGTTCGCCAACCTGCCGGCCGGTGCCTACCGCCTCGACGGCACGCTCCCCGAGAACGTCTCCCAGCCGGCCCTCTTCGTCGCCTCGAGCATCGACGGCAGCGTCGCCCCGCTCGACCCGACCAAGCCGCTCTCGGTCCGGCCCGCGGAGACGGTGGCGGTCAACGTCTACCTCGTGATCGACAACGGCACGTCGACCGGCACCGACAGTTCGGTCGGCACCGGCAGCCTCCCGATCACCGGCGGCCTCTCGGCCGACGACGCGGCCCGCTTCCAGATCGGGCCGACGCCGTAGGCGGAAACGCCACACCTTCGACGAGGAACGCAACGGGCGGCAGGTTCAGACCCTGCCGCCCTTCTTGATCGTCGCCGCGGCCCGCCCCGATGGCGGCAATGGCAGCCGCAGCAACACCTCACCGACACCGTCGCGCGGGCCACAGCCCAAGCCCGCCGAACGCACAGGGCCGGGACGACAACCGCGCCCCGGCCCCGGAGTTCCGTCTCGGCCGTGCGAACCCGGCTAGCCGCCGATCTGCGACATACCCCGCACGGTGTTTCGCTCGCCCTCGGCCAGCCCGTGGCCCCACGGCTTGCGCCAGATCGCGGCCCGCAGGTGGCGCTCCAGCGACTGGTCGTCCGCGCCGGCCCGCATCATGTCGCGGAAGTCGGCCTCGTCCGGGCGGAGCAGGCAGAGCCGGAGCTGGCCGTCGGCCATCAGGCGAACCCGGTTGCACGCCGCGCAGAACGGGGCCGAGACCGGCGAGATGAAGCCGACCGTGCCGGCCGCGCCCGGAATCCGCCAGAGCCGGGCCGGGTCGGCCGGGCCGGTCTCCACCGGCTCCAGCGGGCCGAAGCGCTCCTCCAGCCGGGCCTGCGTCTCCTCGCTCGTCACCAGGCGCTCGTCGGCGACGTCGCCAACCCCTTCCATCGGCATGATCTCGAGGAACCGGACCTGCCAGTCGTGCTCGAGCGTCAGCGTCGCGAGGTCGACCACCTCGTGGTCGTTCTGGCCGCGCAGCACCACCGAGTTGAGCTTGATCGGGCGCATCCCCGCCCGGTCCGCCGCCTCGATCCCCTGCCAGACGAGGTCGAACCGGCCGCCGCGGGTCATCAGCTTGAAACGGACCGGGTCGAGCGTGTCGATGCTGACGTTGACGCGGGAGAGCCCCGCCTCGGCGAGGTCGTCGGCCATCCGCCCCAGCAAGAGGGCGTTGGTCGTCATCGAGATCTCCTCGATCCCCGGCAGCGCCTTCATCCGGCGGACCAGCTCGACCAAGTGCGGCCGGATCGTCGGCTCGCCGCCGGTCAGCCGGAACTTGGTGAAGCCCACCTTGGCGAAGATCCCGAGCAGCCGCAGCAGCTCGTCGTCGGTCAGGTGCTCCTCGCGCGGCTGGAACTTCATCCCGACCGCCGGCATGCAGTAGACGCACCGGAAGTTGCAGCGGTCGGTCAGCGAGATGCGGAGGTAGGTCATCTGCCGGCCGAAGGCGTCGAACGCGCCGCGCTGCGCCGCGCCCGGTGTCGGCGGGGGCATCAGGCGGATCGGTTGGGTGACCGGGACTCCCATGAGGACCTCCGAGCGGCGCTGCCCGTCGGGACGGCAAGGCGTGGCGGCCGATGAGGGGTTGCCTAGTCAACGTTTGACTAGTGGCCGAAGCCTACCACCGGCCCGCGAAGGGGTCAATCGCGCCGCGACAGTTGGGCCACGGTATCCTAGGCTGGCCAACCGCGACGAGGAGGAACCCGATCGTGACCGAGACCGTCCCCACCACCCAGACCGACCAGGCCCGCGCCATCATGCAGGAGTGGGTCACGTCCGAGAGTCTGCGCAAGCACTGCGAGGCGGTCTCGGCCTGCATGCGCCACTTCGCCCGCCGTGCCGGCGCCGACGAGGACCTCTGGGGCGCGGTCGGCCTGCTGCACGACATGGACTACGAGAAGCACCCGAACCTCGAGCTCGCCCCGGACGGCCACCCCTTCGTCGCGGTCGCCTGGCTGCGCGAGCACGGCTGGGACGAGTCGGTGCTGCGGGCGATCCTCAGCCACGCCGACTACAGCGGCGTCGAGCCGGTCAGCGAGATGGAGAAGACGCTGGTCGCCGTCGACGAGCTGTCGGGGTTCGCGGTGGCGGTCGCCCTCGTCCGCCCCGACAAGAGCATCGGCGCGGTCGAGGTCTCGTCGGTCAGGAAGAAGATGAAGGACAAGGCGTTCGCGGCGAAGGTCAACCGCGCCGACATCGTCAACGGGGCCGAACGACTCGGCATCCCGCTGGAGGAACTGATCGGCGAGGTGATCGTCGCCCTGCGCGCCGAGGCGGATCGGCTCGGCATCGCCGGCACCGCCTGACGGCTCAGGCGCCGGCGGGCGCGATCGCCGCCGCCGACACCGGCGACGCGGGGGGCGACGCCTGCCCGCGCATCCGCGCGAACGACGCCTCCAGTCTGGCCCGCCCGATCTCGCCCGCCGCGATCCGCTCGCCGCACCGGCGGATCATCTCTTCAGGCGGCAACGGCGGCGCGACGTAGAGGAGCATGTCGTTGCCGGCGTCGACCGCGCGATCGAGCACCGCCAGCGGCTCCGTCGTGGTCGTCAGCGCGCCCATCCCGAGGTCGTCGGTGATGATCCCGCCGGCGAAGGCGAGGCCCTCGCGCAGCGTCCGCACTGCCTCGCGACTGATCGAGGCGGGCATCGTGCCGAAGGCGGGCAGGACGACGTGCCCGACCATCACCAGCGGCACGCCGGCCTTGACCGCCGCCTTGAACGGCTGCGCGTCGGTGGCCTCCCATTCCGCCAAGTCGATGTCGAGCGTCGGCAGCGCGTCGTGCGAGTCGACGACCGTCCGTCCCAGCCCCGGGAAGTGCTTCGCGGTTGAGAGGACCGGGCTGCCGACCGCGCCGCGGACGTAGGCGGCGACCTTTTCGGCCACCAGCGCCGGGTCGCTGCCGAAGGTGCGGCCGGTGACCGCCCCGTCCGGCGTCCAGCCGACGTCGGCAACCGGCGCGAAGTTGACGTCCACCCCGTACTGCATGAGGAACGCGGCGCGCTCGCCGGAGAGGCGCGCGATCTCGTCGTCCGGCAGGGCCCCGAGTTCCGGCGCACTCGGACAGGGGTCGCCCGCCAGCCGCGTGACCTCGCCCCCCTCCTGGTCGAGCGCGACCAGCGGCGGCCGATCCGGGTTGGTGGCGTGGATCGCCGCAATCAGCGTCCGCACCTCGTCCGGCGTGCCGATGTTCGCCCCGGTCAGCACGATCCCGCCCGGCTGCCAGCTGCGCAGCCACGCGTCCTCGTCGGCCGTCAGGACCGTGCCGCCGACCGGCAGCATGAACAGGCTGGCCGCGAGCAGCGTGGTGTCCTCCGGCGGCCGGGCCGTCGTCCCCTGCGCCGCGCGGGCAGCGAGCGGACCGAGACCGCCCGCCAGCGTCGCCGCCGACGACGCCGCGAGCAGCGCGCGCCGGGTCAGGGCGGTCGCCCGGTGCAACGTCACACGACCTGCTCCGCCGCGCCGGCGGCGGCGAGGTCCGCTTCCGGGTCCGCCCCGATGGTGACCGGAAGCGAGCGCCGTGCCTTGAGCGGCAGCGCGTTCGGCAACTCACCGGCGACAACCCGCGGATGCCGCCCGAAGTAGACAGTGAAGAGGATGATCGCGAGCAACATGAACACCACCAGCGCTGCGAAGGTGACCTCGTAGCCGTAGCCGACGATGACGAAGCCGCCGACGAGACTGGCCACCGCCCAGCCGACGTTCCACGCCGCCGAGCGGTAGCCGAAGACCGCCGAGCGGGCCTTGGGCGGCAGCACCTCGCTGATGAAGGTGGAGTCGATCGGCCACGCCATGCTGATCGTCGTCGTCCGCCCCACGTAGGCCAGCACCGCCACCGGCAGCGTCGGCAGCGCGATCAACAGCGCGAAGAGCGGCACCCCGGCCGCCCGGATCACCGACGAGCCCCAGATGGTGCCGAGCCGCCGGGCCACCGCCGGCGCGGCCAGACCGACCGTCGCCGCCCCCAGCCCGGCGAGGGCGAAGACGTAGCCGACCTGCGTCGAGTCGGCCCCGAGCGAGGCGAGGAAGACGTTGTAGAACGGGACCACCGCCCCGACCCCGAGCGCCATCAGCCCGGCCACAGTGACGAAGACCGCCATGTCACGGCGCACCTGCCGCCGCTCCGAGGCCTCGACCGCCTCGCGCGGGGCGCTCGGGTCGACCGGGACGGCCACCCCCTTGGCCGCCCGCATCATGAAGAGGGGAATCAGCGACGTGGCCGCGACCACGATCCCGGCCAGCAGCGTCAGCCGGTATTCGATCAGCGGCGTCCGGTTCAGCACCTTCGGCAGGATGCCGCCGAGCAGCGAGCCGAGCGTGCCGGCGATGCCGATCGCCGCGAAGGTGACGGCGGCCACGTGCTGTCGCTCGTGCGGCCGGGCCCAGGCGATGACGAACGGCATCGTCGTCGTGAAGACGAACGCGAGGCCGAGTCCCGCCACCGCCGAGAGCACCAGCAGCACCACCCGGTGACTCGAGAGCGCCAGTCCAGTGCCGGTGACGAGGAAGACGAGCAGCCCGCCGACCGTCGAGCGCCAGATGCCCCAGCGGTCGATCACCGGCCCGAGCGAGACCGCGCCGATCGCCATCGCGATCGTCTGCGCCGCGCTGAACGCGCCCATGTCGTCCTCGAGCAGGTGGAGTTCTTTGCAGTAGAGGTTGAAGATCAGCTGGAAGACGCCCCATGCCATGTACATCAGCAAGTTGAAGACAAGGAACAGGCGAATGTCGCGGCGGAAGGACCGAACCTGTCGCAGGTACTCGCCCATGCCGTTCCTCGCGCCGTGGCGCACGTCCCCGGGGAGCGCAGTCTAGCACCCGGCCGCGAGCGTCCGGACGATACACTGCCGGCGGTTTCGGCGCGCGTGCGCCAGCAGACACGGGGGGGCCATGACGGGGTCAGCACAGGGAGCCGAGGTCCGGGTCGCCATCGCCGGGCTCGGCCGGTTCGGAACGTTGCACGCGGGGGTGCTCGCCTCGATGGCCGGGACGCGGCTGGTCGCCGTCTGCGACCCCGACCCGGCCCGGCGCGACGCGGTCGGCGACGCGCTCGGGGTCGCCGTGCGCCACGCCGACGTCGACGCGCTGCTGGAGGCCGGCGGCTACGACGCGCTCTTCCTCGTCACGCCGGAGCAGTTCCACGCCGCGCAGGCCAAGGCGGCGCTGGCCAAGGGGCTGCCCCTCTTCCTCGAGAAGCCGCTGGCGACAACCGCCGACGAGGGGGCGGAGATCGTCGCCGCCGCCCGCGCCGCCGGAGTGCCGTTGCAACTCGGCTTCGTCCTCCGCTTCGACGCCCAGCACGCCCTGATCCGGGCCGAGATCGCCAGCGGCCGGATGGGCGACCTCGTCTCGCTGCGGGTCAAGCGCAACTGCTCGCGGGCGTGGTTCGCCGACTACGGCGAGCGGGTCCACACCGTCTACGAGACGAGCATCCACGACATCGACCTGCTGCTCTGGCTCGTCGGCGCGCCGTGCGTCTCGGTCTACGCGGTCGAGCGCAACGTCTCCGGCTTCCCCTTCCCCGACGCCTGCTTCGCCCTCCTCCGGTTCGCCAACGGCGCGGTCGCCATGCTGGAGACCAGTTGGTTCGTGCCGGAGGGCGCGCCCGCCAACGTCGTCACCCCGACCTGGCGCGGCACGATCGACGCCGAGTTGGAGATCGTCGGCACCCGCGCCTCGGCCCGGACCCGCCTGCTCGACACCGGGCCGGCCCTCTGGCAGCCGGAGGGGGTCCTCGTGCCGGAGACCGGCCTCTGGCCCCAGATCGGCGGCCGCGTCGGCGGCGCGCTGCGGGAGGAGGACGCCCACTTCGTCGAGACCGTCCGCAGCGGCCGCCCCTCGACGGTCGCCTCGGCGGACGACGCGGTGTCCGGCCTCCGGATCGCCGAGGCGATCATCGCCTCCGCCGCGGCGGGCACGCCGGCGACGCTCGCGGGCTAGCTCCCGGCGTCGCCTCGGCGCGGTGCTACCCTTGCGCCGGGGCGGCGGGGGAGCCCGCGCCGGGACAAGGGGCCGGGAAGGGTGAGGATCGTCGTCGTCTCCCCGCCGCGTTCGGGGAACCACTGGGTGAAGTGCTTGCTGGGGCAGGTCTACGGGCTGGAGTGGCGGGGGGGCAGCAAGAAGCCGGCGACCCGCGCCGCCGGCTTCCGGGAGGACGTCGCGCTCGGCGGCTTCCCGGACGGCACCATCCTGCATCAACACTGCCGCTACAGCCGGAAGCTGGCCGACGAGTTCGAGCAGCTGCCGGCGCACGTCGTCTCGGTCGTTCGCGACCCGTACGACGTCTTCGTCTCCTACTACCACTGGGTGCAGGTCCGGCGGCCGCAGGACGCCGCCTCGGCCGAGAAGGCAGAGGGAAGGCCCCGGTCGGCGATGGTCGGCCGGCCGATCGACGACCCCGAGGTGCTCGACTACCTCGCCGGCGAGTTCGGCGCGAACCTCGCCAAAGGCGACAGCTGGCTCGCCTCCGGCCGCTCCCTCGTCGTCCGCTTCGAGGCGCTCAACCGCGACCCGGTCGCCGCCCTCGCCGCGCTGACCGACCAGATCGCGCCGGTCGACCGCGCCACGCTCGAACGCGCGGTGGAGGCCTGCAACGTCGAGAATGTCAAGCAGGAGCGGAAGAAACTGGCCCGGACCGTCCGCAGCGGGCGCGTCGGCGACTCCCGGCAGGCGCTGGGACCGGCGCACCTCGCACTCTTCCGCGAACGCCACGCCGACCTGATCGCGCGCCTCGGCTACGAGGTCCGCTGACCCGCTGCCGGCCGCCGTGCGCCGGGAGGAGCCATCGTCATGATCGACCTGACCAGCGACACCTCGACCCGGCCGACGCCCGCGATGCGGGAGGCGATGGCCGCCGCCCCGGTCGGCGACGAGCAGCGGCGCGAGGACCCCACGGTCAACAAGCTGCAGGAGATGTCGGCCGCGCTGCTCGGCAAGGAGGCGGCGCTCTTCCTCCCCTCCGGCACGATGTGCAACGCCATCGGCTTCGCGGTCAACGCCGGCCGCGGCGACGCCGTCATCCTCGACCGCGAGGCGCACCCGAACCAAGCCGAGGGGGGCGGCCCGGCGTGGCTGGCCAACGTCATGATGCGGCCGATCGACTCGCCGCGCGGCATCTTCACCGCCGACCAAGTGCGGGAACTCGTCACCCCCCGCACCACCCACGCCGCCCGCTCGGCGATGGTCTCGGTCGAGAACACCACCAACCATGGCGGCGGCGCGGTCTGGCCGCTGGATCGTCTGGCAGAGATCCGAGCCGTCTGCGACGCGCACGGGATGCGGTTGCACATGGACGGCGCTCGGCTGCTGAACGCGGTGGTCGCCGCCGACGTCCCGGCCAGCGTCTTCGCGGCCTGCGCCGACTCGGTCTGGTTCGACCTCTCGAAGGGGCTCGGCGCCCCGGTCGGCGGCGTGCTCGCCGGCAGCACGGAGTTCATCGAGCAGGCGCGGCTCCTGAAGCACCTCTTCGGCGGGGCGATGCGGCAGGCGGGGATCATCGCCGCCGCCGGCGTCTACGCCCTCGAGCACCACGTCGAGCGGCTCGCCGAGGACCACGCCAACGCCAAGCTGCTCGCGGCCGGACTGGCGGCGATTCCGGGCATCACTCTTGTCCACGGCGAGCCGGAGACGAACATCGTCTTCTTCGACGTCGCCGGCACCGGCCTGACGCCGGCCGAGATCGAGGCCGGCGTGAACGCGCGCGGCATCCGCTTTGGCGCGAACTACGACTTCAAGACGTCGATCCGCGCCGTCACCCACCTCGACGTCAGCCGCGCCGACTGCGAGGCCGCCGTCGCCGCCGTCCGCGAGATCGTGCTGGAGCGCGACCCGGTCACCGCCGTCTGAGCCGACCCCGGCTGCCCGAGGAACGGGCGGCCAAGGCAAGACCACGGGATGCTCGGACCCGCGCGAAAACGGCCCGGACCGAACCGGGCCGCACCCGTTGACACCGTTCCCCGCAACCTTCATAGGTGAGGGTGCCCGCGACGCACGGCGACAGGGTCGTGGCGCGGGCGCAGCGGGAGGGGTTGGCGGTGGCGTGGGGCTGGACCGAGAAGCAGGGCGGCGTCATCGGCGTGAACGAGCGCCTGCCATGGGGAGCGGCGGTCGCGCTCGGCGTGCAGCACGTGCTGGCGATGTTCGGGGCCACCGTCGTCGCCCCGCTGATCATGGGGTTCGACCCGAACCTCGCAATCCTCTTCTCCGGCATCGGCACGATCATCTTCTTCCTGGTCGTCGGCGGCCAGATCCCGAGCTACCTCGGCAGTTCGTTCGCCTTCATCGGCCCGGTCGCGGCGGTCACCGGCGGCGGGGGCGGCATCGCGCAGGCGCTCGGCGGCATCTTCGTCGCCGGCGCGCTCTGCGCCCTGATCGGGGTCGCCGTCCACCTCACCGGGGCCGGCTGGATCGACGCGCTGATGCCGCCGCTGGTCACCGGCGCGGTGGTGATGATCATCGGCCTCAACCTGGCCGGCGCGGCGCGCGGCCTTGCCGCCAACGACCCGCTGCTGGCCGGGGTGACGATCCTCGCCATCTTCGCCATCGGCCTCCGCACGCGCGGACTGGTCAGCCGGTTGCCGATCTTGCTCGGCGCGGTCGTCGGCTACCTCGTCGCTCTCGTCCTCGGCGGCACCTCGGCGGCGGGGCGCGACCTCGGCGGCCTGCACGTCTCCGGCGTCGACCTCGCCAAGGTGGCCGACGCGCCGTGGTTCGGCCTGCCGCACTTCGTGCGGCCGGAGTTCACCCCCTCGGCGATCACCCTGATCGCGCCGGTGGCGATCATCCTGATCGCGGAGAACACCGGCCACGTCAAGGCGGTCGCGGCGATGACCGGGACGAACCTGATGCCGTGGCTGGGCCGCGGCTTCCTCGGCGACGGGATCGCGACCATGGTCGCCAGCCTGGGCGGCGGCACCGGGGTGACCACCTACGCCGAGAACATCGGCGTGATGGCGGTGACCCGCGTCTTCTCGACCCTCAACTTCCTGATCGCGGCCGTCGTCGCGATCGGGCTCGGCCTCTCGCCGAAGTTCGGGGCGCTGGTGCAGACGATCCCGGGCGGCGTCCTCGGCGGTGTCACGACCGTGCTCTTCGGCCTGATCGCGGTCACCGGCGCGCGCATCTGGGTCGACAACAAGGTCGACTTCACCCTGCCGGAGAATCTCTTCGTGGCCGCCGTGGCGCTGATCGTCGGCGCGGCCGACTACACGATCAGCGTCGGCCAGTTCGCCCTGAACGGGATCGCGCTCGGCACCTTCGGCGCGATCATCCTGCACGCGCTCTTCAAGGCCGAAGTCGGGAAGTCGGAGAGTCGGGAAGTCGGGAAGAAGGGCGCGTAGTCAGCGGCGGGTGCGACGCCGATTCCTCGCGTCTCCTCGACTCCCCGACTCCTCGACTCCTCGACCGACTATCCGACTTCACCCAACCGGGTGACTGGCGGGATCGAGCGGGTCCGTGCCGAGGTTCCGCTCGTCGCCGTCCGACCAGCCGTCGCCGTCGGTGTCCCACGTGTTCGGGTCGGTGCCGATCGTGGCCTCCACGTCGTCGGTCAGGCCGTCGCCGTCGCTGTCGACCGTACCGGGCTGACCGCCAGTGTCGCCGGTCGCGCCGGAGTTGGCCGGAGGCGCGGGCGTCGGCGCGGCGTCGGGCGTCAGCGGGTCGGTCCCCTGCGAGACCTCGACCCCGTCGCTGATCCCGTCGCCGTCGGTGTCCCAGAGTGCAGGGTTGGTCCCCAGCGTGGCCTCGACGTCGTCGGTCAGGCCGTCGCCGTCGCTGTCGACGGGCGCGGGAGGCGGCGCTGCGGGCGGCGCGGGCGTCGGCACCGCGACCGCCGGCACCGGCGTCGGCGCGACCGGCGGCGGCGCGGCCAGGTCGTAGACGTCCAGCACGGTGGTCGGCGCGCTGGCGTCGATCACGACGGTGTAGCCGGTGGCGTCCGGCAGCAGGCCGACAGTCGGCCCGGTCACGTAGTACGACGCCGAGCCGGGGGCCAGCAACGGGTGGCGCAGGATGTACTGCCCGAACCCGAGGTCGCGCCAGACGAACGCGCCGTCGCCGTTCGCCCGCAGCCCGGCGAGGGTCCGCGGCGCGTCGAGGCCGCCGCCGCTCAGTTCCACGTCGAAGGGGGGAGTGGCGACGACGCAGGCCGCCGGGTCGAACGCGTCGAGACTGCTGGCGGGGCACGACCAGACGCGAACCCCGATCGAGCCTCGCTTCGGGGTCGCGACCGCGGTCGAGCGGACGAGTTCGCTCGGGCTGGCGACCTCGATCACGCTGCCGGTCCCCGGCGGGGTCGCCTGCGCCTGCGCGCTCGTCCCCGCGCCGTCGGCGAGGACGTAGAGCCGCAACGCCGGCGGCTGCTGCCCGGCGGCGAGAATCACGGGGTAGCCCTCGTCGGTCGACGCGGCGTAGCCCTCCGTCGGCGAGGCACGGAACGGCCCCTGCTCCGGCACCACGAACCGCGACTTGCCGGCGGCGAACTCGCGCGCCTGCAGCACGTAGCCGCCCGGCTCCAGCCCTGACCACGCCGGCAGGCCGTCCTCCGTCTCGGCGTTCGGGTCGCCGAGGTCGCGCACCCCGAGGTCGCTCACGGCCAGCAGCGTGAAGGTCCCCGCGTCCGGCGTCGAGGCGCAGCGTTCCTGCCCGACTTGGTCTGGCTTGGTCCCGGCGGGGCAGGCGTAGACGTCGAGGGCGAGCGTGATCCCCTCGCCCGCCGACGGCGGTGCCGCGACCGGGGTGGCGAGCGGCGCGACCTCGACCGCGCCCGGCGTCGCCGCCGGGGCCGTCGTTGCCGAAACGCCGCCGGCGACCTCGACCCCCGGCAGTTCCGGCCCGATCACCGCCGCCACGAACGCCGAGGGCGCGCCGCCGCCGCCGGTCACGTCGACGTCTCCCGTGAAGACCGCGGCCTGGCCGACCTTCAACGGCGCGAGCGCGCCGTCGCTGGCACGGGCCCGCACCTCGCCGATCGTCGCCAGCACCAGCACCGGCTGGTCGCCGCCGCGGATCGTCGCGCTCTCCCCCGGCCCCAGCGTGTCGCGAACGAGGTCGAGGTCGCGCGTCCCGGTCGGGGCGGCAAACGGGGCGGAGAGAAAGACCGGGGTGCCGTCGCGCCCCTCGCCGGGGCCGTCGCCCGGCGCGGTCGCGAGTTCGATCGTGTACCACGTCGCCGGCTCGGTGCCAGCGGCGAGGCGCTGCACGTCGTTGCCGGGGCTGAAGAACGCGGCCTCGCCGGGCGCGAGCGCGGCAGGGTGGCCGGAGCCGCCGGTGAGCAGGTAGCCGCCGTCGGCGAGGACCCAGCCCGGGGCGGTCTCCTCCGCCTCGACCACCTGTCCGGGTTCGGCCGAGTGGTGGGCGACCCGCCAGACGACCGGCTCCTGCGGGAACTCGGCGAGTCCTTGGGCGACCACCTCGGCGTGGCCGGTGGCGGGCGACGCGGGCGGCGCGTCCTGCGCGGCGACGCCGAGCACCGGCCCGAACGCGAGACACCACGCCGTCACCAGCAGGGCCGCCGTGGCGCGCCCCCAGCCCCGACCAGCGTCCATTGCTTCCCTCCGGAGCCGTTCCGCCCGTCACGGCCCGCCGTGCGCGGTGGCCGGGCGTCGGTCGTCATGCGTCGCGCGGGGAACCCCATCGTACCCGACCACGCGCCCTGGCGGCGAAACCCTCGCCTTGCCGGTCACAGCGGCGCAGGACCGGGCGACGCTCGGTCGCCGCCGAGCGGTTCTGCCGGGGCGGCGATGAACGCCGCAGACGACGACGGCCGGGCAAGGTGCCCGGCCGCCGCCAGTTCGCTCAAGCGTGAACGGTGACTCGTTACCGCCGCACCCGGATCGCCGCCGCGGCCCGCTTGCGCAGCCCGAGCCAGCCGAGCGGCAGCAGCGAGAGCGCCGCGAGCAGGCCCATCGCCTGCGAGCCGGCGACCAACTCGAGCCCTTCGCCGGTCTTCGGCAGCGCGGCGACCTTCTTGGTCTTGGCCGCCTGCGCCACGGTGACGGTCTTGGCCGGCTTCGAGCCCTGGCTCACCGTCGCCTTGCCCGGCTTGCTCGGCACCGCGACGGTCGGCTTGCCGGGCGCCACCGGCACCACCGGGGCCGCGCCGCACAGCGGCGCGACGTTGATGGTGTTCCCCTGGTTGCCGCCGCTGTTGATCTCGTCGATGACGACGATCCCGCCGTTGGCGCTCGAGATCGCGCTGCCGCCGTTGCCGGCCCCCGCGATCCCGCTCCCGGAGCCGCCGCCCGACTGCTGGGCGACGTTGTTGTCGCCGCCGCCGGCGTCGGCGATCGAGGTGCCGCCGTTGGCGCTGACGTTGACCGAGGTGTTGTTCGTCACCGTGCCGCCGTCGATGTTGATCGGCCCGCTGATGCACGCCCCGGAACTGCCGCCGCTGCCGTCCGCCGCGCCGACGTTGATCGTGTTCCCCTTGTTGCCGCCGGAGTTGATCGAGCCGATGACGACGATGCCGCCGTCCGCGCTCGAGTTCGCCCGGCCGCCGTTGCCGGCCCCGGCGAACGAGCCGTCCGGCGCGCTCCGGTTCAGCCAGCGGGTCGCCAGGCCGCCCTTGCGGCCCTTGCCGTCGTCGTGGCCCTTGGACCGGTTCAGCGCTAGGTTGTGGCCGCCGCCCGGCGCGCTCGAGATGCCGGTGCCGCCGTTCGCGCCGACGTCGACCGAGGTGTTGTTCGAGACGTCACCGCCGTCGATGCTGCTCCCGTTCGGGTCCTTGCTGGCGGCCTTGTCGCTCTTCTTCGAGGCGTTGTTCTTGCTCGGCGCGGCTGCCGCCTGCAGCGTCACGTCGGTGCCGCCGGAGACCGGGGCGGCCACCGGCGCGGCCGTCGTCCCGCCGCCCTGCAACTGAAGCGTGCCGTCGCCAGCCGGGGCCGCCGTCTGGGCGCTGGTGCTGGTGTCGGTGGTGTCGGCCGGGGCCGCGTCGGCGGCCGTCCCGTCGGACGAGGTGCCCGAGTCGGCCGGGGCCGCCGCCTGCTCGGTGCTGGTGGTGCTGTCGTCGGCCGGGGCCGACGCCTGCGCGTCGGTCGTGGCATTGTCCGCGGGGGCGTCGGCCGTCGTCTCGGCCGGGGCCGCAGTGTCGGTCGGCGCGAGGTTGACGTCGACGCCGATCGTCGTGCCCGCCACCTCGAACGTCCGCTCGCCGGAGACTTCCTGCAGCTTGGCGTCGGTGATCGCCGCGCCGAGGTCGCCGACCGGGCCGTCGGACTGCACGCCGGCGACGTCGAGCGGCATCAGCACGATCGAGCCGGACGACCCGTCGTCCGCCGCCTGCGCCTGCTCGACCGGCGCGGCGTCGGCCGGGGCCTCAGCCGTGGTGATGTCTGCCGGCGCGGCATCGACCGGGGCGGCGTCGGCGGTCGTCGTGTCCGCCGGCGCGACATCGGTCGCCGTCGTGTCGGCCGGAGCCGCGGTCTGGTCGCCGGAGGCGTCGGCGGCCTGCTCGGTGGTGGTCTGGTCGCTGCCGGTGTCCTGGGCGCCGACGGCGATCGGGGTCGCCGCCATCATCCCCGCCAGCATCAACGCGGCGGCGAGCGAGCGCAGCGCCCGCGCCTCCGGCAGTTCGGTCCCTCGTCGCATGGTCTGAACCCTCCCCTCACGGGGCCGACTGTCGCGCGTCGGCTTCCCACCGGCGCGCGGCCCCGGAACATTGCTCATCAGGTGGAACGAGCCGGGAGCGCCGGGGGTTTCGCCGGACGGCCGGACGGACCCGCGCCACTCGTCCCGTCTATCGGTATGATGCCCGGCGGTCCCCCGGCGCGGCCAACCGCGGCGCAGGGGGTCGTGCAGGGCCGCCCCACGTCGCGGCCCGGTTCTGGCCCACGGTGGAAAGGAAACCGCCCCGATGTCCACGGCCCCCGATCTCGCGATCCTCGGCGCGCGCGTGCGCACCCTCGACCCGAGCCGCCCCGCCGCCACCGCGCTGGCAGTCAAGGACGGCGTCATCGTCGCGGTCGGCGACGACGCGTCGGTCCGCGCCGCCTGCGACGGCACCACCACGCTCGTCGACGGGTCCGGGCTGGCGATCGTGCCCGGCCTGAACGACTGCCACATCCACCACTTCTGGAGCGTCGAGTCGACCCGCGGCGCGGACCTCTCCGGCGCGCACTCGCTGGAGGCCGTGCGCCGCCTGCTCGCCGCCGAGCGGGACCGGGTCGGGCCGGACGGCTGGATCCTCGGCTGGGGGCTCTGGTACCAGAACTTCAAGGACACCGGCATCCGCGGCGACCTGCTCGACCTCGAGGGGGCGACCGGCGGCAAGCCGACCTTCCTCACCTTCTTCGACGGCCACACTTCGGTCGCCAACAAGGCCGCGCTCGACCGCGCCGGGGTCACCGGCCCGGTCGTCTTCACCGAGACCGCCGCGGTCGTCTGCGACGCGGACGGCGTGCCGACGGGCGAATTGCAGGAGTGGGGCGCGAAGGAGCTCGTCCGCTCCAAGGTGCCCGACCTGACCGAGGACGAACTCTACGCCGAGATCGTCGCGATGCTCCGGCGCTACAACCGGCTCGGCCTGACCACGCTGCACGGCATGGACGGCAGCCCGTCCGACTTCGACTTGCTCCGCAAGCTCGAGGGGAACGGCGACCTCAGCTGCCGCGTCGTCCAGCCGCTGTGGCAGAAGCCGCACTTCACGCGGGAGGAGATGCGGGCCCAGCTCGGCCACGTCGGCGAGCGCGGCCGCCGCTGGAAGGGCGGCGTCGCCAAGTTCTTCCTCGACGGCGTGATCGACACCGGCACCGGCTGGCTGCTCGAGCCCGACACCCTCGGCGGCGGCACCGCCCCGTTCTGGCCCGACCCGGCCTACTACGCCGAGGCGATCGCCCTCTTCGCCCGTGCCGGCTTCCAGTGCGCCACCCACTGCGTCGGCGATGGCGCGGTGCGCTGGGCCCTCGACTCCTACAAGGCGGCCGGGGCCGCGCCCGGCGTCCGCCACCGGATCGAGCACATCGAGCAACTGGACGACGCCGACCTGCCGCGCTTCGCGGCCGAGAACGTCGTCGCCAGCATGCAGCCGCTGCACATGCAGTACTTCGAGGCCGACCGCTCCGACGCCTGGTGCCAACGAGTGGGCGAGGCGCGCTGGCACCGCACCTTCCGCTGCGGCGACCTGCGGGCCGCCGGCGCGCACGTCGCCCTCGGCTCCGACTGGATGGTCGCCACCTGCGACCCGCGGGTCGACATGGCGTGGGCCGTGCTGCGGCGCCCGGCCAACAGCCCGGAGTGGCCGCCGATGCGGCCGGAGCAGGCGCTGACCCCGATCCAGACGCTGGAGGGGTACACCACCCACGCCGCGTGGACGATCTCCGAGGAGGCCCGCGCCGGCCAGATCCGGCCCGGCTTCAACGCCGACCTCACCGCCTTCGCCGAGGACCCGACCGAGGTCGACCCCGACCAGCTGCCGAGCCTGCCCGTGCTGCTGACGATGGTCGACGGCGAGATCGTCCACCGGGCCGAGCCGTGAGCGGCGCGCCGCCGACCGTCTGCCTGACCTTCGACTTCGACGCGATCTCGCTCTGGGTCGGGCCCTACGCCGCCACCTCCCCGAGCGCCATCTCGCGCGGGGAGTTCGGCGCGGTCGGCGTCCGCCGCATCCTGCGGCTGCTCGACCGTTTCGGCATCCCGGGCACCTTCTTCGTCCCCGGCCACACGGTCGAGACCTACCCGGACCACGCCCGGGCGATCATCGCCGCCGGGCACGAGGTCGGCCACCACGGCTACCTGCACGAGAACCCGCTCGCGCTCGGCACCCGCGAGCGCGAGCGGGCCGTGCTGGAGCGCGGCTTGGAGGTGCTCGACCGCGTGCTCGGCGTGCGCCCCGCCGGCTACCGCTCGCCGGCGTGGGACAACAGCCCGTTCACCCTCGAGTTGCTGCTGGAACTCGGCTTCCGCTACGAGAGCTCGCTGATGGGCGACGATTTCACGCCCTATTGGTGCCGCGTCGGCGACGTGGCCGAGCCGGACGGGCCGTACCGCTTCGGGCGGCCGGTCGGCCTCGTCGAGCTGCCGGTCAGCTGGCTGCTCGACGACTTCCCGCACTTCGAGTACGTCAGCCTGCCGGCGCACGGGCTGCGGCTGCCGGGGCTCTCGGCGGCCTCGAAGGTCGAGGAAATCTGGCGGGACGAGTTCGATTTCATGCGCCGCGACGTCCCGGGCGGCGTGATGACCATCACCATGCACCCGCAGGTGATCGGCCGCGGCCACCGGCTGCTGATGCTGGAGCGGCTGGTCGAGCACATGTTCGCCGGCGGCGCGCGCTTCTCGACGATGGCGGACGCGGCCGACCGCTTCCGGCGCGAGCACCCGCTCCCGGCCTGAGCGGGCCGCCCGCGAGGGCACAGCATGGAAACGACGGGGCGGGGAAGGGCGACGCCCTTCCCCGCCCCGGTGGCGGTCGCCGACCCTACTTGCCCTTGCAGGACTTCGTGATCTTGCCGAACTCCTTGGTGTCGACGACCACGCCGTCGTTCTTCTTGGCGAAGATGTTCTGGCGCGAGATCGGGTGCCGCTGCGCGGTCAGTCCCGCCTCGAAGGTGATGCTCGCGTTCGGCGCGAGCCGCCGGTCGGCGTCCTTGACCGTGTAGGTCTTCTTGTCCTTCTCGGTGCCGATCGAGAGGAGCGTCAGCCCCTTGGTGCCGCCGTTGCTGATCGTGATCGACTGCGGCTTGGACGTGCAGTCGAGCGTGATCGTGACCTGCTTCTTGCCGTTGCCGCCGCCGCTGCCCCCATTGCCGCCGTTGCCGCCGCCGTCCGGCGGCTGCACCTTGACGCAGGTTCCGGCGTTCGGGTTGCCGTTCGTCTGGCATTTGAAGCCGGAGCAGCACGGGATGTTGCTGTTGCACCCCTGCCCGTTGCCCTGGCAGTTGCCCGCCGCGGCGACCCGGCCGCCGGCCGCCGCGACCCCGGCGACCCCGGCCGCGCCCGCCAGC
>JBDHWC010000005.1:0-71688 GCA_039809985.1 Thermomicrobiales bacterium | reverse complement strand
CCGGCGCCGCGCCCCGGCGGCCCGGGTCTCAGGCAGTGCCCGCCTCGCTCGCGGCCAGCGCCGCGATCGCCGCCCGCAGCCCGGCCGACGCCTCCGCGGCCACGCCCCGGATCGCGGCGTCGCCGCCGAACATCCCGAGCATCTGCTCCGGGTCGACCGCCGCGACCTCCGACCGGCCCCCGACTTCGCGGACGACCACGTTGCAGGGAAGGAGCAGGCCGACGCTCGGCTCGGCCTGCAGCGCGCGGTGCGCCAGCCCCGGATTGCACGCCCCGAGGATCACGTACGGGTCGACGTCGACGCCGAGCTTGTCGTGCAGCGTCTGGCGCACGTCGATCTCCGTCAGCACCCCGAACCCCTGGTCCTTCAGGGCGGCCTTGGTCCGCGCGATCGCCTCGTCGAGTGGCCCAGCCACCGAGGTGCCGAGTCCCGACGCCATGCTGAGCGTGCCCATGATTGCCTCCTCGTTTCCGCCGCCGCCTCCGCTAGGCGATCAGCATCCCGTTCTTCACGATCAGGTAGACCCCGACCAGCGCGACCAGCACCGCGAAGCCGCGGGAGAGCCGCGCCTCGTCGACCCGGCCCGCCATCCGCCCGCCGACGGTTGCCCCGACGAAGCCGCCGGCCACGAACAGCAGCGCCACCGTCAGGTCGAGGTCGATGCCGCGCCCGAGGTGGGCCGCCACGCCCGCCGCCGAGTTGATCGCGATCACCGCCAGCGACGTGCCAACCGCCAGTTTCATCGGCAGCCCGAGCGCCAGCACCAGCGCCGGCACGATCAGGAAACCGCCGCCGACCCCGAAGAAGCCGGTCATCACGCCGACGACCACGCCGGCCAGCGGCACCGTGCGCGGCACCGACCAGCCGTCGCCCGGTTGTCGGTCGAACCCGGGCCGCGGCGCCGGCCGCCGCCCGACCATCATCCGGGCCGCGACCACCAGCATCAGCACCCCGAACAGGAGCAGGATCAGCGGCCCCGAGGCCCGCTCGTTCGCCCAGGTGCCGGCGAATGCCCCGGCGATCCCGGACGCGCCGAAGACGATCGCCACCGGGATGTCGACCCGGTCCTCCCGAAAATGAGTGATCGCCCCGAATGCCGCGGTCAGGCCGACGATCACCAGCGACGTCGCCGTTGCCGCGTGGACCGACTCCCCGATCACGTAGACGAGAATCGGCACCGTCAGGATCGAGCCGCCGCCGCCGACGAGCCCGAGCAGCAAGCCGATCAGCGTGCCGAACAGGACCGCCTCGGCCACCAGCACCATCGCGCTACCACTCGACCGGCTGGCCGGCGGCGGTCCACTCCAGCAGCCCCCCGGCGAGACTCCGGACTTCGACGAAACCGGCCGCCTGCAACGCGCCCGCCGCGACGAGCGAGCGACGACCGCTGCGGCAGACCGTGACCACGGGCCGCGCCGGGTCGAGCTCCCCGACCCGGACGGCGAGCTCGCCCAGCGGGATCAGGATCGACCCCGCGATCCGGCCGTCGAGCCATTCCTCGTTCTCGCGCACGTCGACCAGTTGCAGGTCGCGCCGGTCGCGCTCGCTCAGGTACTGCGCGATCGTCAACTCCTCGACGCCGGTCGTCTCCACCATGCCCCTCCCCGCGCGGGCCGCCGCCCACGCGGCGCGCACCCGACCACCCAGTCCCCTCATGCCGGACCTCACAACCGGACCGCCTCGGGCCGCTCGACCGGCAGACCCGACGCCTCCCAAGCATTCATGCCGCCGAGCACCCCGACCACGTCGGGCGCGCCCGCCGCCCGCAGCAGACTGGCCGCCACCATCGACCGGTACCCACTGCCGCAGATCAGCGCCACCCTCGCTCCCGACGGCAGGATCGGCAGCCGGCCTTGGGCGATCTCCCCCGCGAACCAGTGGGACGCGCCGGGAAGGTGCCCCTGCTCCCACTCGCTGCGGTCGCGCACGTCGAGCACCGCCAAGTCGTTGCCCGGCCGCGCCAGTTCGCCGGCGAGGTCGCCGACGCTCATCGTCCCCACCGTCGCCAACGGCCGGCCCGACGCCCGCCACGCCGCCACCCCGCCCGCGAGATGGCCAACGACCCGGTCGACCCCGATCCGCCGGAGGTCGGTGCGGGCCGCGGCGTACTGCGCCGGGTCGTCGACGACCAGCACTACGTCCCGGTCGTACGGCGTCAGCCAGCCGGCCCAGATCGCGAAGCTCGGCCCGAGCTCGGCGAAGGCCGAGCCCGGCACGTGTCCGGCAGCGAACGCCTCGGGACTGCGGGCGTCGATCACCAGCGCCCCGGCCGCCTGCAGGGCCGCGACCTCGGCCGGCGCGAGCGGGCCGCCGTCCGCCAGTCCGGCCAGCGCCGTCGGCCCGTCCTTGTTCACCCGTTTCATCGTCGGGTAGTACGCCGGCGGCTGCGGCATCCCGGCCATCACCGTCTCGGCGAAGCGAGCCGCGGTGGCGACGGTTTCCGGCCGGAAGGCGTAGTTGGTCCGCCGCTCCTGCCCAATCGTCGTCGTCGGCGCGTCGCCGATCTTCTTGCCGCACGGCGAGCCTGCGGTGTGCCCCGGGTAGACCGTCACCGCGTCGGGCAGGGCCGAGAGACGCGTGCTGACGGTCGTGTGCAGCTGCTCCGCCAGTGCCTCCAGTTCGCCCGCGCCGAGCAGGTCCGGCCGCCCGATCTCGCCGACGAACAGCGCGTCGCCGGAGAAGAGGGCCAGCGGGTCCGGGCCCTGTGCCGGGTCGAGCAGCAGGTAGCTCATGTGCTCCGGGGTGTGGCCCGGGGTCCAGAAAGCGCGCAGGGTCAGGTCGCCGACCCGGATTTCGTCGCCGTCGTCGAGCGCAACGTGCGGGAAGGCGGTCCGGCCGATTCGGCCGGCGTAGACGTCCGCCCCCGTGGCGGCGGCGAGGTCTCGCGCCCCGCTGACGAAGTCGGCGTGGACGTGCGTCTCGAGGATCGCGACGATCCGCAGCCCCCGTTCCGCCGCCCAGTCGAGGTAGACGTCGATGTCGCGGCGGGGGTCGATCACCGCGGCCTCGCCCGCCGCCTCGTCCGCGACGAGGTAGGCGACCTGCGCCAAGCCCGGCGTGTAAACACGGTCGACGATCATGAGGCAGTCTCCTTGGTCGGCTGGCGTCCTTGTGCGACTCCCACGGGATTGGCGGCCGTGGCCCCTCGTTCGGCAGCGCCGAGCGGCCCGCGCCGACCTCCCAGTCGCGCGGACGGCTTCTAGCGAGTTCCCCGCACCATCGCCCGGACCGCCTGCCCAACGGCCTCCTGCGGCGCGTCGAACTCCTCCGGGTGGAGCAGGCAGCGGAGCGCGAACGCCTCGAGCAACTCGCCGTTCAGCGCGTTCACCGCCGCCCGCACCGCGGCGACCTGGTGGATCACGTCGAGGCAGTCGCGCCCCTCCTCGAACATCCGCTGGATGCCGCGGGCCTGCCCCTCGATCTTCTTCAGGCGGTCGACCATCTCGTCCCGCTCGGCCTGGCTCAGGTTGCTGACACTCGGCATGGGTTCCTCGCAACGCGGACACATGAACGTGAACACCCGAATCGTACCCTACCCCCCCTAGGTAGTCAAGGCGGTGCCGGCGACACCGGCCGGCGGCGCGGCGGCGATATACTCCGACCATCAGTTCCGGTCGTTCGCGCCCGGCCCGGACCGGCCCGGCACCAACGAGCGGCCGCCGCCGACGAGGACGAGGCATGAGCACCAAGACGACGCGGCCGGACGCAGCGGACCACACCGCCATCGAGGCGCTGCTGCTCGAGGAGCGCACCTTCCCGCCCAGCCCCGAGTTCCGGGCCCAGGCCAACGTCAGCGACCCGGCCATCTACCAGCGCGCTGCCGACGACCTCGAGGGCTTCTGGGCCGAGGAGGCCGCCCGCCTCGACTGGTACGAGCCGTGGCACACCGTCCTCGACTGGCAGCCGCCGTTCGCCAAGTGGTTCGACGGCGGCACCCTCAACGTCTCGGTCAACTGCCTCGACCGCCACGTCGCGGCGGGCCTCGGCGACCGCGTCGCCTACTACTGGGAGGGGGAACCGGGCGACCGGCGGACGATCACCTACGCCGAGCTCCTGGACGAGGTCCAGCGCTGCGCCAACGCCCTGAAGGAACTCGGCATCCGCCGCGGCGACCGGGTCGCCATCTACATGCCGATGATCCCCGAGTTGGCGGTGGCGATGCTGGCCTGCACCCGGATCGGCGCGCCGCACAACGTCGTCTTCGGCGGCTTCTCCGCCGACGCCCTGTCGGACCGGATCAACGACTCGCTCGCCAAGGTGGTCCTCACCGCCGACGGCGGCTTCCGCCGCGGCAAGGTCTCCGAGCTGAAGCCGCACGTCGACGAGGCGCTGCGCCACACGCCGAGCGTCGAGCACGTCGTCGTCGTCCGCCGCACCGGCCAGCACATCCACATGGAACGCGGCCGCGACCTCTGGTGGGACGAGGTGGTGCCACGGCAGGCGCCAACCTGCGAGCCGGAGCGGATGGCCGCCGAGGACATGCTCTACCTGCTCTACACCTCTGGCACGACCGCCAAGCCGAAGGGGATCCTGCACACCACCGGCGGCTACCTCGCCGGCGTCGCCTCCACCTTCCGCTGGGTCTTCGACATCAAGCCGGACGACGTCTACTGGGCCGCCGCCGACATCGGCTGGGTCACCGGCCACTCCTACATCGTCTACGGCCCGCTCGCCAACGCCGCCACCGGCGTCCTCTACGAGGGCACCCCGGACTTCCCGGACGCCGGCCGCTGGTGGGACATCATCGAGCACTACGGGGTGACGATCCTCTACTGCGCACCGACGGCGATCCGCGCCCACATGAAGTGGGGGCCGCAGTTCGCCGAGGGGCACGACCTCTCCTCGCTCCGACTGCTCGGCACGGTCGGCGAGCCGATCAACCCCGAGGCGTGGATGTGGTACCACGACCACATCGGCAAGGGGCGGCTGCCGATCGTCGACACCTGGTGGCAGACGGAGACCGGCGGCATCATGATCAGCCCGCTGCCGGGGATCACCACCACCAAGCCGGGCTCGGCGACCAAGCCGCTGCCCGGGGTCGAGGCCGACGTCGTCGACACCAAGGGCGACTCGGTCCCGCTCGGCAAGGCCGGCTACCTCGTCCTCCGCAAGCCGTGGCCGGCGATGCTGCGCGGCATCTACGGCGACCCGGAGCGCTACCAGAAGACCTACTGGAGCCGCTTCCCCGGCGCCTACTTCCCCGGCGACGGCGCGAAGCGGGACGAGGACGGCGACTTCTGGCTGATGGGCCGCGTCGACGACGTGATGAACGTCTCCGGCCACCGCCTGAGCACGACCGAGATCGAGAGCGCGCTCGTCTCCGACCCGCGGGTCGCCGAGGCCGCCGTCGTCGGCCGGCCGGACGACGTCACCGGCGAGGCGATCTTCGCCTTCGTCATCGCCAAGTCCGGTGTCGACACCAACGCGGCGCTCGGCGAGGAACTGCGCCAGCACGTCGCCCACCGGATCGGCGCGATCGCGCGGCCGAAGACCCTGATGTTCACCCCCGACCTGCCGAAGACCCGCTCCGGCAAGATCATGCGCCGATTGCTGCGCGACATCGCCTCCGGCCGTCCGCTCGGCGACACCACCACCCTCGCCGACGCCGGCGTGGTGGAGACGATCCGCGACGCGACCATCCACGCCAAGGACGACGAGTAGGCTCGAACCTCTCGCCCTGCCCCGATCAACCAAGGAGCCCCGGCCGCACGGCCGGGGCTCCGTCGCGCCGGCTCACAAGTAGCGCACGAACCAGTCAACGATCCGCCCGATCCGGTCGACTCGCCGGTCGGGCCGGCCGATCCCGACCATGTAGTGCGACTCGCCCGGGTACCGAACCATCTCGACCGGCCGCCCGCGCGAGCGCAGGATCGCGAAGACGAGATCGCTGTGCACCGGCGGGCAACGGAGGTCGTCCTCGCACTGCAGGAGGAGCAGCGGGGCCTCGTTTCGGTGGATCTGCGTGTACGGCGAGTGGCGGAGGAAGGCCGGCAGGTCCTCCGGCAATCGGCCGACGCCGATGAACCGGTCGTCGGAGTAGGCGGTCAGGTCGGACGCGCCGTACTCGCTGACGAGGTCGGTCACCGGGTTCTCGCTGACCCCCGCCCGGAACTCCCCGGGGTGGTGTCCGAGCAGCCAGTTGACCATGAAGCCGCCGCCGGAGAGCCCGAGCACACCGATCCGGCCGGGGGCCGCGATCCCGGTCTCCACCGCCCACGCCGCCACCCGCCGGTGGTCGTCGGCGTCAGGGCCACCCCAGTCGCCGTGGATCGCCTTCGCGAACTCGGTCCCGTAGCCGGTCGAGCCGCGGGGGTTCGGGTAGAGCACCGTGACTCCGACATCGGCGAGGGCGAGCATCTCCAGCCACGGCGTCGGCCCGTGGCTTGCGTGCGGGCCGCCGTGAATCTGGATCACCGCCGGCGCAGGTCCGTCGATGCCGGTCGCCGGCACCACCCAGACGTCGATCGCGTGGCCGTCCGGGTGCGGCACGCGGTGTCGCACCGGGTCGCGCCGGAACGGCGCGAGCCAGTCCGACCCGTGGCCCGTCAGCCACCGCACGGCCCCGTCCTCGACCAAGCCGACCTCGGCCGGCCGCCCCCGGTCGGAGGCGACCACCGCCACCGGGCCGCCGCCGCAGGCGAGCGCCGAGCAGACCAGTTCCCCCTCGACCAGTGGCGCAGGCGCGGACCCGTCGTCCGCGTCGAAGCGGTACGGCAGGGCGCACCCCTCCCGCCCGACCAAGGCGACGACGGACGCGTCGTCCAGCCACGCCAGCGCGAGCGACGAGCGGGGGTCGACCAAGTCCCCGAACGTCGTGTTGCAGACCGGGAGGTCGAGATCGGCTCCCAGCAGCCGCGGCAGGCCGCCGTCGACCACCCAGAGCCGCTGCGGCGCCCAACTCGGCCCGCGCTCGACCGCAGACCCGATCAGGGCGAGCCGGCCGGTCGGCGACCACGCGATCCGCTCGACGCCGCCCGGCAGGGCCGCGACCGGCTCCGGCACCGGCTCGCCCTCCGGGCCGTCCGCAGCGACCGACCAGACGCGCGCCCTCCCGACCAGCGGGTGCATGCCCGCGTCCGGTTCGAGGTCGGCGACGAACGCGACCTGCCGGCCGTCCGGCATCCACTGGGCGCTGGCAACGTTGACCTCCGGAGGCGTCAGCCGACGCGCCGCGCCGCCGAGGTCGGCCACCCACAGACTCTGCTGCTGGTCGACGTAGCCGTGGCCGTCCCACCGCCACGCGAAGTCGGTGATCCGCCGCGCCACCGGGTCCTCGCGCGAGCCGACGATCAGGCGGTCGACCCCGCTCTCGGCCAGCAGCAACACGCGCGCACCGTCCGGCGACCACTCCGCCGCGGAGGTCTGGCCGGCGACCTCGACCGCCGGTCGCGCCTCGCCGCCGGCGAGCGGCAGCACCCACGCCCGGTTGCGCCCGTCGCGGTCGGAGAGGAAAAGCAGGCTCACGCCATCGGGGGAGATGCGCGGCGCGGAGTCGTTCGCGTCCGCCCGGGTCAGGGGCGTCGGCTCGCCGCCGCCGAGACTCACCCGCCAGAGGCGCGACCGGTACTTGCCGTCCTCGATCACCCGGCGGCTGTAGACCGCGAACGACCCCGTCGGGTCGACCGCGAGGTCTTGGATCATCGCCTGCTTCAACAGATCGGGCGGCGCGAACCGCGCCGCCGCGGCACCCGCCTCCGCGACAAGGTCGTCAGTCATCAATTTCCCCTCCGTTGGCCCCTCAGCCGCGGCGCATCGTAACCCTGACCGCGATTGACCGCCCCGCGCCCGGTTTGCGACAGTCCCCCACCGACGGAACGGCGCAGTTGGCGGGAGGCGAAGGTGGCGATCGCGGGCGAGCAGTGGGACGTCCTGATCCGCGGCGGGCGGGTGGTCGACGGCACGGGCAACCCTTGGTTCCGCGGCGACGTCGCGCTGACGGGCGACCGAGTGGCGGCGGTGCTGCCGCCCGGGGTCGCGTCCCCGGCGCAAGCGGCGGAGACGGTCGACGCCACGGGCATGGTGGTCGCCCCCGGCTTCATCGACATCCAGTCGCACTCGATCGAGCCGTTCCTCTCCGACCGGCGGGCGCTGTCGAAGGTGACCCAGGGTGTCACCACCGACATCATGGGCGAGGCATGGACACCGGCCCCGTTCGGCGGCCGGATCGCCCACCCTTTTCCGCCGGAGGACCGCCAGAAGATCGGGCCGGACTTCGACGAGTGGGACCGCCTCGGCCGGACGTGGCACCGCTTCGGCGACTGGCTTGCCGACCTCGAGCGGCGCGGCGTCTCGATCAACGTCGGCTCGTTCGTCGGACAGGGCACGGTCCGCGAGTACGCGATGGGCTACGCCCTCGGCGAGCCCGGCCCGGACGAACTGGCGACGATGCGAAGCGTCGTCGAGGAGGCGATGCGCGACGGCGCGTTCGGCCTCGCCTCGGCCCTCATCTACCCGCCCGGCTCCTACGCCGGCACCGAGGAACTGGTCGCCCTCTGCGAGGTGGTCGCCCGCTGGCACGGCATCCACGTCACCCACATGCGCTCGGAGGAGGCGCGCATCCTCGAGGCGCTCGACGAGACGCTCGCGATCGCCCGCCGCACCGGCGTCGTCACCGAGATCTACCATCTGAAGGCGGCCGGGGCCGCCAACCACCCGCTGATGGCCGAGGTGATCCGCCGGGTCGAGGCGGCGCGGGCCGACGGCCTCGACGTCACCGCCGACATGTACCCCTACGTCGCCTCCGGCACCGGCGTTGCCTCCTGCCTGCCGCCGTGGGCCGAGGCCGACGGCAAGCTCTGGGACAACCTGCGCGACCCCGCCACCCGGGCCCTCATCCGCGAGGCGATGGTCACCCCCTCTGACGAGTGGGAGAGCCTCGCGCTCAACGACGGGCCGGACCACGTCGTCCTCGCCGGATTGGAGCGGCCGGAGCACCAAGGCTACGTCGGACGTCGCCTGCACGAGGTCGCGGCCGAGCGCGGCGAGGAATGGCCCGACACCGTCCTCCGCCTGCTCGACGCCGAGCAGCAGAACATCTTCTGCTTCTACCAGTCGATGAGCGAGGAGAACCTGCGCCGCCAGATGCGGCTGCCGTGGGTCAAGTTCTCGACCGACGCCGGCGGCGTCGACCCGGAGCGGATGACCCGCGGCGGCTTCCTCCACCCGCGCGCCTTCGGCACCTACCCGCGGGTGCTCGGCAGGTACGTGCGGGAGGAGGGGGTGCTGCCGCTGGAGGACGCGGTGCGGAAGATGTCGTCGGCGGTGGCCGACCGGCTCGGCCTGCGCGACCGCGGCCAGCTGCGCGCGGGGCTGCTCGCCGACGTGGTCGTCTTCGACCCGGCGACGGTCGGCGACCGCGCCACCTTCGCCGACCCGCACCAGCTCTCGGAGGGCATCCGCGACGTCTGGGTCAACGGCGGTCGCGTCCTGCGCGACGGCACGCACACCGACGCGCTGCCCGGGCGCTGGGTGAAAGGGCCGGGCTCCCTCGTCTGAGGGGCGCTGACAAGGGAAGGTTTCGGTTGGAAGCGGCCACCCAACGTTTGGCCGGGCGGGCTGGGGCTCCCTCACCCCCCAGCCCCCTCTCCCCTTGCGACGGGAGAGGGGGAAAAACTGAATTGGGGGAAGGCCGAGCCCTTCCCCAAGGACCCGGTTTGCCGCCGTGAGGCGGCTCCCCGAGAAAAACGAACCACCTGCCAAGGGACGGCATCCACGGTATCCATGGGAAAGCCGTCGCGCCGCGGCAACCCGGGTCTTGGGGGGGGACTTGGTTCCCCCTTGGCCGCTTGCTCCCGCTCTCTCCCTCCGCACGGGCTGACAGGGGGAGGCAACCATCGGGAAGCGGTCGCGCAGTGGCACTCTGGGGGGTTCAGGGGAGGGCTTGGCCCTCCCCCGGATCATTTGCTCCCCCTCTCCCCTCGCAAGGGGAGAGGGGGCTGGGGGGTGAGGGCGTCCCCGCGCACCCGGCAACGAGGATCCTGCCGCGCCGCGTCCCGCGCGGCGGTGCGCGAACGCAACGAGGGCGGCCTTGCGGCCGCCCTCGAGGAGTCTCAGGAAGAACCTGCGACTAGTAGTTGCCGTACCGCGGCGTCGACGCCCGGCGTGACTGGAAGCACTCGCGGCAGTAGACCGGCTTGTCCGACCGCGGCTCGAAGGGGACCTCGGTCTCCTTGCCGCAGTTGGAGCAGATGGCCGGGTACATCTGGCGCGGGCCGGACGAGTAGCCGCCCCCGCCGGAGTAGCCGCCGCCGTTGCCGTAGCCGCCGCCTGACGAGTAGCCGCCGCCGGAGTAGCCGCCGTAGCTGTCACCGCCCGCGGTGCGTTGCGCCTTGCGGGCCGCGCGACAACTCGGGCAGCGCTGGGGCTCGCTGAAGCCGCGCTCTTGGTAGAACGCCTGCTCCCCAGCAGTGAACGTGAAAGCCTGACCGCAATCGCGGCAGGTGAGCGTCCGATCGCTCATTCCGCCAGAACCCTCCGCCGTGGCCTCTGTGCCACGGCATGACTGAAGAAGAAAAACGTCCACGACGAGACTGGCGAAACGAGACGCGTGGGAGAACCCATTGCGGGGTTCGAACGATCACGTGCGCGAAGCCATCGTCAACCCATGAAGTATAGCATGAATGCCACCTTGTCAAGCCTTTGTTCGTGATGGTGTTCGTCGGGAATCGCATCAGAAACTGCCGGACTCCCCCCGAGGGGCGGCTGCCGCCCCCTGTGCTAGGATGGCGCGCCGGTCTGGCCGGCCCGGGTCGCGCGGCACGCGGGCAGAGGGACGGATGAACGTACACGAGTACCAGGCGGCGGAGATCCTCGCCCGCCACGGCATCCCGGTCAACGTCGGCGGCGTGGCAACCACCCCCGACGAGGCCGCCGAACTCGCCGCCAAGGCCGGGGGGCTGGTCGCCGTCAAGTCGCAAGTCCACACCGGCGGCCGCGGCAAGGCGGGCGGCATCAAGCTCGCCAAGACGCCCGAGCAGGCCCGGGCCGCCGCCGAGCAGATCCTCGGCCTCGACATCCGCGGCCACACCGTCCGCAAACTGCTGATCGCCCCCGGCGTCGACATCGCGAGGGAGTTCTACCTCGGCGTCGTGCTCGACCGGCCCCGCCGCCAGAACGTGCTGATGGCCAGCGCCGAGGGCGGCGTCGAGATCGAGCAGGTCGCCCACGAGCACCCGGAGAAGATCATTCGCGCCCTCGCCGACCCGATGCTCGGGCTGCAGGCGTGGCAGGCGCGCGAGGTCGGCTTCCGGCTCGGGCTGGCCGCCGAGCAGGTGGGAGGATTCGCCAACATCGCCCAGCGCCTCTACGCCGCCTACGTGGCGGAGGACGCCACGCTGGCCGAGATCAACCCGCTGGTCCTCACCGGCAGCGGCGACTGGGTCGCGCTCGACAGCAAGATGAGCTTCGACGACAACGCCCTCTTCCGCCACCCGGCGACCGAGGCGATGCGCGACATGGACGAGGAGAACGCGACCGAGGTCGACGCCAAGCACTCGGGCATCTCCTTCGTCAAGCTCGACGGCACCATCGGCTGCATCGTCAACGGGGCCGGCCTGGCGATGGCGACGATGGACGCCGTCAAGCTGCACGGCGGGGAGCCGGCCAACTTCCTCGACGTCGGCGGCGGCGCCAGCGCCGGGCAGGTCGCCAAGGCCTTCTCGCTCGTCACCGCCGACCCCAACGTCCGCGCCATCCTGATCAACATCTTCGGCGGCATCACCCGCGGCGACGTGGTCGCGCAGGGGATCACCGAGGCGCTCGGCCACGTCGCCGTCAACGTCCCGATCGTGGTCCGCCTCTCCGGCACCAACGCAGCGGAGGGGAAGCAGATCCTGGCCGCGGCCGGTCTGACCGCCGTCGACTCGATGGACGAGGCCGCCGCCGCGGCGGTCCGCGCCGCCGCCTGAGCCACCCCCGACCGTCCGCCCGAGGGCCGAAGGAGCCGGAACTGTGAGCATCCTCGTCGACAGCGGAACACGCCTTCTCGTCCAGGGGATCACCGGCCGCGAAGGGTCGTTCCACACCCAGCAGATGGTGGAGTACGGCACCAACGTGGTCGGCGGCGTCACCCCCGGCGGCAAGGGAAAGAGCGTCGCCGGCGCCCCGGTCTTCGACACGGTCGCCGCCGCGGTCGAGGCCGTGCGGCCGAACGTCTCGATCATCTATGTTCCCGCCCGCTTCGCGCCCGACGCGATCTACGAGGCGGTCGACAACGGCATCCCGCTGGTGGTTTGCATCACCGAGGGGATTCCGGTCGCCGACATGGTGCCGGTCCACGCCCACGTCAAGGCGAAGGGCGCGCGCCTGCTCGGCCCGAACTGCCCCGGCCTCATCACCCCCGGCGAGGCGAAGGTCGGGATCATGCCCGGCTTCATCCATGCCCCCGGACCGGTCGGGCTCGTCTCCCGATCTGGCACCCTCACCTACGAGGTGGTCGACGCCCTGAGCAAGGCGGGGCTCGGCCAGTCGACCGCGGTCGGCATCGGCGGCGACCCGGTGATCGGCACGTCGTTCGTCGACGTGCTCGGCCTCTTCCAGGACGACCCGGAGACCGAGGCGATCGTGCTGATCGGCGAGATCGGCGGCAGCGACGAGGAGGAGGCCGCCCGCTTCGTCCAGCACCACGTCACCAAGCCGGTGGTCGGCTTCGTCGCCGGCCGCACCGCCCCTCCCGGCAAGCGGATGGGCCACGCCGGGGCGATCATCTCCGGCGGCACCGGCACCGCCGCCGAGAAGGTCGCCGCCCTCGAGGCCGCCGGCGTCCACGTCGCCGACCGGCCGTCGGCAGTGCCGGGGCTCGTCCGAGCGGCGATGGCCGGGCGCTAGCCGTCACTCCCACCGAATCTGACCGGGGGCGGTATCCGTCGGAGCGCGGCCGCGCCGCGGCAACGCGGGGGGGCCGGGGAGGGCTTGGCCCTCCCCTGTTTCAGTCGCTCCCCCATTCCCGCCGCCGCCCGACAGGGGAGGTGCTCGTGGGAAAGCGGCCGCTCAGCGGCAATCCGGGGGTCCGGCGAAGGGCTTGGCCCTCCCCTGATTCAGTTGCTCCCCCGCTCCCGCCGCCGCGGGAGAGGGGGTTGGGGGGTGAGGGCGGTCCCAGCGGGACCGGCCGCGAGGTGCGGCTGCCGCTATCCCTTGGGTACCTATCCCTGTCAGCGGACAGGAAGTGACAGCGCAGCCGACCGGCCTACAATTCCCGCCAGGCGACCGCCGCCCCGCGCCGGATCTGGGCCAGCATCGCCTCCGGCTCGTTCACCGGCAGTTGGCAGGCGAAGTTCTGGCAGACGTACGCCGTCGCCGCCCCGCCGCGCGGCGTCCGCCCCGCGACCATCGGCACCCGTCGCGCCGCGGCCTCGTCGTCCGGGTCAGCCCCGGCGACGAGCAGGTTCGGCAGGTACTCCCCGGCCGTCGCGCCGAGCAGTGCGCCAACCGCGGTCTCGCCCGGCTTCCCGGCGATCACCAGTTCGGTCGGCTCCGCGAGGTGGAAGTCGAGCGCGCTCAGGAACCGGCCGAAGCCGCTCGGCTGCTGGGCCATCGGGTCGGCCATCGCCTCCAGCAATTTGACGCCGCGGCGCGACCACTCCTCGCGCCCGGTCAGCGCCCCGAGCCGCACCAGCAGGTCGGCGGTCACCGCGTTGCCGGACGGCAGCGCGCCGTCCTGAAGCTCGCGGGGCCGGGCGATCAGCCGCTCGTGCCCGATGCCGGTGTCGTAGAACCCCGCGCTCGACGGGTCGGCGAAGTCGCGGACGATCGTCTCGGTCAACGACACCGCCTCGTCGAGCCATCGCGACTCCAGCGTCGCGCCGTAGAGCGCCAGCAGGCCGTCGGCGACGAAGGCGTGGTCCTCGAGGAAGCCGTCGCCCCGAGCCTCGCCGTGCGTGAAGGCGCGGCGCATCCGCCCGTCGACCCGCATCGTGCCCAGCAGGAACTCGGCGTTCGCGACGGCCGCCCGCAGGTAGTCGTCCCGCCCCAGCGCCCGGCCCGCGGTCGCCAGCGCCTTCAGCGCCAGGCCGTTCCATGCGGCGAGCACCTTCTCGTCGCAGCCCGGCCGCACGCGATGGTCCCGCGCCGCCAGCAACGTTGCCGACGCCGCCCCGATCTTCGCAGCGGCGTCCTCCTCGCTCAGCCCGAACTCGGCCGCGACCTCCTTCAGGGGGCGCGGAGTGTTCAGGATCGACCTGCCTTCGAAGTTCCCGCCCGGCTCGACGTCGAAGTAGCGGGAGACCAGCGCCGCGTCCTCGCCTAGCAGATCGTCGACCTCGGCCGTCGTCCAGACGTAGAACCGCCCCTCCTCGCCCTCGCTGTCGGCGTCCTCGGCCGCGTAGAACCCGCCCTCGGGCGAGGACATCTCCCGCAGCAGGTAGTCGAGGGTCCGCTCGGCGACGCGCCGGTGGCCCGGGTCGCGGAAGGCGCGATAGGCGTCCAGGTAGAGGAGCGCCAACTGGGCGTTGTCGTAGAGCATCTTCTCGAAGTGCGGCACCAGCCACGCCGCGTCGACCGCGTAGCGGTGGAAGCCGCCGCCGATCTGGTCGTGGACGCCGCCGCCTGCCATCTTGTCGAGGGTCAGGCGCACCATCTCCTCCGCTTCCGGAGCATGGGTCCGTTTCGCGTACCGGAGCAGGAAGTCGAGCACCGACGCCTGCGGGAACTTCGGCGCTCGCCCGAAGCCGCCGTTGGCGTCGTCGAAGCCGGGCAGCAGCGCCCGGGCTGCCTCGTCCAGCGTCTCGGGCGAGACCCGGTTCGGTGACGGCAGGCCGCTCATCGCCCGGTCGAGGAACGAACTGACCTGCTCGGCCGACTCCAGCGTCTCGTCCTTGCGGTTCTGGTAGGCGTCGGCGACCGCGGCCAGCACCTTCGGGAACCCGGGCATTCCGCGGCGGTCCTCCGGCGGCCAGTAGGTCCCGCCGTAGAACGGCAGCCCCTCCGGCGTCAGGAAGACGTTCAGCGGCCAGCCGCCCTGCCCGGAGATCGCCTGCACGGCGGTCATGTAGATCGCGTCGAGGTCGGGCCGCTCCTCGCGGTCGACCTTGACGCAGACGAAGCGCTCGTTCATCTCCCGCGCGATCTCGGGGTTCTCGAACGACTCGTGGGCCATCACGTGGCACCAGTGGCAGGCCGAGTAGCCGATGCTGACCAGCAGCGGCTTGTCCTCCTCCCGCGCCCGAGCGAGCGCTTCCTCGCCCCACGGGTACCAGTCGACCGGGTTGTCCCGGTGCTGCAGCAGGTACGGGCTCGTCTCGTTCGCGAGGCGGTTCGGCACGGTCGGCTCACCTTCTGACGGCTCGACGGCGCACCCCTGCCCCGCCCCGAGGGGCCGTCACCGGCCCGACTACAATGGTGGCACAACCGTTCGGGAAGGGGGTTCGCTTGGCAACCGCGTCGCACCAGACCTCGCCGTCCGACGAGCCGGACGCCGACCAGCCGGCGGACCCCGCGCCGCTCGCCGACGCCGTCGTCGCCTTCGTCGGCGCGGGCGTGATGGCCGAGTCGATGATCGCCGGGCTTCTCAAGCGCGGCTTGGTCGGCCCGGACCGGATCGTCGCCAGCCATCCCCGGGCCGACCGGCGCAAGCGGCTCGAGGACCGCTTCGGCATCCGCGCGGTCGAGGGCAACCGCGAGGCCGCCGCCGGCGCGGACCTCGTGATGCTGACCGTCAAGCCGCAGGTGCTCGGCCAAGTCGTCAAGCAACTGCACGGCCGCCTCGAGCCGCGGCAGGTGGTCGCCTCGGTCATCGCCGGCGCGAGCATCGACACCCTGCGCCGCGGCCTCGGCCACGACGCGATCGTCCGGGTCATGCCGAACACCCCCGCCCAGATCGGCGAAGGGATGAGCGTCTGGACCTCCACCCCGGACGTCGACGACCGTCAACGGGCCCGGGTCAAGGCCGCGCTGGGCGCCCTCGGCGAGGAACTGTGGGTCGAGGAGGAGAAGTACGTCGACATGGCGACCGCCCTCTCCGGCACCGGCCCGACCTACGTCTTCCTGATGATGGAGGCCCTGATCGACGCCGGCGTCCACATGGGCTTCCCCCGCCGCATCGCCGAGCAGATCGTCCTCCAGACCGTCGCCGGCTCGGTCGCCTTCGCCCGCGACTCCGGCCGCCACATGGCGGAACTGCGCAACATGGTCACCTCCCCCGGCGGCACCTCGGCCGAGGCGATCTACCAGATGGAGAAGGGTGGCCTGCGCACCGTCTTCTCCCGCGCCGTCTACGCCGCCTACCAGCGCACCCAGACCCTCGGCCGCGAGCAGGCCGCCAAGGAGCAAGGCTAGCCCGCACCCCGAGTGCCCGGGCACACGGGACCACCAAGGCAACTGCGGCGTGTCGCACGGTCTGGTTCTGCCGGACACGCATCGCTCTCCGGCCCTCTGGCTCGGCACCCTGACGGGGGAGGTATCCATCGGCTACCGGTCGTGCCGCGGCAACCTGGGGGTTCCGAAGGAGGGCCCATCCCTCCTCTGCGCAATCTTCCCTCCCTCCCGCGCCACCGCGGCTGACAAGAGGAGGTTTCCGTCGGGAAGCGGCCGCGCCGCGGGAATTGGGGGTTCGGGGGAGGACTTGGCCCTCCCCCGGTTCAGTTGCTCCCCCTCTCCCGCCGCCGCGGGAGAGGGGGATGGGGGGTGAGGGCGCTCCCGGCGGACCCAGCCGCGAGACCCGGATACCGCAATCCCCCGGGATACCTCCCCTGTCGGCCGCGGCGGCGGGAGAGGGGGCGGGGGGTGAGGGCGGCCCCAGCGGGCCGGCCGCAAGGGATGACAGCGACTATCGATCAGTGACCCACCCTTGTCAGCCGCGGCGACGAAAGAAGGGTCTGGGGTGAGGGCGTCTCCGGTGGGCGCGGCCGCGGGATGCTGATCCCGACATCGATCAGATGCCTCCCCAATGTCCGCCTCGACGGCGGGAGAAGGGGTTCACCCGACAACAGGGACACATCATGACCACCGACCAAACGGCGTCGCTGCCCGAGATCACCGTCGACCGCGCCCTGGCGCCCGACTTCCCCCGTCTCAGGCACCAATTCGCCCTCGCGGACATCGACGCCCACCACCTCGACTCCGATCCCGGGGTCGACGACCAAGGGTTGTTCGTCGCCCGAGCGAACAGGGACGCGGTCGGCCTCATGCGGCTGGGACCGACGTTCTTCCGCCGCCCCTTCGTCGAACTGCTCCTCGTCCATCCCGACCACCGTCGCCGGGGCGTCGGCACTGCCCTGCTTCGGCACGCGCGGCAACTCCACGCGGGGGCCAAGCTCTTCACCTCGACCAACCTGTCGAACCAGCCGGCGCAAGCGCTGTTCGCCCGCTGCGGGTTCCGCCTCTGCGGCTACGTCGACGAACTCGACCCCGGAGACCCCGAACTGATCTTCGTCTGGTCCGGCTGAGTCCGTCAGGCGCGACGGCTTTCGCGGGAACGCCGGGGCAAACCACTGCGGCCGATTTGCTACCCTGCCCGTCGCTTTGCGATGGATCGGGGTCGACTGCGAGGTGTCGACGGCGGCGACTCGACCGCCATTCCTGCGGCAGCCCGCCCGACGCGTGGGACAGGACGAGGAGTACCAGCAACGATGCGCGCCTACGTCATCTCGATCGGCTCGGAGCTGACGCACGGTCAGCTCACCGACACGAACGCGACCTTCCTCGCCCAGGAGCTGATCGCGAAGGGGATCGAGCTCGTCCACGTGACGCAGGTGGCGGACGACCAGCGGCGACTGGAGCAGACGATCCGCCGCGCCCTCGACGACGCCGAGATCGTCATCTGCACCGGGGGCGTTGGCCCGACCGACGACGACCTGACCCGCGAGGCGATCGCCGCCGTCGTCGGCGAGACCCCCGCCGTCGACCCGGGACTGGTCGAGACGATCCGCACCTTCTTCGCCCTGCGCGGGCTCGAGATGCCGGAGCGCAACGCCAAGCAGGCGTGGATGATCCCCTCGGCGGAGACGCTGCCGAACCCGGTCGGTACCGCTCCGGGCTGGTTCGTCCGGGTCGGCCACCGGGTGATCGTCGCCATGCCGGGCGTGCCCCGCGAGATGTACCGGATGTGGCGCGAGCAGGTCGTGCCGCGGCTGGCCCCGTGGAGCGGCGACCTCGTCTACCGCGCCGTCAACGTCAAGACGATCGGCATCGGGGAGTCGGCGGTCTCGCAGGTGCTCGACGAACTGACCCGGCGCGAGCAGCCGTACATCGGCACCTACGCCAAGGACGACGGCGTCCACGTCCGAATCACCGCTGCCGCCAAGACCGACGCCGAGGCGGAGGCGATCCTCGACAGCACGCTGGCCGAGGTCCGCCGTCGTCTCGGTGACTACATCTACACCGAGCAGGACCGCTCGCTGCCGGGCGCGCTGCTCGACCTGCTCGGCTCCGAGGGCGTCACGGCGGCGGTCGCCGAGGCGGGCAGCGGCGGCCAGTTCGTGACGGTGCTCTACAGCGAGCCGGACGCCGACGACCATCTCCGCGGCGCGCTCGTGCTCCCCCCGAGCGAGGCCGCCGCCGGGGCCGAGTCGCTCGCCCGGCGCGCCCGCGAGACGTTCGGCGCGGACCTCGGCGTCGGCGTCACCGCCGTCATCGCCCCGACCGAGAACGGACTGCACGAGGGGACGATCCACATCGCGGTCGACGGCGTTCGCACTGCGGCGGAGTCGTTCCCGATCCGGGCCGCCTACCAGGAAGTCGAGCGCCGGGCCGGCATGAACGCCTGCGACGTGCTGCGGCGCGCCCTGATCGGCTCGACGGTGGTCGGCGGCCGTCCGTAGCCGCCGCGGGCAGCGTCAGCCGGCGAACGTGGCGATCAGCTCCGCGCCGCGCGCGAGCATCCGGGCTCGCGCCTCGGGCGTGACGTCGTCCCAGCCGCAGAGGTGCAACAGGCCGTGGACGACGAGGAACCGCACCTCGTCCGCGTACCCGAGGCCGAACTCGGGTGCCTGCTCGCGCGCCCGGTCGAGCGAGACGACGATGTCGCCGCCGGGGGCACCCGGGTCGCCGGTCGGGAAGGTCATCACGTCGGTCGGCTCGTCGACGTCCATGAACTCGGCGTGCAGCGCCTGCAGGCGGGCGTCGTCCACCAGCACGACGGCGACGCTCCACGCCCCGGAGGCACCCTCGGCCGTCAGCACGTGGCGGGCCAGCGCCGCCCACCGCTCGTCCCCGAGCGTCTCGCCGGGATCGGCCTCGCGAACCAGGTCGAGTTCGAGGTCGAGCACGTTCCCGCCCGTCCCGGCCGTCAGGATCCGGCGAGGGCGGCCTTCACCGCCGCGCTCACCCGCCGGCCGTCGGCGCGGCCTGCCGCTCGCTCCAGCACGACGGGGATCACCTTGCCCATCTCCTTCGGGCTGGTCGCACCGACCTCGCCGACGACGTTGGCAACGAGCGCGTCAAGCTCGGCGTCGTCCATTTCCTCCGGCAGGTAGCGCTTGAGGACGACGAGCTGCGCCTCCTCCTTCGCCGCCAGGTCCTCCCGGCCGCCCTTCCGGTACTGCTCGATCGAGTCCTGCAGCTGCTTGCCGAGCTTGCGCAGCGTCGCGTCGGCGGCGGCCGGCGTCAGGTCGCCCCGGGCGTCGATCTCGGCGTTCTTGACCTGCGCCAGGATGAAGCGCACGGTGTCGCGCGTCGGCGCGTCGCCCGCCCGCATCGCCGTCTTCATGTCCGCCTCGAGCCGCTGCCGCAGCGTGGGATTGTCCATCGGTGCGTCGTCCCCTTTGCATGCCGCCCGGACCCGCGTGCGGCGGTGCTAGCCGAGCGGCAGGTGCAACTGGCGGCCGCCCAGCACGTGGAAGTGCAGGTGAAACACGGTCTGCCCGGCGTCGGGGCCGTCGTTGGTCAGCACCCGGTACCCACCGTCGGTGATGCCCTCCTGCGCGGCAACCCTCGCGGCGAGCCGGAGCAGGTCGGCGGCCATCACCGTGTCGTCGTCGCCCAAGTCGCGCAGCGCGGCGACGTGCTTGCGCGGCACGACGAGGACGTGCGTCGGCGCTTGCGGGTGAAGGTCCCGAAACGCGACCGCGTGCTCGCTCTCGGCGACGAACTCGGTCCCGAAATCGCCACGGACGATCTTGCAGAAGACGCAGTCGGCGGCCGGGTCGTGGTCGGGCATCGTCTTGGGGAGTCCTCTCGCTGCCGGTGGCCGGGAACTGGTGTCCGGCACCCCATCCGGCGCGTGCTAGCATCCGGGCTCGGTCGCCGTCGCCGGGGTCGCCAAGCAGTATGCCAGAACTGCCCGAGGTCGAGACCGTCCGCGCCTCGCTCGAACCGCTCGTGGTCGGGCGGCGCGTCGTCGCCGTGCGCGTCGTCGACTTTCCCGGTGTCGTCGGCGACGACGGGCCCGATCTCTTCGCCGCGAAGACCGTCGGCCGAGTGGTCGTCGCCGCCCGCCGCCGCGGCAAGTACCTGCTGCTCGACCTCGACGACGACACCGCGCTGATGGTCCACCTGCGGATGACCGGCCAACTGGTGGTCCGACCCGCCGACGCCCCGCCGCTCCGCTTCGAGCACCTGGTGATCGCGCTCGACGACGGCCACGACATCCGGTTCGCCGACCAGCGGAAGTTCGGGCGCGTCGTCCACGTCGACGACGACGGCAGCGACCACCTGCGGGGCCGGCTCGGCGTCGAGCCGCTCTCGTCCGCGTTCACGGTCGCCCGCCTGGAGGCCCTGCTCGCGCGGCGCCCCGGCAAGGTGAAGAGCGTCCTCCTCGACCAGCGGCTGGTCGCCGGTCTCGGCAACATCTACGTCGACGAGGCCCTCTTCCGGGCCCGGCTCCACCCGGAGCGGGCAGCGAACAGCCTCGACCTCGACGAAATCGCCCGCTTGCGGCGGGCCGTCCGCGCCGTCCTGAACGAGGCGCTGGCGCGGCGCGGCACCAGCTACCAGTCGTTCCGCGACGCCACGGGGTCGGAGGGCCAGAACCAAGCCAACCTGCGCGTCTACGGCCGCCATCGGGACGGGCGCTGCCCGCGCTGCGGCGGCGAGATCGTGCGCATCGTCGTCGGCGGCCGTGGCACCCACTACTGCCCGCACTGCCAACGGCTCCCCGAACCGCCGGCGACGCGAGACGGGGGCGCCTGAGCGCCCCCGTCCCTGTGGTCGTGGTTGCGGCCTCGTTCGATCAGACGAGCTTGGCGTCGACCGTGATCTCCACGTTGCCCTTCAGCGCGGCCGAGACCGGGCAGCCGTGCGACGCGGCCAGCGCCGCCGCCTTGAACTGCTCCTCGCTCACGCCCGGCACCTTGCCGCGGACGGTCAGCTCGGAGTAACTGACCTCGAAGCCGCCGCCGACCTTCGGGTCGAACCCGACCTTGGACGTGACGTCGAGCGACTCCGGGGTGCCCCCCGCGCCCGCCAGCTCCAACGAGAGCGCCATCGCGAAGCAACTCGCGTGCGCCGCCGCCAGCAGCTCCTCCGGCGTCGTCTCGCCCTTGTGGCCCGTGCCGCTGCGGCTGGCCCAGCTCACCGCCAGGTCCTTCAGCTTGCCGCTGCCCGACTTCGTGACCGCGCCGTGACCGCTCATCAGATCGCCGGTCCAGTGGGCCGACGCCGTGCTCTCCGCCTGTGCCTTCTTCGACATCAGTTTTCCTCCAGAACCCTTCCGGGTCGAACAACCTGCCGACACGAGCGAACTCTAGCCGAGCCGCCCGTGCCGCCGCGATAACGCACGCTACTTTGCCGGCGGCGGGTCGATGTAGACCGTCTTCACCTGCGTGAAGAACTCCCGCGCCGACTTGCCCTGCTCGCGCGAGAACGACGACGAGCCCTTCATGCCGCCGAACGGCACCTGCGGCTCCGCCCCCGCCGTCTCGCTGTTGACGTGGACGACGCCCGCCTGAATCGACTGCACGAAACTGAGCGCCTTGCCGAGGTCGCGGGTGAAGAGCGAGGCGGACAGCCCGAACCGCACCGAGTTGGCGACCGAGATCGCCTCGTCCACGTCGTCGACCGGGATCACGCCGAGCACCGGCCCGAACATCTCCTCCTGGCCCATCCGGGAGTCCGGGGCGACGTCCGCGAGCAGGGTCGGCGCGACGAAGTTGCCGCGGCCGAGGTCGCCGTTGCTGACCCGGTCGCCGCCCGCGACCACCTTCGCCCCGTCGGAAGCGGCGGCGGAGACTTCGTCGACCAGCCGCTTGGCCGCCCCCTCGTCGATCACCGGGCCGATCTGGGTCTCCGGGTGGAGCGGGTCGCCGACCTTCAGCGACTTGATCCGGTCGGCCAGCTTCTGGGTGAACTCGTCGGCCAGCCGCCGGTCGACGATCGCCCGCGACGTGGCGGTGCACTTCTGGCCGGTGCTCATCATCGCGCCGTTGACGACGTGGAGCAGCGCGTGGTCGACGTCGGCGTCGGCGAGGACGATCGCCGGGTTCTTGCCGCCGAGTTCCAGTTGCAGCTTCGCGCCGCGCGCCGCCGCGGTCTTCCGCAGCGCGGTGCCGACCTCGTTCGAGCCGGTGAACGTGATCGCCACGATCCGCGGGTCGTTCGTCAAAGGCTCGGCGACCTTCGACGAACTGCCGGTGACGAGGTTCACGACCCCCGCCGGCAAACCGGCGTCGGCCAGCGCCTCGACGAAGCGGACCGCGCACATCGGGGTCAGGCTGGCGGGCTTGAAGACGACCGTGTTGCCGAAGGCCAGCGCCGGCGCGATCTTCCAGGCCGGGATCGCGATCGGGAAGTTCCACGGCGTGATCACCGCGATCGGCCCGAGCGGCTCCCGCAGCGTGTAGAGCAGCGTCGTCGGACTCATCGACGGGTAGTGCTCGCCGCTCGGCTGCTGCGCCTCGCCGGCGTAGTAGCGGAGGATCTGGACGGCGCGGGTCGTCTCGCCGACCCCCTCCTTGAGCGTCTTCCCTTCCTCGCGGGTCAGTTCGCGGCCGATGTCCTGAATCCGTCCCTCGAGGATGTTCGCCGCCTTGTGCAGGATGTTGGCGCGGGTCAGGGCCGAGGTGAACCGCCAGGCCGGGAAGGCGTCGGTCGCCGCCGCGATCGCGGCGTTGACGTCCTCCACATCCGACGCGGCGAAGCGACCGACCAAGTCGTCGTTGTCGGCCGGGCTGCGGTTCTCGGTCGTCGCCCCCGACGCCGCCGGCCGCCACTCGCCGTTGATGTAGTTCCCGAAGGTCTTGACCCCGTCCGCCTTCTGCGAACGAGCCGGCGCAGCCACCACCAACGCACCTCCGATTCGTGTCGGGCCGGGGTCCACCCCGCCCGCGAAGCACCATTCGGAGGAAGTCTACCCCCCGACCCCAAGCCGTGGCCCGGCGCGGCGGCTCAGGCGATGTCGACCCAGCGTCCCTCGCGGCGGCTCCGCGTCGCCGCGTCTGAGATCTCGACCGCGCGCAGCGCGTCCTCGACCCCCGGCGTCGGCGGACGCCCGGCCCGCACGGCATCGACGAACGCCTGCATCTCGGCCCGGTAGGCCTCGGCGAAGCGCTCCGTGAACAGGTCGTGGCGGACTGAGACCCGGCCGCGGGCATCGTAGAGGCTGGCCGGGTACTTCTCGTCCACCTCGGCCACCACCTTGCCGAGCGAGCCGAAGACCTCGGCCCGGATGTCGTACCCGTACGGCGCGCGCCACGACGCTTGGCAGGTGCCCAGCGCGCCGCCCCGGAACCGGAGCGTCACCGCGCCGTAGTCGATGTCGTCGAACTCCGCCAGCCGCGGCTCGATCATGATCGAGCCGACAGCGTGGACGGCGACCACCTCGTCGTCGACGAGGAAGCGGGCCGCGTCGAAGTCGTGGATCGCGAGGTCCCAGAAGAGGCCGCCGCTGGTCCGCAGGAACTCCACCGGCGGCAGAATGTCGCAGGTCAGGCCGCGGAACATCTCGACCCGCCCGATCGCGCCGGCCTCGACCAAGTCGCGGGCCCGTCGGTACGACGGGTCGAACCGTCGCTGGAACCCGATCTGGAACGGGATGCCCGCCGCCCGCACCGCCGCCGCCGCCGTCCGCGCCTTGGCGACCGAGTCGGCGATCGGCTTCTCGGAGAAGACCGGCTTCCCTGCCGCCGCGGCGAGCGCGATGTGGGCGTCGTGCAGGCTCGACGGCGAAGCGACGACCACTGCGTCGACGTCCGGCCGGGCGATCAGCGCCTCGGCGTCGTCGACGAGCGGGCACGGGGCACTGCCGTCGGCCTCCAGCCGCTGCCGGTGCTCGGCGTCGACCGCCGCGGCGACGAGCGTCGCCCCGCTGATGCGTGAGGCCAACTGCTGGGCGTGGAACCAGCCGATCCGGCCGAGACCGAGGATGCCGACGCCAAGCCGCGCCTCCGCCACCATGTCGCCCCCGCTACCTTGCCGTCAGCCAGCTGGCGATCCGCTCCCCGACGACGAACGCCGGGATGTTCGTGTTCGCCCGCGGCACCGTCGGAATGACCGAGCAGTCTGCAACCACCAGCCCGTCGACGCCGTGGACCCGGCCCCGGGCATCGACCACCGCGCCGGCGTCGGGGTCGGTGCCCATCGCGCAGGTTCCCACCGGGTGGTAGTAGTGGGCCACGCTGGCGTCGACCCACGCCGCGACCTCGCGCTCCGTCCGCGCCGCCGGGCCGGGCTTCGTCTCCGCGCCGAGCACGGGGCCGAGCGCCGGTTGTGCCGCCAGTTCCCGCGCGATCCGAACCCCGTCGACCAAGACCGCCCGGTCGTGCCCGTCCGGGTCCGACAGGTAGCCGTGGTCGATCAGCGGTGCGACGGTCGGGTCCGCGCTGGCCAGCGCGACGCTGCCGCGCGACCGGGGCGTCATGCAGGCCACCGGGAACTGCCACCGCCAGCCCCCCGGCTCGCCCGGGTCCGGACCGCCGACCGGGTAGATGTGCAGGTCGAACCCCGTCTCGTCCGCCGGGTGGACCCGCGACCGCAACTTGGCGATCGTCTGCTCCTCCGGCATCCAGTTCGCCGCCGCGAACGCCTGCATCTCCGAGACCAGCCCGGCGCTCCCGGCGTGCTGGAGCGTGACCGCCGGGTGGTCGTGCAAGTTGCGGCCGACACCGCGCAACCCAGCCACCGAGGCGATGCCGAGCCGCCGCAACGCCTCCGGGTCGCCGATCCCGGAGCGCAGCAGGATCGCCGGCGACCCGTAGGTGCCGCCGCTGACCACTACCCGCCCGGCTCTTACCTCCGCCGGCCCGTCCGGACCGAGTACCACCACGCCGACGGCCCGACCGTCGCGGACCACCACGCGGTCGACCGCCGCGTTGCCGACGACCGACAGGCTCGGACGGTCCCGCACCGGGTCGAGGTAGGCGAGCGCCGCGTTCCAGCGGACGCCGCCTGCGATGTTGACCGGACTGGCGGCCATCCCCTCGTTCTCGTCGAGGTCGTTCAGGTCGTCGGTCAGCGGCAGTCCGAGCGACGCCGCGGCGTCGAGGCAGCGCCGGTGGAACGGCGTCACCTCGGCCGGCGCGTAGTTCCGCACTCGAGCCCGTCGCGTCGCGGACGCGAAGAACGGCAACAGGTCCGCGGTCGACCACCCGCCGAGACCGGCCGCTGCCCAATCGTCGTAGTCGCGCCGGTGGCCCCAGATCGCCGCGCAGCCGTTGTGGGACGAGCAGCCGCCGATCACCCGCGCCCGTTCGAACGGCACCGTGCGCTGCGGGTAGGTCGAGCCGCTGTCGTAGCCCCAGTCGTGTGAGTCCGAGATGGCGCGCGCGTCGAGCAGGTCCGGCGGCCAGTGCCGGTCGGCGAGGGCGCCGTAGTCGGGGCCGGCCTCCAGGACGAGCACCGTCTCGTCCGACGCCGCCGCCAGCAGGCCGGCAACCACCGACCCGGAGGTGCCGCCGCCAACGACCACGGTGTCCGCGTGTCGCGGGATGTCGACCACGCCGCTCCTCCGCCGCGATCCCCGCTTCCGGGGCCCGGCCATGCAACCGGCCCCCGGAACGCCGTCGACCGGTCGTCCGGGGGCCGGTTCCGCTTGGTGTCGGCCTACGCCGACGGCTCGACGTTCACCAACCGCCGCAGCACGGTCGGCAGGATGCCGCCGTTCTTGAAGTACTCGACCTCGACCGGGCTGTCGGTGCGGGCGATGGTCTCGAACGTCGTCTCGGTTCCGTCCGGCCTCGCGGCGACGACGGTGATCCGCGCGTGCGGCGCGAGTTCGGTGACGCCGCGAATCGCGAACGTCTCCTCGCCGGTCAGCCCGAGCGAGGCGGCGTTCTCCCCCGGCAGGAACTGCAGCGGCAGCACGCCCATCCCGACCAGGTTCGACCGGTGGATGCGTTCGAAGCTCTCGGCGATCGCCGCCTTGATCCCGAGCAGGAGCGGGCCCTTCGCCGCCCAGTCGCGGGACGAGCCGGTGCCGTACTCCTTGCCGGCGATGACCACGAGCGGGATGCCCGCCGCTTGGTAGCGGGTCGAGGCCTCGAAGATCGTCGTCTCCTCGCCGGTCGGCAGGTACTTGGTCCAGTACCCCTCCTTCGGGTCGACCAGCGCGTTGCGGAGCCGGATGTTGCCGAAGGTGCCGCGGATCATCACCTCGTGGTTGCCGCGGCGCGCACCGTAGGAGTTGAACTCCCACGGCTTCACCCCGTGCTCGATCAGGTACTCGCCGGCCGGCGACGTCTTCGGGATCGAGCCGGCCGGCGAGATGTGGTCGGTCGTCACCGAGTCCCCGACCATCACCAGCACCCGCGCGCCCTCGATGTCGGCCAGCGGCTTCAGCTCCGGCCCGAGGTCGGCGAAGAAGGGCGGCTCCTGCACGTAGGTGGACGTCGCGTCCCAGTCGTACAGCTCGCCCTCCGGCACCGGCAGCCCCTGCCACCGCGCGTCGCCGGCGAAGACGGTGCGGTACTCCTCGCGGAACAGGTCGGGCGTCACCGCCGCCGAGATCGCCTCCGCGATCTCCTCGCGGGTCGGCCAGACGTCGTGCAGGTAGACGGGGTCGCCGTTCGGGTCGAACCCGAGCGGGTCGCGGTCGAGGTTGACGTCGATCGTGCCGGCCAGCGCGTAGGCGACGACCAGCGGCGGCGAGGCGAGGAACGAGGCCCGCACGCTCGGGTGGATCCGCCCCTCGAAGTTCCGGTTCCCGGAGAGGACCGAGGCGACGACGAGCTGTTTCTCGTCGATCGCGGTCGAGATCTGCGGCAGCAGCGGCCCGCTGTTGCCGATGCAGGTGGTGCAGCCGTAGCCGACCACGTGGAAGCCGAGCGCCTCGAGGAACGGCAGCACGCCCGCCTGCTCGAGGTAGCGGGTGACCACCTGCGAGCCCGGCGCGAGGCTGGTCTTCACGTAGCGCGGCACGTCGAGGCCGCGCTCGACCGCCTTCTTCGCCAGCAGCCCGGCCCCCAGCATCACCGAGGGGTTCGAGGTGTTGGTGCACGAGGTGATCGCCGCGATCGCCACCGCGCCGTGGTGCATCGGCAGCTCGGAGCCGTCGATGGCGATCGGCACCGTGCCGACATGGGTCAGGGTCGCGGCCGGGGCGGTCGCCTCGGCCAGCTTCAGGCCGGCGATGCCGGTGTCCCCCTCGCCGGTCATCTGCGACTTCAGCTCCTCGTCGAGCGCGTCGTCGCCAAGGGTGCTGCGGAAGGCGGTCCGGAAGCTGCGGCGCAGATCCCCGATCGGGATCCGGTCCTGCGGTCGTCGCGGCCCGGCCACGCTCGGCTCCACCGAGCCGAGGTCGAGCTCCAGCGTCTCGCTGTACTCCGGGTCCGGGCTCTGGTCGGTCCGGAACAGCCCCTGCTCCTTGCAGTAGCGCTCCACGAGGTCGATCTGGTCGTCGTCGCGCCCGGTCAGGGCGAGGTACTTCAGCGTCTCGTCGTCGACCGGGAAGAGCCCGGCCGTCGCGCCGTACTCCGGCGACATGTTGCCGATCGTCGCCCGGTCGGCCAGCGGCAGGTTGCTGAGGCCCTTCCCGAAGTACTCGACGAAGCGGCCGACGACGCCGTGTCGCCGCAGCATCTCGGTCACCGCCAGCACGAGGTCGGTCGCCGTCGCCCCCTCGCGCAGCGCGCCGCTGAGGCGGACGCCGACCACCTCCGGCTCGAGCTGGTAGAGCGGCTGGCCGAGCATCACCGCCTCGGCCTCGATCCCGCCGACGCCCCAGCCGAGCACGCCAAGCCCGTTCACCATCGTCGTGTGCGAGTCGGTGCCGACCACCGTGTCGGGGAAGACCGTCGTCTCGTGCCCGTCCGTGCGGGAGGCCACCACCGAGGCGAGGTACTCGATGTTGACTTGGTGGACGATCCCCGTCCCCGGCGGCACCACCCGGAAGTTCTGGAACGACTGCTGGGCCCAGCGCAGCAGGGCGTACCGCTCGCCGTTCCGCTCGTACTCGAGGTCGACGTTGCGGGCGAAGGCGATCGTGGTCCCGAACCGGTCCACCTGCACCGAGTGGTCGATCACGAGGTCAACCGGCACCAGCGGGTTGATCCGGGTCACGTCGCCGCCGAGGCGGGAGACCGCCGAGCGCATCGCCGCGAGGTCGACCACGCACGGCACGCCGGTGAAGTCCTGCAGCAGCACCCGGGCCGGCAGGAACGGCAACTCGACGTCCGGGGGTGCCTCGTCCTTGGCCCGCGGCCGCCAGCGGGCCAGCGCCTCGACGGCGCTCGCGTCGACGAACTCGCCGCCGGCGTTGCGCAGCGCGTTCTCGAGCAGGATGCGGACGGTGTACGGCAGCCGGTCGAGGCTCGGGTACCCCTGGTCGGCGAGCGACGCCAGCCGGTAGTAGCCAACCGTCGTGCCGTGGGTCGTCGTCAGTGTCGCCCGCGCCCCGAACGGGTCGGGGGCCGGGGAGAGCAACTGGTCCATGGGTGCCGCTTCCTCTCGCCTAGGAGCGCCGTGGCCGTACCCAATGGACGCGCGGGTGCGCAGGGCATGGGGCGCGACGAACGGTGCCTGCCGCCATCTCCGACCGGAAGTCTAAACGACCCGGCGGCTCGCCCGGACGACCCTTACCGGGTCGCCCCGGCCGCGCCGCGGATTGCCCGCGCCCGCGGCGGGTGCTAGCCTCGAACGCGTTCAGGCCGCCGACGGCGAGCGAGGCCCCGATGATCGGTTCCGCGGTCACCTTCGACTTCCACAACACCCTCGCGCAGTGCGACCCGTGGTTCGACCTCGAGGTGCGGCACCTGCCCTCCGCGTTCCTCGGCTGGTGGGCGGCGCAGGGCGGCCCGAGCCTCGCCGAGCCGGCCCTGGCCGAAGCGGACGCCGCTTACCACCGCCTGCGCCAGGCGATCATCGCCCACGGCAACGAGCAGTCGGCCGAGGCCTGCGTCGCCTACGTCCTCGACGAACTCGGGATCGCCGCCGCCGACGCGGTGGTCGCCGCCGGCGTCGGCGAACTGATGCGCCGGACGCTCGACGTCGCCCAGCCGACCCCCGGCTCGGTCGAGACGGTGCAAGCCCTCCGTCGCGCGGGGGTCCCGCTCGGCATCGTCTCCAGCGCGGTCTACCACCCGTTCCTGGAGTGGACCCTCGACCGGTTCGGCATCCTCGACGCCTTCGCCGACATCACCACCTCGGCCAGCGCCGGCTTCTACAAGAGCCGGCCGGAGATCTACTGGCACGCCCTCTCCCGCCTCGACGCGGTGCCGGCCCGTGCCGTCCACATCGGCGACTCGTACCGCTGGGACGTCGACGGCGCGCGCCGGGCCGGCCTCCGCACCGTCTGGGTCCGGCCGGAGGACGCCGAACAGCCGGCCGGCTCGGCCCCCGACCTCGGCCTGCCGACCTTGGTCGGGGCGGCCCCCAGCATCCTCGCCCTCCTGAACCGGGGCACCGGGTGAGCGACCGGCCCGAGGGGAGCCCGTTCCTCCGGTTCGACGTCTTCACCCTCTTCCCGGCGATGTTCGCCGGGCCGCTCGACGAGAGCATCGTCGCCCGCTGCCGCGCCGCCGGCCTCGTCGAGGTCGTCGTCCACGATCTGCGGACATGGACCAAGGACCGGCACCGGACCGCCGACGATACCCCCTACGGCGGCGGGGCCGGCATGGTGATGATCGCCCCGCCGATCGTCGAGGGGGTGGAAGCCACGCTCGGCCAAGACCTCGGGCAGGCGCCGGTCATCCTCTTCTCCGCCGGGGGCGAACGGTTCGACCAGCGGTTCGCCCGCCGCCTCGCGGGGCAACGGCGGATCGCCCTCGTCTGCGGCCACTACGAGGGGATCGACCAGCGGGTCGCCGACCTGCTCGGTGCCACCGAACTCTCGATCGGCGACTACGTCCTGACCGGCGGCGAACTGCCGGCGATGGTCGTCGTCGACGCCGTCACCCGCCTCCTGCCAGGCGCGATCCACGCGGCGTCGACCGTCGAGGAGTCGCACGAGTCGGGCCTGCTCGAACACCCCCACTACACCCGGCCGGCGACCTACCGCGGACTGGACGTGCCGCCCGTCCTCTTCAGCGGCCACCACGCCGAGATCGGCCGCTGGCGGCGCGAGCAGGCAATCCGCCGCACCGCGCGCCACCGACCCGACCTGCTGCGCGACGCCCCCCTCTCCGCCCGCGAGCGCGAACTCGCCGACACGCTGACGGCCGGTCCACCGGGCCAAGAATCAGGCGGGTGAGGGCGGCGAGGCGTCGCGGATCGTCCGCAGCACGCCGAGGCTGTTCAGTTCCCGTTCGGTCAGGTGCCGCAGGTAGCCGCCGACGACGTGCTCGACCTCGCGGGCCAAGTCCGCGTCGACGGACAGCTTGGCAACGTAGGCGAGGCCCCGCCGGTCGAGCGCCCGCAGGTACTTCTGGGCGTTGACCGTGACCGGCACCGAGCCGGCGTCCGCGGTTCGGCAGATCGGGCAGAGCATCCCCCCGAGCCGATGGCTGAGGAAGTTCTGTTCCGCCGCGAGGTCTCGCTCGCAGGCGACGCACCGGTACAACTCCGGCCGGTAGCCGAGCAGCGTCAGCAGTGCCAACTCGAAGTGGCGGGCAACCAACGCCGGCTCGACGCCGTCCGCCAGCAGCCGCAGCGACCCCGCCAGCACCTCGTACGCGGCCGGGTTCTCCTGCCGGTCCTCGGTCAGGCGGCCGACCAGCTCGCAGCAGTGGGCGGCGTGCGCGTAGGCGTCGAGGTCGCCGCCGAGCGCGCCGTGGGTGTCGATCGTCTCCGCCCCGGTCACCACGTCGAGTTCGCGTCCGCGCGCCAGCATCAGCCGGCAGCGGGCGAACTGGCCGATGTGCGGGCCGAACCGGCTCAGCGGACGCCGCGCGCCCTTGGCGATCACCCGGAACTTGCCGAGGCGCGGCGTGTAGACGGTCAGGATGCGGTCCGCCTCGGCGTAGTCGATCTGGCCGAGGACGATCGCCTCGGTCCGGTAGAGGCGTTCCTTGAGCGGCATCGGGGCAGGCTGGTCGGTCATCCGCTCACACGTTCCGGGCGATGTGGAGAAGCGAACTTTTGTTCCCAATTGTACCATCGAGCTCTCGCCCGGCCGCGGTCCAGCAGCGCTGCCGGTCGGGCTCGCGGGCCGAAATTGACCCCCTTCCGGGCCGATGGTACGGTTGCCGCATGAGCACGGAAGTCTCTCTGGTCGCCGCCTTCGTCGCCGGTGTGCTGTCGATCTCGTCCCCCTGCGTGCTGCCGCTGGTGCCGATCTACATGGCGCACCTCGCCGGCGTCACCAGCGGGCCGGGGCTGACCCCGAATCGGCCCCGGATCATGGCCAGTGCGGTCGCCTACGTGCTCGGCTTCTCCCTCGTCTTCGTCCTCCTCGGCGTCGCGCTCGGCGCGGCGGGCGGCCTCGTCAGCACGGCGGAAGTGGTCGCCCGCAACCGCGACCTGCTGGTTCGACTCGGCGGCGTGCTGCTGGTGGTCCTCGGTGCCCACCAGCTCGGCATCATCCGCCTGCCGTGGCTGGCCAGCGACCACCGGCTGACGGGTCCGGCGGCGACCGACGGCCGGATCGCCTCGTCGTTCCTCGTCGGCGTCACCTTCGCCGCCGGCTGGTCCCCGTGCGTCGGCCCGATCCTCGGCGCGATCCTGACAATGGCCGCCGGCCAAGGCGACCCGGTCCGCGCCGCGACCTTGCTGACGGCCTACTCGGCGGGGCTGGCCGTGCCGTTCCTCGCCGCGGCCGCGGCGTACGGCTCGTCGCCGGGACTGATCCGCCGCCTGAACCGGCACCTGCCGCTGGCGACCAGCCTCAGCGGCGGTGTCATGCTCGCGGTCGGCGCGATCATGCTGCTCGGCATCTACCAGCAGGTGTTCGCCCGCATCGTCGCCCTCTCGCCGTGGACGCCGTGGGAGCCTCGCCTGTGATCGGAGACGTCCAGCCCTCCGCCCGCCCCGCGCCGGTCGCCCGCCAGAAGAGCGGGTTCGAGTGGGTGGTCGACCGCATCTGGCGGTTCTTCTGCTCGGTCCGGGTCGGCATCTACGAGATCATCTTCCTCGCGCTCCTCGTGCTGATCGGCGCGCTCCGCAACAGCTCCGTGCCGCAGGCGCTGGCCGACGCCGTCCCCGCCACCAAGCCGCTGGTCGAACGCTGGTACGCCTGGGACGTCTACCACTCGGCCATCTTCATGGTGACGATGACGCTGCTCGCCATCGGCATCGCCATCGGCGGCATCATCAACCGCGCCCCCGGCCTCTGGGCGGCCATCGCCCACCCGACCGTCACCACCACCCACGGCTTCCTGCGCGGGGCCGACGTTGCGGCCAACGCGACCGCCGCCGCCGCCCCGGCCGACCTCGCCGAGACGGTCGCCGGCGCGTTCCGCGACCGCCGCTACCGGGTGCTGACGGCGCAGGTCGGCGAGGAGACGCACCTCTACGCCGACCGCAACCGCTACGGCAAGCTCGGCACGGTGCCGCTCCACGTCGCGCTGATCCTGGTGCTGGTCGGCGGCATCGTCGGCGCGCGCTGGGGCTTCCGCGACACCGACGTGATGGTGCCCGAAGGGTCGGTGCGCGAGATCGGCCACGACACCGGCCTCAGCGTTCGCCTCAACCGGTTCGACGAGGACTACAACGAGGACGGCAGCGCCAAGACCTACCGCAGCAACCTGACCGTGCTCAAGGACGGCCAGCCGGTCCGCGACGCCGCGATCACCGTCAACCACCCGCTGACCCTCGGCGACGTCGTCTTCTACCAGTCCGGCTTCGGGCAGGCCGTCACGCTGGACATCAAGGACGCGCAGGGGAACGTGCTCTACCAGGACGCCCTGCCGCTCGGCGAGTTCCGCTCCAAGACGAACCCGGACGCCCCGGCCGCCCTGCTCGACCTCCCCGCCGCCGGCATCAGCCTGACCGTCATCGCCCCCGACGACAACCCGCCGAACCAGCCCGAACTCGACACGCTCCACCTCGCCAGCGGCCAGATGTACCTGATGGTCCGGCCGCTCGGCCCCGACAGCCCGCTGAAGGACCCGGTCGCCCAGGTGATCGACCAAGGCGACGCGACCACCTTCGGCAACGCGACCGTGACGTTCGAGCGCGAGCGGCGCTTCACCGTCCTCCAGGTCGCGCGCAACCCGGCCATCCCGATCTTCCTCGCCTCGGCCCTGATGCTGACCGGCGGCATCCTGATGGTCTTCGCCTTCCCGCACCGGCGCATTCGGGGCATCATTGGCCCGAACGGCGCCGGCGGCAGCCGGCTGGCGCTCGCCCCGATGGCGAAGCGCGACTGGGCCGGGCAACGCGCGTTCGAGGAAATGGTCGACCGGCTGGAGGCCGACCTCGGGCTGCCGATGGAACGATCCGCGCGCGCGGAATCCGCGTGAGCAGGAACGGGCGCGCGCCACGCCGCGCCGGGGGACGCCGCTGATGCAAGCTCTCGTGATGCTCTCGTTCTACAGTTTCGCCGCGGCGTCGATTGCCTACGTCCTGTCGGCGATCTGCTACGTCGTCTACGCCGTGGGCCGCGTTCGCGTCCGGCGGACCTCGCTCGCCACCGGCAATGGCCCGGCGATCGTCGGCACGTCCGCCTCGCTCGAGCCGACCGGTCCCGCGATCGGCCAGTTCGCGACGATGCTGGCGTGGTTCGGCGTCGTCTTCCAGGGCATCTCGCTGGTGCTGCGGACCCTCGCCGCGGGGCACCCGCCGCTCTCGAACATGTACGAGTTCTCGAGCACCTTCGTCTTCCTCGTCGGCCTCGTCTACCTGCTGTTCGAGCGGCACTACGGCGTGCGCCAGCTTGGCGCGATCGTGCTGCCCGTGACGGTGGCGATGATCGCCTACGTCTGGTCGCTGCCCGCCTACCTGCGCGAGGTCAACCCGCTGATCCCCGCGCTCCAGAACAACCCGATGATGACGTTCCACGTCTCGATGGCGATCCTCGCCTACTCCACGTTCGCCGTCGCCTTCGCCGCCGCCGTCCTCTACCTCGTCAAGGTCCGCTGGAACGTCTCGTGGCTGCCGAGCGCCGCCCTCCTCGACGACCTCGGCTTCCGGGCGGTGACCATCGGCTTCCCGGCCATGGCCCTCGTCCTGATCCTGGGCTCGGTCTGGGCCTACCAGGCGTGGGGCACCTACTGGAGCTGGGACCCGAAGGAGGCGGCCGCCCTCTTCACCTGGCTCATCTACGGCGTCTACCTGCACACCCGGACCCTGCGCGGCTGGCGCGGCTCGCGCAGCGCCATCATCCTGCTGGTCGGCTTCGCCGCGGTCGTCTTCACCTACTACGGCAACTACGTCTTCGGCGGCCTCCATGCCTACGGCGGCGTCTAGCGGGGCCGCCGCGCCCGGCGCACCCCCCGCGGCCGGCACCACGCCGGACGGCGGCGCGACCGCCGGGCCGGGCCCGGTCAGCCGCCGCGCCACCATCCTCGGCGGGCTCGGCTTCGCCGGCGCGATCGTCGCCGGCACGTGGCTGCTCGGCGCGCGCTCCGGCTTCGACACCATCGGCCAGGGCGGCGTCAACCGGCGCATCCTGCCGAAGGTCGGCGAGGTCGCTCCCGACTTCGTCGCCTACGACGTCTTCGGCAACCCGGTCCAGTTGTCCGGGTTCCGCGGCCGCCCGGTCTGGCTGATGTTCTGGGGTTCGTGGTGCCCGCCCTGCCGGGCGGAGTTCCCGGACATCGTCCGCGCCTACGACAAGGTCGCCCCGGAGGGCGTCCGGATGCTGGCGGTCAGCCTGCGCGAGCCGACCGTCGACGCCGCCACCTACGCCGCCGAGAACGGGGCGCGGTTCCTCGTCCTCAGCGACCCGGACGAGTCGGCGACCGGCTACGCCTACCCGATCATGAACTTCCCGACCCACATCTTCATCGACCCGGACGGCATCGTCCGCGCCATCTCGCTCGAAGACCTGAGCGAGGAGCAGGCGATCGCCCAGACCCGGACCATCCTCAAGCCCGCCGCGGACTCGTAGCCCGCCCGCGACCGGCATCGACGGCACGCAACGAGGCCCGCGGGACATGGTCCCGCGGGCCTCGGCGTCCGACGTTGGGCTCGCCGTCCTACAGCGCCGGCGTCTCCTCGCCGCAGTACTGCATCGTGCAGAAGCCGTCCGGCGGCGTGCAGATGCCGCAACTGTCGTTGCAGCAGACCTCGCCTTGGGCGCAGAAGCCCTTGCCGCACCGCTCGCCGCACAGCTGGTCGCTGCACGCGGTCCCCTGCGGCACGCAGACGCCGCCGCAGTTCGGGCAGCAGGTGGTCCCGCTCAGGCAGAGCATCGCCGCGCACGGGTCGGTCGGCGGCGGGGCCGACGGGGCCCACGGCCGGCACCAGCCGCCGCAGTCCGCCCCGCCCCGGGCCGGGTCGCAGACGGCGGTGTCGATCACGCAGCGGAGGCCGTCCGGGCACGGAATGCCCGCAATGCCGCCGCAGAACCGCCCCCCGACCGTCACCTGCGCGGTGGCCGTCCGCCCCGCCAAGCCCGCGACCGCCAGCGCACCCAGCGCGGCCAGCCCGCGCCGCCGACTGGTCCGGCGGCCGAGCGTCCGCGTCATCCGGTCAAACTGCTTCCCGTCCATCCCGGTCCTCCCGTCCGTTCCTCGGCCGGCGACCATGCGCCTGCCCAGCCGAGTCCTCTGATTCGCCTGTCTGCCGCAACGCGCCACCGGCGGGCACCGTTCCGTGGCGGCGCAGCCCGCGCGAGGTCCGGCTCGTGGCCTGATCCGCAGCAAGTGCCGTTCGATCCGCGCAATTTCCCGATGTTCCACGAAGCATCGCCCAATAGGATAGTTTCAGGATCAATTTCCCATTGCTCCTTTCCTCACAAGATACGGAACGCGAAGCGGCGAATCGCAGTGCTATACTGCGAGCGCGCCGGCCAATGTTCGCCCGTCGCGACTCGGGGCGGGAGGGGACGCGTCCCGTCAGGGAGGGGTGAGCGCTGCGCTCTTGGCGGACGTGGCTTCGGCCCGGAATGCACATCAAACGGTGGGTCGGGCTGCTGCTGGCCGGCACCATGCTCACCGGCGTCGCGCTCGCGATGGCGATCGTCTACGCCTACCGCTACCTCGCGGTGCCGACCACGGTCGACGGCGCGGTCGCGGTCGCCACCGGCCAGTTCCTGCCGCGCGAGCTTCGGTTCGTCGCGGTGCTGTTGCTCGGCCTCGGCGCGGTCGTCTTCGCCTTCTGGAAGCTGAGCACGTCGCTGCTCAGCCCGTTCATGTCGCTGCGCGCCCCCGGCCGCGACTTGGCGACCATCGTCGCCGAGCATCGGTTCGGGTCGGATCAGCCTCCCTTCAGCGTCGTCGCCATCGGCGGCGGCACCGGCCTGCCGACCCTCCTCCGCGGTCTCAAGCAGCACGACGTGGCGATCACCGCGATCGTCACCGTGGCCGACGACGGCGGCAGCACCGGCCGCATCCGCAGCGACTTCGACATCCCGGCCCCCGGCGACATCCGGAACTGCCTCGTCGCCCTCGCCGACGACGAGGCCCTCGTCACGAGGCTCTTCCAGCACCGCTTCAGCACCGCGGGCTCGGAACTCGAGGGGCACTCCTTCGGCAACCTCTTCATCACCGCGCTGACCCAAGTCACCGGCAATTTCGAGAGCGCCGTGATCGAGTCGGCCAGCGTGCTCAACATCCGCGGCCGGGTCCTGCCGTCGACGCTCGAGAACATCACCCTGAATGCTGAGCTCGAAGACGGCAGCGTGATCCACGGTGAGTCGCAGATCGGCCACAAGCAGGCCCCGATCAGCCGGATCTACCTCGACCCGGAGCACCCCAACGGCTATTCGCCGGCCTTCTCCGCGATCATGGAGGCCAACCTGGTGGTCCTCGGCCCCGGCAGCCTCTACACCAGCGTGCTGCCGAACCTGCTGGTCCCCGACATCACCCAGGCCATTCGCTGGTCGCTCGCCCCCACCGTCTATGTCTGCAACGTCGCGACCCAGTCCGGGGAGACCGACGACTTCACCGCCGCCGACCACGTTCGGGAGATCGTGAACCACCTCGGCCCCGGTGTCCTCGACTACGCGCTGGTCAACTGCAACCCCGCCTCGGCCGAGGCGATCGGCCCCGAGCTGCAGATCGCCCCGGTGCTGGCAACCGGCCTGCGGGACATCGACGACCGGGTGGCCGTCGTCGCCAGCGACGTCGTCAGCGACCACAACCCCCTGCGGCACGACCCGACCAAGCTCGCGGCGGCGCTGCTGGACATCGCGCACGGAGAATTCGGCGACCCGCGCACGCTCGCGGCGACCGGCGGCACGCCGGGCGGGCGAGGCGCTGCGCTGCCCGCGGCATCTGGTGACAAGGAGACGGTGCATGGTCTATCGGGTCGGGATTAACGGGTTCGGCCGCATCGGGCGCCAGGTGTTCAAGGCAATCACCGACGGCGGGTTCGACGACTTGTTCGAAGTGGTGGCGGTCAACGACCAGACCAGCCCCTCCACCCTCGCCCACCTGCTCAAGTACGACTCCACCTACGGCCGGTTCGACGCCGAGGTCGAAGCGGGCAAGCACGCGCTGACCGTCAACGGCAAGCAGATCACGGTCCACTCCGAGAAGAGCCCGGCCGACGTGCCGTGGAAGTCGGACAAGGTCGACCTCGTGATCGAGTCGACCGGCCGGTTCTCCGACGCCACCGACGCCTCCGGCCACCTCGACGCCGGGGCCAAGAAGGTGATCATCACCGGCCCGGCCAAGGGCGAGGACCTCACCGTCGTGCTCGGGGTCAACGAGACGGCCTACGACCCGGAGGACCACGACATCATCTCGAACGCGTCCTGCACGACGAACTGCCTCGCCCCGATCGCCAAGGTGATGCTCGAGGAGTTCGGCATCAAGCGCGGCCTGATGACCACGGTCCACGCCTACACCAACGACCAGATGACCCTCGACGGTCCGCACAAGGACCTGCGCCGGGCCCGCGCCGCCGCCGGCAACATCATCCCGACCAGCACCGGGGCGGCGAAGGCGGTGGCCCTCGTCCTCCCCGAGCTGAAGGGGAAGTTCGACGGCTTCTCGCTGCGCGTGCCGGTCCCGACCGTCTCCATCATCGACTTCGTGATCGAGACCGAGAAGCCGGCCAAGGCCTCGCAGGTGAACGACGCGCTGCGCACCGCCGCCGCCAGCGACGCCCTGCAGGGCATCCTCGGCTTCACCGACGAGCCGCTCGTCTCCAGCGACTTCCGGCAGGACTCCCGGTCGTCGATCGTCGACGGGATGTCGACCATGGCGGTCGGCGACGACCTCGTCAAGATCGTCGCCTGGTACGACAACGAGTGGGGCTACTCCTGCCGGGTCGCCGACCTTGCCGCCCTCGTCTGCGAGCGCGGCTTCCCGAGCTAGCGGCCGGCCGTGGCCAAGCGCTCGTTCGACGACCTCGACGTCGCCGGCAGGCGCGTCCTCGTCCGGGCCGACCTCAACGTGCCGATCAGCGACGGCGCGGTGGGGGACGACACCCGGATCCGGGCCGCCCTGCCCACCCTCCGCGCCCTCATGCAGCGCGGCGCGCGCGTGATCGTCGTCAGCCACCTTGGGCGGCCGAAGGGGGGCCCGAGCCCCGAGTTCTCGCTCGCCCCGGTCGCCGACCGCCTCGGCGAGCTGCTCGGCGAACCGGTGCGGCTGGCCGACGCGGTGGTCGGGCCGACCGTCGCCGCCGCGGTCGAGGCGCTCGCCCCGGGCGACGTGCTGCTGCTCGAGAACGTCCGCTTCGAGCCGGGCGAGGAAGCCAACGACCCGGCGCTGGCGCAAGCCCTCGCCTCGCTCGCCGACCTGTTCGTCAACGACGCCTTCGGCACCGCCCACCGCGCCCACGCCTCGACCGTCGGCATCGCGGCGCACCTCCCGGCGTGCGCCGGCTACCTGCTGCGACGCGAGACCGAGACGCTGTCGGCCCTGCTGGAGAACCCGGCCCGGCCGTTCGTCGGCCTCCTCGGCGGGGCGAAGGTCTCCGACAAACTGGCCGTCGCCGGCAACCTGCTCGAGCGCCTCGACGCTTTGCTGCTCGGCGGCGGCATGGCCAACACGTTCCTCCTCGCCGCCGGCCACGCGGTCGGCGCGTCGCTCTGCGAGCCCGACCTGGCCGACGAGGCAGCGGCGATTCTGGCCAAGGGCCGGGCGCTCGGGGTGCCGGTCCTCCTGCCGATCGACGTCGTGGTGGCGTCGTCGGTCGCCGCCGAGCGCGGGCGCGTCGTGCCGGCGGCCGACGTGCCGGCCGACGCGATGATCCTCGACATCGGCCCGGCGACCGTCGCCGCCTTCGGCGAGCGGATCGCGGGGGCCGGCACTGTCTTCTGGAACGGCCCGATGGGCGTCGCCGAGCGACCCGCGTTCGCCGGGGGCACGCTCGGCGTGGCACGGGCGGTGGCCGCCTGCGACGGCTTCACGGTGGTCGGCGGCGGCGACTCGATCGCCGCGCTGGAGGCGACCGGGCTGGCGGACTCGATCGGCTTCGTCTCGACCGGCGGCGGCGCGTCGCTCGAGTTCCTCGAGGGACGGTCCCTGCCCGGCATCGCCGCCCTGCCGGACGCCTGAGGCGCGTCCGCGCGTTGCCGCCCGCCGGGCGGGGTGGTAGATTTCGCGACCGGCGATTCCGTGTCACGCGCGAGACCTGACCGAGGACCATTCGGCATGCAGACGGCCATCAGCCTGGCAGTCATCATCGTCTCGGTGGTGCTGACCCTCGTCATCCTGCTCCAGACCAAGGGATCGTCGTTCAGCGGCGCGTTCGGCGGCGACAGCGGGTCGATCTACCGAACCAGGCGCGGGGTGGAGAAGACGCTCTACCAGTTCACGATCGGCGTGTCGATCGTCTTCGTGCTGCTGACGATCATCGCCAGCTTCGTCGGCGCGAACTAGCGCGGCGAGCGATGCGGCGTCGCGGCACATTCCGGTCCGGGGACCGTCCCGAGCGGTTGCCCGCCTCTCGCGGCCACTGCTAGACTGAAAGCGTCTCGGGACAGCGTGCGCCGCCACTCCGTGCGGCGGAAGGGAGAAACGACATGCTCGGCGGGATCGGTTGGCAGGAACTGATGGTCGTGCTGGTGATCGTCATGATCATCTTCGGCGCAGGCAAGCTTCCCGAGGTGGCCAAGTCGCTCGGCCAGGGCGTCAAGGAGTTCAAGAAGGAAGCGACCACGGACGTCCTCCCCTCGCCCACGTCGGCCACCGCGGCCGGGGCGGCGGCTGCCGACACGACTGCCACCATGGCCAGCAGCGCCGAGAAGACCGTCCGCGCCGACGACATCTAGATCGTCCTGCGCGGGTCCCGGACCGTCGCGTGCACACCGGGAGCGGAGCCGTGGCTCCGCTCCCCTTTTTTCTGCCTGATGCCCGACCGGCCGACACCGGGTCGCGGCCGGCGAGGGTTTGATGGTCGACCAGAAACTGAGCCCGTCCCCGGAACTGACCCCCAGCGCGGCCGACGCGCCGGCGGCCGCCTCCAGCGGCCGCGCCGTGCGCGAAGTGCTCGAGACCCTGCTGCTGGCGGCGCTCATCTTCATCGGCGTCCGCCTCGTCGTCCTCAACTTCCGGGTCGACGGCGAGAGCATGGTGCCGAACCTGCACGACCAGGAAATGCTCCTCGTCGACCGCAACGCCTACCTCCACTTCGACGCCGGCGTGGTCGACGCCCTGCTGCCGGGCGACCAGACCGCCGGCGGCGCGTGGTGGTACCCGTTCGGGGCGCCGCAGCGCGGCGACATCATCGTCTTCAACCCGCCGGTCAACTCCAACAAGCCGTACATCAAACGGATCGTCGGCCTGCCCGGCGACCACGTCACGTTCGACGCCGGCTCGGTCGTCGTCAACGGCGTGCCGCTCGACGAGCCGTACCTCGACCAGCGCACCCGCTGCGGCAAGAACGAGCACTGCGACGTGGTGGTCCCCGCCGGCGACCTCTTCGTCATGGGCGACAACCGCGGCAACTCCTCCGACTCGCGCGTCTTCGGCCCGGTCCCGATCGACAGCGTGATCGGCAAGGCATGGCTCGGCTACTGGCCGGTCGACACGATCGGCTTCGTGCCACACCACAACTACCCCGAGGTGCCGCCCGCGCCCGAGTCCCTGCCGGCGTCCAGCTGACGCTCGACGGCGGCGGCCTTCCCGGCACCGTTTGCGACCAGCCGCGACCGGCGGCCGCAACCCGCCCCGGGACGGCCGGTGCATGGCCCCCGACCGTTGCCGGGGTGTAGACTTCAAGCGTTGGCGAACCGTCGCGAACCGACCTCGGAGCCGCTGCCGACCCGCCAACCCGTAGCACGCACACCACGCCGCCCGGTCGGGCGCCGGACGCCGCCGCGGGAGCGCCTGATGATCGAAACCGTGGTCGAGAGCATTCGGGTGAGCCTCGTCACCCAGCACCGCGTCGTCATCCTGAAAGAGGTCGACGGCGAGCGGCACTTGCCGATCTGGATCGGCGCCTACGAGGCCGAGGCGATCGCCATGGAACTGCAGGGCGTCACCGCCGCCCGCCCGATGCCGTACGACCTGATGCGCACCCTGATCGGCAACCTCGGCGGGGACGTCGACCGCATCCTCGTCACCGATCTCGCGCAGGACGTCTTCTACGCCCGGATCGTGATCAACCAGAACGGGCGCGCCCTCGAGATCGACTCGCGTCCGAGCGACGCGATCGCGCTCGCCGTCCGGGCCAAGGTGCCGATCCTGGTCGACGACGGCGTCATGGAGCGCGCCGGCGTCACCCTCGGCCCGGACGAGGAAGAGGAGGAGGCGGGCGCCGAAGCGGTCGAGGAGTCCGCAGCGCCCGCCGACGACGGCACCCTCTCGGTCTTCCGCGACTTCATCAACACGCTCGACCTCGACGACTTCGACCGCAAGAAAGGGAACTGAGCGGGCCTTCGCGGCCCGAGCCGATGGACACCGAGAAGCAGATCAAGACCATCGTCCTCAACCGCATGGAGCGCTGCTCCGTCTGCCACCACACGTTCGGCGAAGAGAACATCCAGATCGTCTCTCGCCGCAAGAACATGTGGATGATGGTGGTGACCTGCGAAGAGTGCCACGCCAAGAACTTCGTCGCCGCCGTGATGGGCGACGGCGACGCCGAGCAGGCGCAGCTCGCCCTCCGCCAGCTCAGCCGCGAGGAGAGCGACTTCGACATCCTGCCCGACCCGGAGGAGCCGGAGGAGGACTTCGGGCCGGTCACGGTCGACGACGTCCTCGAGATGCACGCCTTCCTCGGCGAGTTCGACGGCAACTTCCAGCGGCTCTTCCGTCGCCCGCGCTGAACCGGGGCGCACGAACCGGATCCGCGGCACGGGCGCGTTGACTGCCCCGGAGGCCAAACCTATACTCCGGCACGGCAAGGGCGGCTCGACCGTGGCGTCGCCGTGGCCGCGCCGCGAGGGCCGAGGAGGCTTGGGGGAACACGGTGACCGACACCGCCAACCGGACCGATCAGCAGCACGCGCACAACGAGATCGACCTCGACGAGGTGCGCCGGATGATGGCGCGCTTCAAGCCGCAGGACCACCAAGAGGCGCAGGAGCTGATCCTCGCCGCCCTGCAGGAGGTCAACGAGCACTTCGGCTACGTCTCCCTGCCGGCGGCCGAGGTCGTGGCCGAGCACCTCGGCACCACGGCCAGCCGCGTCTACGGCCTCCTCACCTTCTACGCCGACTTCCGGACCGAGCCGCGCGGCAAGCACTTCATGCTCCTCTGCCACGGCATGGCCTGCTACGTGATGGGCTCCCAGCGCCTCGTGCAGGAACTCGCCGACACGTGGGGCGTCTCCGACGGCGGCACCACGCACGACGGCGAACTCACCGTGCAGGTGGTCAACGGCTGCCTCGGCGTCTGCGACCGGGCCCCGATCTGCAAGCTCGACGCCGACTTCCACGGCGAGCTGACCACCGGCACGCTCAACGACCTGATCAGAAAGGCGATCGCGGACGGCGGTTCCTGGCGGGACGCCCATGCGGCGCACGGGGGCGGGGATGGCCACTAAGTCGACGACGAAACTCACCTCGCGGGCCGATTTCGAGGCCTTCCGCTCGGCCGCCGAGCGCCGTTGGCATCGCATCTGGGACGGTGACCACCTCGTCGTCAGCGTCGGCGTCGACAGCTCGTCGCTCGCCAAGGGCGCGACCAAGGTCCTCGCCGCCTGCCGCGCCGAACTGGCCGACACCTCCGCCGTCGTGCGGGAGGTGAGCGGCAACGGCGCGATGTGGATGGAGCCGTGGGTCGAGATCAAGCGCCCCGGCGACCCCCCCGTCCTCTACGCCCACATCGAGCCGGGCGACGTCCCGGCCCTGCTCCGCGGCGAACTCGAGGAGCGCGCCGTCGGCGTGCGCGCCGACACCGCCCACCGCGGCATCCCGCCGCTGGACGACCATCCCTTCTTCAAGCACCAGCAGCGGATCATCCTGCGGCGGGTCGGCCTGATCGACCCGAACTCGATCGAGGACGCCGTCGCCGAGGGTGCCTACAGCGCCTACCTCAAGGTCCTCTTCGACATGACGCAGGAGGAGGCGATCGCCGAGGTGACGACCGCCAACGTGCGCGGTCGTGGCGGCGCGGGCTTCCCGGCCGGCATCAAGTGGGAGAGCGGTCGCAAGGCGCGCAACTTCCCGAAGTTCGTCGTCTGCAACTCGCACGAGGGTGAGCCGAACGTCTACAAGGACCGCCGCATCCACGAGGGCGACCCCCACCGGATCCTCGAGGGGATCCTGATCGCCTGCGTCTCGGTCGGCGCGGAGCGCGGCTACAACTACGTCGGCGGCGAGTACCCGCTGGCGATCGAGCGCTTCCGCAAGGCGGTCGCCGACGCCGAGGCGCTCGGCCTGATCGGCAAGAACGTCCTCGGCTCCGGCAAGGACGTCTTCTTCCGGGTCCGCACCGGCGGCGGCGCGTACATCTGCGGCGAGGGCTCGGCCCTGATGTACTCAATCATGGGCGTCCGCGGCCAGCCGCGGACGAAGCCGCCCCGCTCGGTCGAGGAGGGCATCTGGCGGCGGCCGACCGTCGCCAACAACACCGAGACCCTCTCCAACATCCCCGACATCATTCTCAACGGCGGCGCGTGGTTCGCGTCGATCGGCACCGAGAAGAGCAAGGGGACCAAGCTGATGACGGTGCAGGGGCCGCTCAACAACGTCGGCCTCGTCGAGGTCCCGATGGGGACCACGATGCGCACCCTGGTCGAGGAGATCTGGGGCGGCATGCGCCCCGGCCACGAGTTCAAGGGGATCCAGACCGGCGGCGTCTCGGCCGGTCCGCTGAAGGACGAGCACCTCGACCGGCCGGTCGACTTCGACTCGCTGACCGACCTCGGCGGCATGCTCGGCTCCGGCGGCTTCGTCGTCTTCGACCAGCACGTCTGCGCCGTCGACTTCGCCCGCTACCTGACCGCCTTCAACCGCTACGAGTCGTGCTCCAAGTGCGTCCCCTGCCGCCTCGGCAACGTCACCTTGGTCGAGATGCTCGACCGGGTCCGGCTCGGCCGCGGCTCGCTCGACGACCTGCCGCTGATGCACCGCACCTCGAACCACATCATCGAACTGTCCCTCTGCGGCCTCGGCCAGGTCGCGCCGATGCCGCTGCTCGGGATGCTGCAGATGTACCCGGAGGAGTTCCTCCAGCACATCGAGCAGCAGACCTGCACGGCCGGAGCCTGCCCGATCCACCACCCGGAGGCGGTCGCCGCCGCGGCGGACTGACCGACCCGCTCGCGCCAAGACAGAGGGCCGCCGGCGAATGCCGGCGGCCCTCGAACGTTCCCCGCACGCCCGCCGCGGTCAGCCGAGGTCGATCTCGGTGCCGAGCCCGAGTTCCGCCGCCCGCGCCACCGCGCGCTTGGCGACCATCACGTCCTGCACCGCGTTGCCGACCGACTTGAAGAACGTCACCTCGTCCGCCGACACGCGACCCGGCGCGGTCCCGCTGGCGACCATCCCGAGTTCGCGCGAGACATGGTCCCGGTCGATCAGTCCCTGCGCCAGCGGGATCGTCACGTCGCCGCCTTCCGCCAGCACGGCGTCGAGCGCATCGACCACAACCGTCGCCCGTTGCACCAGCCCGGCCGGGACCTCCTGCATTTCGTGCGTGTACGCGCCGACCGCGTTGACGTGGGTGCCGGGCCGCACCAGCGCGTCGTCGAAGACCGGGGTCTTCGAGTTCGTGGCGGCGCAGATCACGTCGGCCTCGGCGACCGCCGCCGGGTCGAGCGTCCCCTCGATCCGCGCCAGCAGGTCCGGCCAGTCGTGCGCGATCCCCTCCCGCAGCCGTTCGATCCCCGCCTCGCTACGACCGACCACGATCACCCGCTCGATCGGCCGCACCGCGCAGACCGCCGCCGCCTGCGTCACCGCCTGCGCCGCCGTCCCGATCACCACCAGCGTGCGGCTGTCCGGGCGGGCCAGCAGGTCGGTCGCCGCGCCGGAGACCGCGCCGGTGCGCAGCGCGGTCATGTACGTGCCGTCCATGATCGCCGTCGGCTGCCCGGTCGCCGTGTCGACGAGGCAGACGATGGCATGGATCGCCGGCAGGCCCCGCGCCGGGTTGTCGCGGTAGGTCGAGACGATCTTCAGGCCGAGCGCGTCCGCCGCCGGCACCGAGGCCGGCATGAACAGGGCCGCGCCGTTGTGCTCCGGCACCGGGATGACGGTCCGCAGCGGCGAGACCACCCGCCCCGCCGACAACTCGGCGAACGCCGTCTTCATCAACTTGATCGCGTCCGACATCGGGACCAGTTGCTTGATGTCCGACCTGGAGAGCACCAGCACGACCACACCCTCGCCCACGCACGCCAGCCGTCCGAGGGCGCGAGTCTATCGGCAGCCTCCGCCCGGTGCAACGCGAGTTGCGACCGTCGTCAACGCCACAGACGCGAACCCCGTTGACACTGTCGACGCGAGCCGAGAGAATCTGGCAGTTCTGCCGGAAGTCGCCACGCCGGCCACCTTGGGCGACGACGTTGTGACGCAACGTCCGGCCAGCACCGGCAACGCCTCCGGTCGTCAGCCGCAGCGACGCACGGAGTCCGCCCCGTGGATGCCGACGCGTTCGACCGCCTTTCCCGAACCGTGGCGACCGCCTCGCGACGCGGCCTCCTCCTCGTCGGCGTCGGCGGCGCGTTGGCGTCACTCGGCCCCGTCTCGGCCCGCGGCAAGAAGAAGGGGGAGAAGAAGCCGAAGCCAAAAGTCTGCGCCAAGGCCGGCGCGGCGTGCTCCACCAAGCTCAAGTGCTGCCGGGGCGCGGGCGACTGCCTCGAATCGCAATGCGTCTGCCCCGCCGGGCAGAAACGCTGCGACGGCGCCTGCATCCCGCTCGTCGGCTGCTGCGACGACGGCGACTGCCGCTTCCGGGGCCATGAGGACCCGTGCAGCGTCCTCCGCTGCCGGAACCACGACTGCCTGCCGGTGGCCGCGGCCGACGGTTCCCTCTGCGGCACCCACTCGGAAGGCACCTGCCGCGCCGGGGCCTGCCAGCCCCGCTCCTGTACCCGCGACGAGGACTGCGACGTTGTCCCCACCGACCCCGACTGCAGTTCGACGGCGTGCCGGGACCACGAGTGTGTCGTCGTGCCGAAGACCTCCGGCATCCTGGTGCCTCCCGCCCGGCAGACCGCGGGCGACTGCCTGAACCATGTCTGCGACGGCACCGGCGGCGTGATCGGGTCCAAGAACGACGACGACCTGCCCCCGGACGCCGGGCCGTGCCACGTCGGCACGTGCGACGCCGGCGCTCCCGTGCAACTGCCGCGGCCGTCCGGCTACCCGTGCCCCGGAGGCCGGTGCGACGGCACCGGCCGCTGCCTGTCCGCCTGACGGGACCGCCCACGGCCTGCGCCCGCCAACATCCCAGACCCCGCTCCGGTTTGACGCCGCGCCGGGTCGGTTGCTACTGTCGCCCGCGACGGCCCGCGAGGACCGCGCCCGCGCGCCAACCGTCCGCGCGGAGGATCGGGCCGGCCGAGGGCGAACCGCGCGTCCACCCCCGCCGGCATGGAGTCGCACCTGATGTCGTCCGCTCGCGGCGCCGGTCGCGCCAACCCCTCGCGCACCCCGCTCCTCGACCGCGTTGCCCAGCCGGCGGACCTGCGCCAGATCCCGGTTGCCGACCTGCCGCGCCTCGCCGCCGAGATTCGGGCCGAGCTGATCGAGATCGTCAGCCGGAACGGCGGCCACCTCGGCGCGTCGCTCGGCACCGTCGAGCTCGCGATCGCCCTCCACTACGTCTACGAGTCGCCGAACGACGCGATCGTCTGGGACGTGGGCCACCAAGCCTACGCGCACAAGCTCCTGACCGGCCGCCGCGACCGCTTCGGCACCATCCGGCAGGAGGGAGGCCTCTCCGGGTTCCTCTCCCGCGACGAGAGCGAGCACGACGCCTTCGGCGCGGGCCACGCCTCGACCGCGATCTCGGCCGCGCTCGGCATGGCCGTCGCCCACCAGCAGAGCGGCCAAGCCAGTCGCCGGGTCGCCGCGGTGATCGGCGACGGGGCCCTCACCGGCGGCATGGCCTTCGAGGCCCTGAACAACGCCGGGATGCTCAACCTCCCCTTCCTCGTCGTCCTCAACGACAACGAGATGTCGATCGCCCCGAACGTCGGCGCGCTCTCCCGCTACCTCGACCGGGTGCGCACCGACCGCCGCTACAACCGGGCCAAGGACGAACTGGTCCGCTTCACCGAGCGGCTGCCGCAGGGCGACATGCTGGTGGAGTTCGGCAAGCGGTGGAAGGACTCGGTCAAGGAGTTCGTCTACCACACCATGCTCTGGGAGGAGCTCGGCTTCACCTACGTCGGGCCGGTCGACGGCCACGACACCCGGGCGCTCGTCGAGGCCCTGCGCCAGTGCCGCAACCTCGACGGCCCGACCTTCCTCCACGTCGTCACCCAGAAGGGGAAGGGCTTCGCCGCCGCCTCGGACGACCGCGAACGGGCGCACGCCGTCTCGGCGAAGGCCGCCCCCGGCGCGCCGGCCACTCCCCCGAAGTACCAGGACGTCTTCGCCGAGACGTTGATCCGGATGGCGCGCACCGACCCGCGCGTCGTCGCGATCACCGCCGCGATGCCGACCGGCACCTCGCTCGGCAAGTTCCAGGCGATCTTCCCGGAGCGGTTCTTCGACGTCGGCATCGCCGAGCAGCACGCCGTCACCTTCGCCGCCGGCCTCGCCTCGCAGGGGATGCGGCCGGTGGTCGGCATCTACTCCACCTTCCTCCAGCGCGCCTACGACCAGATCGTCCACGACGTCTGCCTGCAACGCCTGCCGGTCATCTTCGCGCTCGACCGGGCGGGCTTCGCCGGCGACGACGGGCGCACCCACCACGGCATCTACGACCTCTCCTACCTGCGCTGCCTGCCGAACATGGTCGTCATGGCGCCGAAGGACGAGAACGAACTGCGCCTGATGCTGCGCACTGCGCTCGACCACACCGCCGGCCCGGTCGCCGTCCGCTACCCGCGCGGCGCGGGCGTCGGGGTCGGCACCGCCGGGCCGCTCCACGCCCTCCCGCTCGGCCGCGCCGAGCTGCTGCGCGACGGCAGCGACGTCGCGCTCCTCGCGGTCGGCTCGATGGTCCTCCCGGCCGAGCGGGCCGCCGACACGCTCGCCGCCGAAGGCATCTCGGCCGCCGTGGTCAACGCCCGCTTCGTCAAGCCGCTCGACGACGCCCTGGTCCGCGACCTCGCGCAGCGGTGCGGCGCGGTCGTCACGATCGAGGAGAACAGCGTGGTTGGCGGCTTCGGGGCCGCCGTGCTCGAGAGTCTGGCCGCCGTCGACATTCGCGTCCCGACGCGCTTGCTCGGCGTCCCCGACCGCGTGTTCGAGCACGCATCGCAGGGGAGATTGCGCGAACAGGCGGGGCTCACGGCCGACGGCATCGCCGCCGCCGCCCGCCACGCGGTCGGCGAGAAGTCGGCGGCAACGCCGAATCCGGTCGCATCCGCCACACGCGTCGGGTAGACTCGGGTGAGGCAGCGGTCGATCGGCCGCGTGAGAGGAGCCCAGCAGGCAGGGACGCCCGTGGTCGTGACGACGCATCCCACCGTCCCCAACCCCCGCCTCGCAGCCGTCCCCGACGACAGCGCAACCCCACTGCACGCATCGGCCGACGTGGTGAGCGACGCGAACGCCGTCGAGGGCTTCGGCCTCTCGGATGACCAGGTGCGGCAACTCGCGGCCTACCGCGACCTCGTCCTCGACTGGAACCGGCGGTTCAACCTGACCGCCGTCAAGGACCCCGCGGAGGTCGACCGTCGGCTCGTCCTCGACGCGCTTCGCCTGCTTCCGGCCTTCGACCTCGCGACCGCCGGCCTCGCCCGCCCCGGCCTGGTCGACGTCGGCAGCGGCGCGGGCTTCCCCGGCCTCGTCCTCAAGATCGCCCGGCCGCAACTCGACGTCACCCTGCTCGACGCGACCGGCAAGAAGGTGCGCTTCCTCGACCACGCCGCCACCGAGCTCGGCCTCGACCACGTGGCCGCCGTCCACGGACGGGCCGAGGAACTCGGCCACGACCGCGCGCACCGCGGCCGGTACGACGTGGCCACCGCCCGCGCCGTCGCCGCGCTGCCGACCCTGCTCGAGTACGTGGTGCCTTTCCTCCGCGTCGGCGGCACCGCGCTGCTGCCGAAGGGGCTCGAGATCGACGCCGAGATCGCCTCCGGGGAAGACGCGGCCCGCCTGCTCCACGCGCGCATCCTCTCGGCCGACGCGCTCCCCGGCGGCACGACCCGCCTCGTCGTCGTCGAGAAGACGCGCCCGACCGCGGACGCCTTCCCGCGCCGGTCCGGGCTGCCGACCCAGCAGCCGCTCGGCAGCGGGCAGGGCCGCCCGCCGGCACCCGGCCGAGGTCCGCGCGGCGGGTCACGGCGCGATGCCGGAGCCGTCCGATGAGCGCCCCGCGCAGCCGGATTTTCTACCGGAAGGAGAAGCTGCGCGGCGCGTGCTGGGAATACCAGATCGCCGGCGGTTGGATCGCGGTGCCGACGACCGAGGGGGTCCGCGACCTGCTGACGCACCGTTTCACCTTCTACCGCTCGCGCGACATGGAGGTCCGCACCCCGAGCGGCCCGCAGCGGCTCTCGCGGGCCGCCGCCGAGCAATGGTTCTTCCCCGACCGCTGGTTCTCGCTCCTCCGGTTCACCACCGACGACGACCGCACCGTCGGCTACTACGTCAACTTCTCCTGCCCGCTGATCGAGCTCCGCTCCAACTACTACCGCGACCTCGACCTCGAACTCGACCTCTGGGTCGAGCCGGACGGCACCGCCTCCATCCTCGACCAGAACGAGTTCGACGAGGAAGTGGCCTCGGCCCGCCTCTCCGCCGAGTGGGCCGACCAAGTCAACACCGCCTGCCAGCGGGTCATGCGCGCGGTCGAGGACACCGTGGCGGAATTCGGCCCGGACATCGACCTCGCCCGCGACCCGGTCTCCGGCCTGCCGGTGTTCATCCTCCGGGCCTAGCCCCACGGCCCCGCCGGACCCCGCCCGGAATCTCCGGGTCTGCCTCGTCTACGACTGCCTCTTCCCGTGGACCATCGGCGGCCTCGAGGCGTGGTTCCGCGACCTCGCCGAGGAACTCGCCCGACGCGGCCACGACGTCACCTACCTGACGCTGCGCCAGTGGGACCGCGCGCTGCCGCCCCGGATCGACGGCGTCCGGGTCGTCCCCGTCGGCCCGCGCATCGCCCTCTACGGCGACGGCCGCCGCCGCGTCCTGCCACCGCTCGTCTTCGGCCTCGGCGTGCTCGGCCACCTCGTCCGCCACGCTCGCGCCTACGACGTGATCCACCTCGCGTCCTTTCCCTACGTTCCCCTGCTCCTCGCCGGCGCGTGGTCGCGGGGACGCCGCGTGCCGCTCGTGGTCGACTGGTGGGAGGTCTGGACCGGCAGGTACTGGCGAACCTATCTCGGCCCGGTCCGCGGCCGGGTCGGCGAGGCAGCGCAATGTCTCGCCGCGCGGGTGCCGCAACGCGCCATCAGCTACTCGCGGTTGCATGCGGCCCGCCTCTCGGCACTCGCGCCGACGCAGCCGCAGGCGACGATTCGCACCGTCCTGCCGGGAGTGACCCCAGATGAGCCGCGCCCGTCCGATGGGCACCTGCTGTTCGTCGGCCGCCTGATCCCCGAAAAGCGAGCGGAGACCCTGCTCCCCGCGCTGGCCCTCGCCCGCTCCACGTTACCCGACTTGCGCTTGGTCGTCGTCGGCGACGGGCCCGACCTGCTGCACCTGCAATCCGCCGTCCGCGAGGCGGGGCTCGGCGACTCAGTCGACCTGCTCGGTTTCGTCGCTGCCGAGCGACTGGACGCCCTGCGCCGTGGCGCGCTCGCCCTCGTCCTGCCGTCGGAGCGCGAAGGCTACGGTCTGGTCGTGCTCGAGGCCGCGTCGGTCGGCGTGCCGAGCATCGTGGTCGCCGGCGAGGACAACGCGGCGACCGAGTGGGTCGTGCCGGGCGTGAACGGGTTCGTCGCCCCGTCGGCGACCGTGACCGCGCTGTCGTCGGCTATCCTTGCCGTCCATGCCGGGGGCGACCGCCTGCGCGCGTCGACGGTGGCGTGGTACGCCGCCCTCGCCGCCGAGGCCCGCCGCCGTCCCGCCGTCGACACCATCGTCGCGCTCTACGCCGACGCCGTTCGGGAGCGAGCGATGCCAGACCCGACATGACGGCCAACCCGGACCTGACCGCACCGCCCGGGCTAGCCGCCACCCCTCCGATGCGGTCTTCTGTCGCGGGATCGGCCGGGGCCGTCGTTGACTGGGCCGACCGACTCGCCAGCATGGCGTTGGTCGTCGCGTTCGCCGTCGTCGCGGTTGCCTCGCTCGCAGCCCCGGTGCGCCGAACCGGCGACGCGCAGCAGTACGTCGCGATGGCGACGGCGCTCGGCCACGGCCAGCCGCCGTCCCTCAGCCCGTCCGAGGTGGCGACGTTCAAGCAGTGGATGGCCGCCCAGCCTGCGGCGTCCGGCTACCCGGACGCCCAGTCCGCGATCGACCAAGGCAACCTGAAGGCCGCCGGCCGGCAGGAGTTCTCCCACTTCTGGGCCTACCCGCTGCTCGCCGCGCCCTTCGTGCGCCTTGCCGAGGCCGCGAGCCTTCCACGCGGGGTCGGCTTCACGGTCGCCAACCTCTTGCTGCTGGGAGCCGCGCTCGCGTTCGTCGCCCGCACGACTCGTCCGGCGGTCGCCTTGGCCATGCTCGCGTCGCCGCTCGTCTGGTTCGTGAGCAAGGCGCAAGTCGAAATCTTCACCGTCGCGCTGCTTGCCATTGCGATCTGCCTGATTGTTGGCGGCGACGCCCTGCTGGCCGGCCTCGCGGTCGCCGTCGCGGCCACCCAGAACCTGCCCTTGGCGGTCGGGATTGGGCTCTGCTGGTTGCTCGCGTTGGCCGAGCATCTCCGCCGCCGCGCCTCCGAGCCAGCCAACAGCTCCAACCTCCGGCGATCGCTCGCGATCGTCGCCGCAACCATCGTCGTGGTCGCACTGCACCCGGCCTACTACCTCTGGCGGCTCGGGGTGGTCACCCCGCAGGAACTCAACAACGGCTTCGGCATCCGGCTGCCCGGCTGGGAGCGCTACCTCGCGGTCCTCGTCGACCCCGGCATCGGCCTGCTCCCGTTCATGCCCGCGCTGGCAGCGTTCGGTTTCTGGGGAGTCATTCGCCTGATCCGGCCCCGTGAGACCGATTCGTCCGTCGTCCGCCGACGCGTCGCCGCAATCTGGGGCGGCGTCCTCGCGACGTGGCTGCTCTTCGTCTTCGCCCAGACCACCAACGTCAACAGCGGCGGCACGATCTGGCTGAGCCGCTACGCCCTCTGGCTCCTGCCGCTCGCCCTGCCGCTCCTCGCCGCCGTGGCGGCAAGCCGCCGAGGGCGCGCCGCGCTGCTGATCGTCGGCGTTGCCAGCCTGCCGTTCTTCCTCGTCCTCTTCGACCCGGCCCTGCCCGAGCGTTACGTCACCCCGTCACCGCAGGCGAACTGGCTGAACGACGCGCTCCCCGGCTGGTACCACCAGCCGGCGGAACTCTTCTACGAGCGGGCGCGGGCGACGGACGGCGGCGTCCGCGGCTCGGCCGCGTCCCCGGGCTGCCAGACCGTGTTGGTCGCGGCGATCGACCGAACCCAGCCGTGCCCGCTGACCGGACCCGAACTCGCCGCCGTTGACGCCCTCCTCGCCGACGGCTGGGACTCGGCGTGGGTGACCCGCGGCGGCACCACCGGTCTCGGCCGGGCTGAGGTCGTCGGCGCGGAACGGGCCGGGTTGTGACCGCGACCCGGCCCGACCGCGTCACGTCGATCGCCCGGTCCGTCGCATCGCCGCAGGAGCGTCGCCCGGCCGTCGCCCCCCCGTCCGACGCGGCCCCGGTCGATCAAGACTCGCGCAGCGGGCTGGTCGCCTGGTGGCGCGCGCTCGGGCCGTACCTCGTTGCCGGCGTGCTGCTCGGCCTCGGCTACCTGCACTACCTGCCGGGCGTCGCCTACCGTCTCTCGCCGGACGCCTACCGCGACTGGGCGTTCCCGGCGTTCCGCTACTCCGACGTCATCTGGCTCTACCTGCGGGACCATCTGCAGTCCCGCCCTGTCCCCTACGTCGACTTCCCGCTCGAGTACCCGCCGCTGACCGGGTTGCTCTCCTACGTCCTCAGCTACGCACCCGGCCTGCCGGGCTACTACGCGCTCGCCTACGCCCTGCTGGCCGTCTCGGCACTCGTCACGATCTGGGCGCTGAAACGCGTCCCGGGAGCCAACCCGTGGCTGGTCGCCGCCGCGCCCGCGCTCTTCTTCTACACCGGGCACCAGTGGGACTTGGTCGCCGTGGCGGTCACCGCGGTGTCGGTCCTCGCGGTGCTGCGCGGTCACGAGCGCCGGGGCGCGTTCGGGCTCGCCGTCGGGGTCTCCCTGAAACTCTTCCCGGTGGCGTTCGTCGCCGCGCTGCTGGTGCAGCAACTGCTCGATCGCCGGTGGCGGGCAGCGGCCTGGACCGTCGGCATCGTCGGCGCGGCGACGGTCGCCTTCAACGCGCCGGTCGCGCTCGCCAACTGGGAGAACTGGCGGTTCTTCATCGACTGGAACCGCGACCGGCTGGCCGACTCCGGCGTTTGGGTCCTGTTCCGCGGCCAGCCCACCGCGCTGCTGACGCAGACGAGTCTGGCGCTCGCCGTCGCCGGCGGCGTCGCCCTGGTCGCCCTCGCCTGCGCGCGCCGGGGCCCGGTCTTCGTGCCGCTCGGCGCGACCGCGCTCCTCTGGTGGCTCGCCGTCAACAAGACCTTCACCACGCACCTGATGCTCTGGGTGCTCCTCGCCGTTGCCCTGCTGCGCGTGCCGTGGTGGCTCTGGGGGCTCGTGGTGGCGGCCGACGTGGTCGGCTTCCAAGTCGGCAACTACCTCAACCTCTACAACGTTCCCGACTACCACGACCCGCTGCTGATCCGAAAGGCGGTCGAGAACGTCTACGACCCGCTGCAAGTGGCGCGCTCGCTGGTCCTGTTCGTCTGCGTCGGGTTCGGGGCGCGGCTCCTCTGGCAGCGGGCGTGGCCCGCGTCACCGCCGCAAGTCGAGTCCTCCGCCCGCCTCCGGCTGCCGCTGCTGGGACGCCTCGGATCCTGGCTGACGAGCGGCACCGGCAGTGCCGGTGAGCCGCTCGGCCCCGACCTGCCTGCGACGCCGCGGCAGCGACTGGCCGTCGGCGCAGGGGTGGCCGCGCTCTTCTCGGTCGCCGCCGTCGGCATGACCTGGCCCTACGCGCTCCACCTGCGCAGCGCGACCGTGGTCGGGTTCGACCCGCTCCTCCAGATCTGGCTGTCGCAGTGGGTCCAGCACGCGCTGGCGACCGACCCGCGCCATCTCTTCAGCGCGAACATCTTCCACCCGTTCGCGCTGACGCTCGCCTACACCGACGCGAACATCCCCGGCGCGCTCCTCGCCGCCCCGGTCGACCGCCTGACCGGCGATCCGATCCTGACCAACAGCCTGATGGTGCTCGCCTCCTTCGTCCTCGCCGGCACCGGCGTCTACGCCCTGGTCACGAGACTGACCGGCAGTCGCGCCGCCGGGCTGCTGAGCGGCTTGGCCTACGCGTTCCTCGCCTTCCGCTACGTCCACCTCTGGCACCTGAACTGGCTGCAGAGCGGGTGGCTGCCCTGGATCCTGCTCGCGCTGCTGGCCACGCTCGAGCGCCCGACGATCGGGCGCGGCCTCCTGCTCGGCCTGCTCGCAGCCATCCAGATCCTGACCAGCTTCTACTTCGCGGTCCAGATCGCGCTGCTCTGCGCACTGCCGCTGGCCGCCGCCCTGCTGGCGCGTCCCGACCTGCGCCGCCCCGCTCTCTACCGCGCACTCGCCGTCGCAGCGATTGTCGCCGCCGTGATCTGCCTGCCGCTCACCCGGCCCTACCTGCAGGTGCGCGACGAGCAGGGTCTCGAGCGCACGCTGGCCGAGGCCGAGCAGTACAAGGCCACCCCCGACTCGTACCTCCAGATCGCGCCGTGGGCGGTGCCGACTCCGCTCGACCGTCTGCTCGGCGTGCGGCCGGGCCCGAACGAGGCACTGACCACCGTCGGCCACGCCCCCCACGCCGACGGCCACCAGCACCCGGAGATCGTGATCGAGGACGCGCTCTTCCCGGGCACGGTCGCCCTCGTCTTCGCGCTCGTGGGCCTCGTCGGCTGGCGCAGGCAGCGCTGGTTCCTCGCCGCCATGCTCGGGGTCGCGGCGGCGGCGTTCGTGCTGTCGCTCGGCCCCACGCTCGGCCCGCTCGACGGTTCCGGCCGACCCCTCCCCTACGGCTTCCTCTTCGACCACATTCCGTTCTTCCGGGCGATGCGGGTGCCGGCCCGGCTCGGCGGTCTGGTCGGCTTGGCGCTGGCGATCCTCGCCGGCTTCGGGTTCGCCGCGCTGCTGCGGTGGGAGCGCGGGCTGCCGCTCCGCGACCGGGTCGGCCGGTGGATTCCGGCAGTCACCGGCGTCGCGATCGCCGCCCTCGTCCTCGTCGAACTGGCTGCGGTGCCGATCCCGCTCGAGGAAGTCGACCGCTCGCCGGCGGAGGCGGCTGCCCACGCCTGGCTTGCCACCCAGCCGCCCGGCGTGGTGATGGAGTTCCCGGCCGAGAGCATCTTCGCCGACCCCGCCGCCAGCAGCGTCCGCCGCCACATCGGCCTCGCGATGTACTGGTCGACCCTCGACTGGAACCCGATGGTCAACGGCAACTCCGGGTTCATCCCGCGCAGCCACAGCGACCTGCTGGAGCGGTTCGTCGGGCCACTGCCACGACCCGACGGCAGCGAGACCGGGCGCATCAGCCACGTCGGCCCGGACTCGCTGCCGCTGCTGCGGCAACTCGGCGTGCGCTACCTCGTCGTCCACCGCGACCAGTACCAGGCCGCGGACTGGCCGGCGGTCGAAGCGGCCCTCGCCGCCGTGGCCGACACCTACGCGCGGGTGGGCGACTTCGGGCCGTCCGTCGTCTATCGACTGACAGAGCCGGCCGCGCCGGTGGTCGAACCGGAGGTGACCCTCTACGCCCCGACGCTGCTCGCCCCGGACTCGCCGTGGGGGCCGTGGGTTGGGGTGGAGAACCCGGGCGGCGAGCCGTCCCTCCTCTCGCTGACTCGACCGGCGGCGCTCTCGCTGACGTGGTGGGACGCTGCCGGCAAGTTCCTGCACCAGTCGGCGACGCCGGTCCCGCTGCCGGTGACGACGCGCGATCGCGTCCTCCTCTGCGACACGGACCGCTGCCGCGCCTGGAACGACGCGGACTTCCCGGCCGACCTGCCGGACCCCGCCCCCACGTGGCGCCCGACGAAGCCGGGCCACTACCTCGTCACCGCCGCCCTCAGCGGCGACCACGCCGTCTCCTGTCGGATCGACCTTGACGTGGTCGGCCCCGACGCCGACATCGACCAGATCGCCGGCAGCCAGCCGCTGCGCTGGGCGGCGTGCAACGGGTCGAGCGGGGTGCCGGTGAACAATCCGGGCGCGGTCCCCTTCCGCTCGCCGCCGCCGTCCGTCACCTTCGTCGACGACCTTGCCGCGGTGGCGGCGACGCTCGTCACCCGCGGCGACGAGACGGTGCGCGGCTGGTACCTCCTGAGCCAGCCCGGCTCGCCAGAGCCGTGGGTCGGGCCGGTCTTCGCCTCGCCGATCGTCGAGCGGCGCACCAGCCCGGGCGACCCGGCCTCGTTCGAGTGGCTCGACCGGATCGGGAACGACGTCCCGCCCGGCGTCTACGAGATGACCTTCTGGTTCCACCACCTGACGCCCGCGGGTTGGCAGCACGCCTACGGCAGCGGCTACCAACTCGCGCCGGTGGTGGTCGATGCCGACCACACGCTCCGCTGGGCGGGTCCCGTGCGCCTGACCTTGCGCGACGCACGCCCGAACCTCGTCGTCGGCCGCTCGGCAGAACTGAGCGTCGGCGTCTCCGGTTTGGACGACGACGTTGCCTGCCGCGCCGCATGGCAACTGCTCGACCCGGTGACGCACGCGGTGGCGGCAGCGGGCGGGGCCGGACCCTGCGACGCGCCGAGCGTCCACGTCCCCGCCTCGCTCGCCGCCGGCCGCTACCACCTCGTCGTCACCGCCCGGCTCGTCCAAGACGGCGACGACCGGCTGACCGACGCGATCGGCCTGCCGGTCGTCGTCCGCTCGCCCGACCAGCCGGGGGAGCCGCGATGATCGGTTCCCCGCTAGGCGCTCTCCGCCTCCCGCGCCAGCAGCGTGCGCTTCCGGTCGAGACCGAGACGGTAGCCGCCGAGCCCGCCGCCGCTGGCGACCACCCGGTGGCACGGCACCGCGACCACGACCCGGTTCGCGCCGCACGCGTTCGCCACCGCCCGCACCGCCGTCGGCCGGCCGACCCGCTCGGCCAGTTCGGCGTAGGTCACCGTCTCGCCCGGCCGGATGTTGCGCAACGCCTGCCAGACCCGGGCCTGGAAGGCGGTGCCACGCAGGTCGAGCGGCAGGTCGACGGCCGACGCCGGCCGCTCGACCAACCCGACCACCTTCTGCACCAGCGCGGCGAACTCGGCGTCGTCCCCGCCCCGCTCCGCCAGTGGGAACCGCTTCCGCAGCCCCGCGAGCAGCGACGCGTCGTCGTCCGCGATGTCGATCGCGCAGACGCCGCGGTCCGTCGCCGCCACCAGCACCCGGCCGAGACTCGAGTCCGCCAGCGCGTAGCGGACCCGCTCGCCCGCCCCGCCGTTGCGGAACGCCGTCGGCGCCATGCCGACCACCCGGTCCCCGGTGCTGTAGACCCGGCTCGTCGAGCCGAACCCCGCGCCGTAGATCGCCCCTGTCACGTCCTCACCTCGCTCCAGCGCCTTGCGGAGCCGCTCGGCCCGCACCGACTCGCCGTAGGCCCGCGGCGACAGCCCGACCGTCCGGGTGAACGCCCGCTGCAAGTGGCCCGGGCTGACCCCCACCGTCTCGGCGAGACGGGCCAAGGTCATCGGCGACTCGGCGTCGTCGAGCACCCGGGTCGCGGCCTGCACGGCGCGCTCGATCGCCGGCGTCGGGTCGTCGACCTCGGGCCGGCAACGCTTGCAGGCCCGGTACCCGGCCCGCTCGGCCCCGCGCCGGTCGTCGAAGAACTCGACGTTCTCCCGGTTCGGCCGCTTGGCCGGGCAATTCGGTCGGCAGTAGATGCCCGTGGTGCGCACCGCGACCACGAACGGGCCGGTTTCCGAGATGTCCCGACGGACCAGCGCGTCCCAGCGAGCGCTGTCCGCCGTGGCGCGGTCGATGGTTGTCGTCGTCGTGGCCATGCTGCTCACCTCGTCGTCCGCTTCGGCGTCCCTCGCGCCTCGATCGCGCTGTGACGATGGTAGACCCGTCCGCCAACCCGCTCCATCCGAATCGTGCGCTCGTATCCCGGTTCGGGCCGCCGGTCCCCTGCGCCCGCGCCGAGGCGATCGGCTGGGGCGCGACCGTGATCGTGCTCGGGCTCGCCGTGGTGCGCCGCTGGCTGCAGATGGGGCCGTTCCCGACGGGACTCGACGGCGGCCAGTGGCTCGCCCTCGGCCGCGGCCTGACCGGGTTCGGCCGCTCGACCGACGGAGCCTACGCCCCGCTCGTCCCGGTCCTGACAGCCGCCGCAGCCTCGCTCGCCGGACCGATGACCGGCCTCAAGATCGTCGCCATGCTCAGTCTGGTCGCAACGCTGATCGGCACGGCGACGCTGGCGAGACTCAGCCTGATCGGCTTGTGGCAGGTCGGCCTCGTCGCCGGCGCGGCCTCGGCCACGGCCGTGACCGAGCCCCTCGCCTACGGGGGCTACCCGCAACTGCTCGCCCTCGGCGCGATGCTGGCGGCGACCGCGGTGCAGGCCCAGTCGCTCGTCAGGCCCTCACCGGGGCGGCGGGTGACACTCGCCGCCCTGCTCCTCGTTGCCGTCGTCGCCCACCACGTCTACGGCCCGCTCGCGCTCATCTGCGCGGCGGCCGTCTGGGCTTGGCATCTGGCCGGGGTTCCCGCCGCCGACCGCACCGTGCGGGGTGCGTGCGACGGGCTGCTGCCCCTGCTGCCGGCATCGGCGGTGGCGCTGGTCGTCCTCGCGGCCTTCCGGCATGCCGGCTACGCCCCCCCGCTCGATGCCTCCGGCCTCGGCCGCCGCGACGCGTTCCTCTACGCCACCCGCGAGGCCCCGTTGCTCTGGGTGCTCGTCGCCGTCGTCGCGGTGGTCGCCCTCGCCGCCCGCCCGCGCCTGAGCGAGCCGTGGTGGCTGGCGTCTGCCGGTCTGCTCGCCGTGCCCGGGCTGCTCTTCTTGGTCGCCCCCGAACCCCGCCTGCTGCCGCCGGCCCTGATCGGCGCACTGGTGGTGGCCCTCCGAGCCGCGAGCCGCGCCTCGTGGGCCCGGCCTGCGCGGCTGGCCACGGGCGCGGTCGCTATCGCCGTGCTCATGGTGCTGATGTTCGCGGGCGATGCGGCAGCGAGTCGCTATTTCGCCTTCTACCGCGTGGCGTCCCCATCGCTGCTCGCCGCGACACGGGCCGGGCTGGGGGACGACGGCACGATCGCGGTCCGCGCCAACCAGCGCGGCTGGCCGGTCGGCTGGTGGTGGGAAGGGCTGACCACCCGCCGGGTCGCGGTCGGCTCCGACCCTCGCTGGCTCGGCTTCCCGCAGGAACGGGCACAGGCGGCACTCGCAGCGCGCTTCTTCTCGGCCCCCCTCACCGCCGCGGAACTCCGGGCGCTGGCCGACGCCTCGGGTGTCCGCGTGCTGGCCTGCAACCCGCACGAGTGGATCGGGTGGCAGCGCTGGCTCGCCGGCGACGACCCGCCAGTGCGGGTTCTCTACCGGGACGACGACTGGCTCGTGATGCGCGTCGTCGCCGCCCGACCGTGACCAACGCCGCCGCCAGTCGGGGGAGGCGCGGGAGCCTCGGGTATCATGTCCGTCGGTCGCCGCGCCAACGCCCGCGGCTCGTGCCATCGGGAGGGTCCGGCGTGCAACGCCTCCGCTGGCTGGTTCCGCTGCTCGCCTGCCTGCTCCTCGTCGCCGGCAGTCCCGGCATTCCAGCGGCGCGGGCCCAGTACACTGACGGTCTGCCGGCGGGCCTGACCCAGATCACCGTCGACGGACAGGCCATCGACGCCAGCACGTCGCCGACCACCGCCAACGCCACCCCGCAGATCGCCGGGCGCGTCAACACCGGCGCGACCGCCCTCGAGCTCGCCGTCGCGCCGGAGCAGAAGGCCGCGATCCGCTTCCCGGTCGACGTCGACCAGCGGGGCCGCTTCAAGGGACAGCCGCCAACGCCTCTGGCCGAGGGCACGTACGCCCTCTACGTGAACGACGCTCTCGTCGGCAATTTCACCGTCCGGGGCGGCGGCACGCCAACCCCACGACAGGGAACGCCTGACCTCGACCTCGCCCAAGTCGTCCCCTTCCCGTTCGACTTCGGGAGCGCCATCCCCAACCTCGGCTTCGTCGACGGGCGCTTCTACTCGCTGCAGGACGAGGCGTTCCGCACCGCGCAGGCAAGCGGCGACACCTCTGCGCAGGCCGTCACCAAGGCGCAGAAGGACTTGCGGGCCGCCGGCTGGCAGCAGCGCTACGACGCCCGGCTGGCCGTCCCCAACGCCGCGGACCCGACCCGCTTCGACGTGCAGGTCAGCGCCTTCGCCATCGCCTACGAAACGCCGCAGCAGGCCGACGCCGCCTTCCGCTCGGTCGTCGGCACCGCCAAGCCGATCGACTCGGTGACGATCGGCGACACCAGCCAGCTCGACGCCATCAAGGGCACCGCCCAGAACACCGGCGCGGACTACCGCGGGCTGCGAGTGACCTTCCGCCAGGACCGGGTGCTGGCGATGATCCTGCTCGCCGACCTCACCAACAAGGAGCCGGACCAGGCCGTGGTGGAGGCCGCCGCCCTGGCGGTCCAGCAACGCCTCGCCTCGCTGCTCGCCGGCTCCACCGTCGGGCTCAGCCCGTTGGCGCAGACGCTCGACCTGAGCGAGTCCGCGACGGGAGTCAAGCCGACCGAGGCCTACGACCTGCTCGGCAGCGCGGTCGTCGACCGCTACGGCGAGAGCGACGAGGCCGCCGCCGCCCGCGCCGCGACCTTCGGCGGCGCGTCCGACGCCTATCTCGGCACGTTCACCGCCAACCTCGCCACCGCCAACGACGCCGCGCCCGGCACGCCCGCGGCAGCCGGCCCGCCGCTCGCCTACCACCTCGGCCTGCTCGCGTTCGCGGCCGACACCGACGCCGAGGCGTGGCTGCAGGGCCTCCCGCAGCAACTGGCGTCGCCGCCGTCCGGGTACGCCGCGTTCGAACTGGTCGGCGACGCCCCGAGCCTCGGGGACGCCTCCGCCACCTTTCGCGTCGCAACCGCGGGCGACGACCCGTTGAATGGGTACCGGATCTACGTTCGCAACGGGGCGCGGGTCGCCTGGGTCGAACTGGCGAGCACGTCGCCCGTCGCCCTCGCCGCGGTCGGTCAACTCGCCGACGCCCAGGCGACGTGCCTTCGGAAGGAGCGTTGCGCCCCGGCCCCGCTCCCCGCTCTCGACGGCAGCGGCGCGGCGGGCACCCCGGCGGCAGGGCGAGACCGGAACCGTGACCGCGGCACGCCCACCCCGGACAACGGCGTCGAGGTGATCGGCGGCTAGGACGCCGCGCCTCCGGTGCCTGAACGTTCCGTGGGGCCGCGCGACTCCGTCGCCCGCCAGCCGAAGTGCGTCAGACCTCGTCGGCTCGCATCGCCGGCGGCCGGCGCATGATCCCGATCGAGGCGTCGTACTCGCGACGCCGCTCCGGGTTGGCCAGCACTTCCTTGGCCTCGAGCAGTTCGCGCATCTTCTGCGCCGCCTCCGGGCCCGGCGACCGGTCGGGGTGGTACTTCAAGGCCAGCCGCCGGAAGGCGGCGTCGATCACGTCGGGGTCCGCCGAGGGATCGACTTGCAGCGTCTGGTAGTAGGTCGGCCCGGCCGACCGCCGCGCCCCGGCCACCACGATGCCGCCGCCGTGGACGCCGCCGAGCTGGCGCACCTGCGCCAGTGCCTCCTGCTCGCTCACCAGGTTGGCGAGGAAGCCGTCGCGCACTTCCTCCGGCACCCCGAACCGCTGGCCGCAGGTCCGGCACTCGACGACCACCTGCTCGCGCACGGTCGCCGTCGGCACCGTGTAGAAGGTCACCTTGCGCTTCGAGGTGAAGAGGGTGAAGACGCCGGTCGTGCCGCAGCGTTGGCACGGCAGGACCAGGAATCCCTTGGCCTCGTCAAAGTCCTTGGCCCCGATGCCGTAGAGGAGCTGGATGACCATCGGCGGTGGCGGCCCTCGCTGGTCCGGCGCGTGCCGGGCCGGTGACCCGACGCAGGGCCGCCGCGACGACCCCGACTGTCATAGGGTACGCGATTCGGTGCCTCCGGGGCGGACTGGCGGGTGGCCCGCCGTGATTGACGCCCCGCGATCAACGCGCCTATCCTCAGCCGTCACTTCAACCGCGCATCGCATAGCGAAAAGGACCGGCCGTGCCCCTTCCCTGCGTCCCTGCGACGGTCGCCGCCGCGTGAGCCGCCTCGCCCCGACCGCCGACCACGGCCGGCTCGTCGTCCGCTGCGCCGACCAGCCCGGCATCATCGCCGCGGTCTCGCGCTTCCTGTTCGAGCATGGGGCGAACATCGTCCATTCCGACCAGCACACCACCGACCCGGAAGGAGGCCGCTTCTTCCTCCGGGTGGAATTCGACCTGCCCCGGCTCGGCGAGCGGATCGACGACTTGCGCCGGGCGTTCAATCCGACCGCCGACGCCTGGGGCATGGAGGCCCGGTTCGTCGCCGCCAACCAGTTGCCGCGCATCGGCATCCTCGTCTCGCGCGAGGAGCACTGCCTGCTGGAACTGCTCTGGCAGCGACGCGCCGGCGACCTGCGGGCGGAGATTCCGGTCGTGATCGGCAACCACCCGGAGCTCGGCGAGGCCGCCGCGGCGTGGGGCATCCCCTTCCACTGCGTGCCGGTCGAGACGGCGACGAAGGCACGGGCCGAGGTCGAGCAGGAACGACTCCTGCGCGAGGCCGACATCGACCTCGTCGTCCTCGCCCGCTACATGCAGATCGTCTCCCCGGCCTTCGTCGCCCGCTGGCAGAACCGGGCGATCAACATCCACCATTCCTTCCTGCCCGCGTTCGCCGGGGCGCGCCCGTTCGCCCAAGCCCACGCCCGCGGCGTCAAGCTGATCGGCGCGACCGCCCACTACGTGACCGCCGACCTCGACGCCGGCCCGATCATCGAGCAGGACGTGCGCCGCGTCGACCACCGCGACACCACCGCCGACCTCCGCCGGATCAGCCGCCAGATCGAACGGGCGGTGCTGGCCCGGGCCGTTGCCTGGCACGTCGAGGACCGGGTCATCGTCGACGGCAACCGCACGATCGTCTTCGCCTGACGCCGCGCACTAACGCACGGACCGAGGCGCGACCGTCCCAGACGGCGCGCCTCGGCCCCCTAAAGTCTCTCGGTGTCGGAGGGACTGCCCCCTACCCCTGCGCCGCCCGCTCTGCCCGGCGCTGCGCCCGCCGTTCCTCCCGGTCCGGCCGCTCGGGTCGCTCAGGACGGTCGGCTCGCTCCGGTCGCTCCGGTCGCTCGGCGGGAGCCGTCGCCGCCGGGGCGGCCTGAGCCAGCGAGAGGCGCATCGCGCCCACCTCGCGGGTGATCACCAGCGGGATCCCCTGCTTCTCGGCCCGACGCTCGATCTGGCGCTGTCGGCGCTTGAACTCCTGGTCGTCGCCGATCTTGATCTCCACCGACTGCCCCATCTGCAGCACCTTGAGCACCTCGCGCCACGAGACACTGTCGTCGTCCGCGCCGCCCTGTTCCCGATCGTCCGCCATCGCCCGTACCCTCCCCGTCTGGAGTCGCAGCAACTCGCGCGCGGGAGTATACGCCCGTCGCCGGGCCGGCCCCGGCGCGTCAGTCGTCGCGCACCGCGTCGCGATCCCACGCGTGCACCACCTCGACGACCTGCCGCAGCACGTCGGGGTCGGTCTCCGGCAGGACGCCGTGGCCGAGGTTGAAAATGTGTCCCGGCCGGCCGCCGACGAGCCGCAGCACCTCGGTCGCCGCGTCGAGGGCGACCCGGTCGCCGGCCAGCAGGACGGCAGGGTCGAGGTTGCCCTGGATGGCCTGCGTCGTCCGCAGATGCGACCACGCCTCGTCGATCGGCATCCGCCAGTCGATGCTGACCGCGTCGCAGCCCGACTGCGCGATCAGGGGCAGCAGCGTCGAGGTGCCGGTGCTGAAGTGAATCGTCGGCACCAGTCCCCGCAACTCGGCGAAGATGCGCGACGTGTGGGGCAGCACCAGCGCGCGGTAGTGGCGCGGCCCGAGCAGCCCGAGCCACGAGTCGAACACCTGCACCGCGTCGGCACCCGCTGCCGCCTGCGCCCGCAGGTACCGGATCGTCGTCTCGGTCAGAACCGTCATCAGCCGGTGCCAGAGCCTCGGCTCGCCGTACATCATCGCCTTGGCCCGCGGGTACTCCCGCGACGCCCTGCCTTCCACGAGGTAGCAGGCGAGCGTGAACGGTGCGCCGGCAAAGCCGAGCAGCGCGGTTCGTGTCCCCAGCTCGCCCCGCAGCAGCCGCAGCGCCTCGAGCACGTAGGGAGTCGACTCCTCGGGGTCGGCCACCCGCAGACGGTCGATGTCGGCCTCGGTCCGGATCGGGTTCGGAATCACCGGCCCGGCCCCCGGCGTGATCGCGAACGGCACGCCCATTCCGGCCAGCGGCAGCATGATGTCGGCGAAGAGCACCGCCGCGTCGACGCCGAGCCGCTCGACCGGCATCAGGGTGGCCCGCGCCGCCAGCTCGGGCGTGGTGGCGACCGCCATGAAGTCGTGCTTCTCGCGCAGCGCCCGGTACTCCGGCAGACAGCGACCGGCCTGCCGCATGAACCAGACCGGCGTCGCGTCGACCTCGCTCAGGTGCAGCGCGCGCACCATCCGCTGCCGACCGCTCAACGTCGGCACTGAGTCTGGATCGAGGAGGCGATCGATCACGCCGGAGCGGGCGCGCCGGCACGATCCGGCCGGTGAGCCGGTGCCGTCCCGCGCGCTGGAACGGGTTCGTGCGTCGGCATCAGCCCCTCGCAGCCGCCACTCGTCGTCTGACTCCCCGTCGCTAGGCCTCGAACTCGCGCAGGACCGAGATCGAGCGCGGCGTCTGGGCCGCGTCCTCGCTCAGCCAGCGGGCCGCCTCCTTCGCATGGTAGGTGATGATCCGGCCCGCGCCGGCCCGCCGGATCGAGGTCAGCGTCTCCAGCGTCACCCGCCGCTCGTCGATCCAGCCGAGCTGCGCCGCCGCCTTGATCATCGCGTACTCGCCCGAGACGTTGTAGGCGACGATCGGGACGTCGAAGGCGTCGCGCGCCATCCGCACCACGTCGAGGTACGGCAGGGCCGGCTTGACGATCACAAGGTCGGCCCCCTCCTCGAGATCGGTCGCGATCTCGGTCAGCGCCTCCCGCGCGTTGGCCGGGTCCATCTGGTGCGAACGCCGGTCGCCGAAGGCCGGCATGCTCGCCGCGGCCTCGCGGAACGGCCCGTAGAAGGCGGAGGCGTACTTCACGGCGTACGACATGATCGGGGTGTTGAGGAACCCGGCCGCGTCGAGCGCCGCCCGGATCGCCGCCACCCGGCCGTCCATCATGTCCGACGGGGCGACGATGTCCGCCCCGGCCTCGGCGTGGCTGACCGCCGTCCGCGCCAGCAGCCCGAGCGTCAGGTCGTTGTCGACCTCGCAGCCGTCGAGGATGCCGCAGTGCCCGTGGTCGGTGTACTCGCAGCCGCAGACGTCGGTGATCGTCACGATGTCCGGGGCCTCGGCCTTGATCGCCCGCACCGCCCGCTGCACCGGCCCCTCGGGATCGTAGGCCCCGCTCCCGACGCGGTCCTTCTCCTCGGGGATGCCGAACAGCAGCACTGCGCCGATGCCGAGCTGCCGCAGCTCGTCCAGCTCGCGCGGCAGTTCGTCGACCGAGAGCTGGAACTGGCCCGGCATCGAGACGATCGGATGCCGCACCCCCTGCCCGTGGGTGATGAACAGCGGGAAGATGAAGTCGCGGGCGCTCAGCTGCGTCTCGCGCACCAGCCGCCGGATCGGCTCCGTCCGCCGCAGCCGCCGCATCCGCCGGAACGACGGAACCACCACCGCGTCGTCGAACTTGCTCACGATCCACCCCCTGCCCGTCCCGACGCCACCAACCCCGTCCGCGAACCATCCAGCCGCCCCGGCTCGCCGCCCGCGGCCAGCACCGCTGCCACGGCGTCCGCCACCGCGTTGGCCGAGGGCCGGCGGGCGACCACCACGCTCCGGAACCCGGCCGCCCGCGCCGCGGCGGCCGTCACTTCGCCGACGCACACCGCCGGCAGGGCCTCGACATGCGTCACCTCGCCTTCGAGCCCGTTCGCCAAGCCCTCGACGCTGGACGGGGAGGCGAACGTCAGCACGTCGATCTCGCCGCGCCGGAACGCTGCCAGCACGTCGTCGGCAATCCTCGTGACCGGCACCGTTCGATAGGCCTCGACCGCCGTGACCGTCGCCCCCGCAGCGGCAAGCAGGCTCGGCAGCGTCTCGCGCGCCAGCGACCCGTGCGGATAGAGCACGCGCTGCCCGCTCATGCCGCGCGCGCGCATCGCCGCCGCCAGTCCTTCGGCGTCCTGCCGATCCGGAACCAGCTCGACGGCGAGCCCCGCGGTGGCCAGCGCCGCCGCCGTCACCTCCCCGACCGCCGCCAGTCGAGCCGACCCGAGGTGCGGCAGTCCGAGTGCCGCCAGCCGCTGGGTCACCCGCTGCACGGCGTTCGCGCTCGTCAGCACCACCCAGTCGAACGCGCCCGCGCTTGCCGACCGCAGGGCACCGTCGAGGTCGGCCCAGTCAACGGGGTCGCCGATCTCGATCGTCGGACAGAACACCGGCACCGCGCCGACCCGCCGCAGCGCGTCGCCGAGCGCCGTCGCTTGCCCGGCCGGTCGCGTCACCAGCACCCGCGCGGGGGCCTCGGCCGATGACGTCTCTCCGGTCACCGGGAAGGCGCGCGCCGCGCGGGCCGTCCGCTCGCGCATCCGCAGCGCGATCTCTGCCGCGTGCGCCTCCGGCTCGGCCCGGTCGAGACGGAATCGCTCCCAGATGGCCGACGTGCCGTCCTCCTCGGCCAGCATCGCCCGCAGGACCAGGTTTCCGCCGTCCCACGTCGCCAGTGCCCCGACCGGGATCGCGCAGCCGGCCCCGAGCGCGCGCAGGAAGGCCCGCTCGGCCAGCACCGGCAGCCGGGCCAACGGGTCGTCGATCGCGGCGACCATCGCGCCGCTCGCCTCGTCGTCGGCCCGGACCTCGACCGCCAGCGCCCCCTGCGCCGGGGAAGGCACGAAGCGGTCGACCGACAGCCGCTCGGTGATCCGGCTCGCCCAGCCCATCCGCTCGAGACCGGCGGCGGCCAGCACCACGCCGTCGTAGCGCGCCTCGTCGAGGGCACGGCGCAGCCGGGTGTCGATGTTGCCGCGCAGATCGACGATGACGGCGTCGGGGCGGGCGGCCCGCACTTGCACCTCGCGCCGACGCGACGACGTGCCGATGACGGGGTTCGGGGGCAATCGGTCCAGCCCGAGCCCGTGCCGCGAGACGAAGACGTCGCCCGGGTCCGCCCTCTCCGGAAACGCCGCCAGCGAACATCCCTCCGGCAGACGGGTCGGCAGGTCCTTCGCCGAGTGCACGGCCGCGTCGACTTCGCCGCTCAGGAGGGCGGCTTCCGGACCGGAGGTGAACACCCCGCGCCCGCCGAGCACCGTCAGCGGCGTCGTCTTGTCGGTGTCGCCTTCGGTCCGCACCACGACGGTGTCGATGGCGATGCCGGGGATGGCAGCCTGCAGCCGCCGGGCGACCAGCTCGGTCTGGACCAGCGCCAAGGCGCTGCCGCGGGTTCCGAGGCGCAATCGCGGGCACTCTGGCATCAGCGCACCCCGACCGCGCGACGGGTCGGCACCGACCGCCACCCAGCCTGCTGGGAATGCCGCCCGGTCACTGCCATCAGAAATTCCGCAATCCCTTCAATTCTATGTAAAACTTGGAGACACCAAGCATTCTAAGAACCTTCGATTGCTCTGTCAACCGACGAGATTCGCTGGCGAACCGGCACGGCTGCCGTTTGCCGGGGAAACGCGAACGGGCGGCAGGGGGTCGCCCCTCTGCCGCCCGCGCGAGCGCCGAAACGCGGGGTGCGTGCCTAGCCGACGATCCGAACGCGGCGAGCGGCGACCGCGGCAGCCGCGGCGATCGCCGCCAGCGCCCCGAGGCCGAGCGCCGCGCCGTAGCCGGACTCGTCGCCGATGCCGGTGGACGGCAGCGCCACGACGACGGTTCCCTGCCCGGAGGTCGTCGTGTCGCTCGGGGCGGCCTCGACCGGCGCGCCCGAGTAGTCGTCCATCGGCGCGGCGTCCGTGCCGCTGCCCTGCCCGTCCCACCCGCCGGCGTTGTAGCCGTCGGCGGGCGCGGCGCCCGTGGCGCCGGAGTCGCCGCCGCTGTTGTTCGCCTGTCGGGCGGCGCGGTCCGCGCTGTTCTGGGCCTTGTTCGCTCCGTGGTCTCGCTGCGCCTCCGAGCGGACCGGGCGAACCGGCACCACGTTCGACGCCCCGGCGGCGTTGCTCGACTGCGAGACACCGTCGTTCGCGATGACCACCATCTGGCCGTCCTGGGCGGCGGCGCCGTGCGCCCCCGCGAGGCCGAGGCCGATCACCGCCGCCGTCGTCAGCGCGGTCAGTTGCGTGCGCGTCATCGCCATCCCTCTCCCTGCTCCGTCCCGCGTCTGGCACGGCGGTCGCGTCGTCGCCGACGGTCCCCGCGTGCCGTCCTGCCACCCGACTATACGCACGAAACGCGGGAAGGGTTCCATCGGTACCCTTTGCCCGCACCCGTCGGTCACGGGTCTTGCCACGCGTGCACGAACCGGCCGACGGTCGCCCGGGCCGCGACCAGCGAGAGGCGACGAGATTGGGAGCCAACGACGCGCCAACGACGCTCCCGGCGCACGTGGTCGGCGCGGGCCCGAACGGCCTAGCGGCGGCGATTCGCCTCGTCCAGGCCGGCCTGCCCGTGACCGTCTGGGAGCGGGATCCGGAGGTAGGCGGCGCGCTCCGCTCCGGGGCGGCCACCCTGCCCGGCTTCGTCCACGACCTCGGGGCGGCGGTCCATCCGCTCGCCGTCGTCTCGCCCGCCTTCGCCCACCTGCCGCTGGCCGACCACGGCCTCCGCTGGCTGCACCCCCCGTTCCCGCTGGCCCACCCGCTCGACGGCGGTCGGGCCGCGGTGCTCCAGCGGTCGCTCGCCGCCACTGCCGCCGGGCTCGGCCCGGACGCGGACGCCTACCTTCGCCTGATGTTCCCGCTGGCCGCCGAAGCCGGCTTCCTCCTGCCGCGGCTCCTGCGCCCGCTCCGGCCGGCGCGCGATCTCGGCCCGTTGCTTCGGTTCGGACGGCTCGGGGCGCGGTCGGCCGCCGGGCTCTGGCACGCGCACTTCGAGTCGGAGCCGGCGCGGGCCCTCTTCGCCGGGCTGTCCGCCCACTCGTTCCTGCGACTCGACGCGCCCGCTTCTGCCGCCTACGGCCTCCTCCTCGCGCTGCTCGCCCATGTCGGCGGCTGGCCGTTCGCCGCCGGCGGCTCGCAGGCGCTCGCCAACGCCCTCGCCGCCCACCTGCGCCGCCTCGGCGGCCAGATCGTGCTCGACCGGGAGATCGTCGACCTCGACCCGTTCCCCGCCGACGCGCTCCTGCTGTTCGACACCGCCCCGCGCGATCTCGCCCGCATCGCCGGCGACCGTCTGCCGACCTCCGATCGGGAGCGCCTCACGCGGCACCGGTACGGAGCCGCCGTCTTCAAGGTCGACTGGGCGATCGAAGGCCCGGTCCCGTGGACGGCAGAGGCGTGCCGACACGCGGGCACCGTTCACCTCGGCGGCAGCGCGGAAGAGATCGCCGCGAGCGAGCGCGACGTGGTCGGCGACCGGGTCCCGAGCCGCCCGTTCGTCCTCCTCGCCCAACCCTCGATCGTCGACCCGTCCCGCGCCCCCACGGGCTGGCAGACGGTCTGGGCCTACTGCCACCTCCCCCTCGGCTGCGACGTCGACATGGCCGACCGGATCGAGGCGCAGGTTGAGCGCTTCGCGCCGGGGTTCCGCGACCGGATCCTTGCCCGTCGCACGTGGTCGCCGCGCGAACTGGAAGCCCTCGATCCGAACCTCGTCGGCGGCGCGATCAACGGCGGCACCGGCGACCTCCGCAGCCTGCTGCGCCAGAACCTGACCCTCCCCTCCCCGTACGCGACTCCCGACCCGCGCCTTTGCCTCTGCAGCGCGTCGGTCCCGCCCGGCGGCGGGGTCCACGGCATGGGCGGCCACCTCGCCGCGGAAGACGCCCTGCGACGGCTTCTTCGGGCGTCCGGACGGGTGTAGACTGCGACGCAGCACTTGCGCCGTCCCGCCGCGCGCCGGTACTGAGGGAGGGTTCTCGGCGATGACCGAGCGCGACGAGCACGCCATCACGCCCGCGCCCGCGCCGCCCAGTCGCCGCGGCAGTCTCGCCCGGCTCCTCTCGGCGATGGTCGGCGCGGGAACCGCGGTTGCCGCCATCGGCACCGCCGCCCGCCGCAACGACGGGGGAAACAAGAGCACGGACAAGGCCGGGCAAGGCGACGGACAGCGTGACCACAACCGGAGCCACCGGTCGGACCGCCAGCAGGCGCGCGCCGACCGGGCCGACCGCCAGGCCGCGCGGCAGGAGCGACACGACCAGCACGACCGAGGCGACCACCGCCAGCAGGCGAACGATTCCGGCGGCGACCACCGGCACCATGGCGACTTCGGCCCCGAAGCGAAGGCGAAGGCGACCGCGACGGCCACCTCAACCCCGACCGGCAACGGCGGGGGCGGCGGAGGCAACGGCGGGGGCGGCGGCGGCGGGGGTGGCGGCGGCGGGGGCGGGGGCG
>JBDHWC010000004.1:0-77289 GCA_039809985.1 Thermomicrobiales bacterium | reverse complement strand
AACGGCATCAGGCGGGTCGCCTCCAGTTGCGGCACCAGTCGACGAAGCGGCGAGCCGTCGACGAAGGCGAGGGTCAGGGCAACGTACGCCGCCAAGGTCGCTGCCGTCGCCCGCATCGCCGGCCAACGCGGCGAGACGAGCCCGATCGCCGCACCAAGCGTCCCGACCACGAGGATCGGCCACGTCACCGACTCGGCGGAGGCCCGCAGCCAGTCCCCGGCGGTCGGGTAGCTGCTGTACTGGACGAAGGCATAGAAGCGGCTGAAGCGGACGAGCGAGACCACCTCCGGCGCGGCGAGCAGCAGCATCAGCCCGGCCGCCAGTGCGAGCCTCAGCACAACGATGGCGGTCGACACCGCCCGACGACCCGGCAGCACGCTCGCCGCCAGAATCCCGACCCCTGCCGCGCCGAACGCGACGAACGACCGCGGGTTCGTGCAGAGCGCGAACGCCCCGGCCAGCCCGGCCCCGGCAAGCGCGAGCCGATTCCCGTACTCGACCCACGGCAGACTCAGCCCGAAGGCGACGAACAGGGCCGCCCCGGCCGCGACGTTCGTCACCAGTCCCCATTGGACCAGTTCGGTGTAGCCGCCGCCGTACCACCCGCCGGGCACCACGGCGTGCGCCACCAGCGCCAGCACGGCCACCGCCAGCGGCATCCGGTCGCGGCGCGACAGCAGCACGAATCCGACGACGGGCAGCAGCAACACCAGCACCACCGCGATCGAGTGGGCCGCGGCCATCGGCAGCGAGCCGAGGCTCGCCGCCCAGACGCCGAGGTCAAGCCACGCCGCCCCGAGCGGGTAGAACTCGACCGGGTAGCCGCCTTGGTGGTTGTCGACCCAGCGCAGGATGCCGCCCGCCCGCAGGGTCCGCAGCAACTCCTCGGCCCGGCTGGCGTGGAACGGGTGGTCGACGCTGGCAAACCCGTTCGGGATCGTCACCGCCACGCCGCCGAAGCGCACCGTCGCCGTCGGGTGCCAGAGCCCCGTGCGCAGCGAGACGACCACGGCGAACAGCGCGAGGACCGCGACCCAGAACCCGCCCGGCAAGCGACCGCGGGCAACCGGGCCAAGCTCCGGGTGCGGCGCGGGATTCACGCCTCGCTCGACCCGTCGTCGGCCGGGTCGTCCGGCACGGCGATGGCGAGCCGGATGCCGACGAGCGCGGCAACCGCTGCCACCGCCCCCGCTGCCCAGACGGCGGCGATCAACGGCCGGGGGAAGCCCCACGCCCGCATCAGTCCGGTGAAGCGCGGCCAGTAGCGGACGACACGCTCCTCGAACCCGGTGAGCGGCCCGTGCTGGACCGACAGCGAGCCGAGCAGGACCAAGGCCACCAGCCCGCCGGCGAGGACGGCCCAGGCGATCCAGTCGCGCCGGGTCTCCGACACGGGTCGGGGTGCCGTCGACACCCCCCGCCTGCCGCCCGGCTCGCTCGCGTCCCGCACCGCCGTCGACTCAGCCACGGCCCGGCAACCCGAGACTGGCGACCCCGAACGGCAGGATGTACTGCGTGTAGATCAGGACCGTCAGCAGCACCATGGCCGCGAAGACGACCCCCTGTGCGACCGGGCGGGCGCGCGTCGGCACGATCGTCCGCAGCCCGAGCATGGTCAGGAACGCCGCCGCGTTGACGACCGGGAAGAAGTAGCGGGCCTGCGTCAGCGCGAAGCGGGTGCCGAACTGGAGGACCGCGAGGTAGGCGACCGCGCAAAGCGCGAGCATGGCGACGATCGCCTGCCACTGCCAGCGGCTGGGCCGGAGCACGCGGTCTCGCTTGGCCGGCCCCGACCCGCGCGTCGCCGCGACGAGGTACCACGCCAGCCCGCCGGCCGCCGCCAGCAGCGGGACCGCGATCGCCCAGAGCAGTCCGTCGCTGAGCGGGATCATCCGCCAGCCGAACTCCCCCCACGTCTCCTTGAACCGGAAGACGGCGAACTGGGGGTCGGTCAGCATCCCGAGCATCGTCCCGGCCGGCTTGTTCCACCAGCCTTGCAGGGCCGCCACTTGGTCGGAGGCGTCGAGGTTGCCGTAGGTCCGAACCATCCAGAGGTACCACGGTGCGGCCATCGCCGCCGCCGGCACGACCACCAGCGCCCCCCGCCCCACCCAGCCGCGGACGTCGCGCCAGCCGACGGCCATGACCACGGCCAGCGCGATCACCGGGGTGATGGCCAGCGAGTTCGCCTTGGTCAGCAGCGCGAGGCCGAGCGCGAACCCGAGCCAGAGACAGGTCCGGCGCGGGAAGCGGTCGCGGATGCCGACCACCAGCAGCAAGGTCATCCACGAGAAGAGCGCGATCGACCAGATGTCGTTGTTGACCATCGCCCCTTCGTAGGAGATCTGCGGCTGGAAGGCGACGAACGTCGGCACGGTGACGGCGAGGAAAGCGTCGCCCGGGAAGATCGTCGTCGCCAGCCGGAACGCGAGCCAGACCGTCGCCAGCCCGAGCGGGATCGCCAGCAGGCGGAACAGGTACTGCTGGGCGGCCGGCCCCCACCCGCTGGAGATCCAGTAGAACGGGGTCATCGCCGCGTAGTAGAGGGGCGGGTGGTTGGCGGTGTAGACGTAGCCGGACGGGTAGAGCTCCCCGAGGACCGTCACGATCCGCGGCGGCGTCGCGCCCCAGCGGGCGTTGTCCGGCTCGCAGTACCAGTCGAGCACGAACCGGCAGTACGGGTACAGGTCGTCCGGCAGGTAGTCGCCGCTCGGCGTGTCGCCGAATCGGGCCTCGGTCCGCCACTGCTCGAGGTCGGGCAGCACCGGCAGGCGGTGCTCGGTCGCGAGCACCCGGATGTAGGCGTAGTGGGCCACCTCGTCGTGGCCGCTGAAGGCCGGGAAGAGGAACGTCGCGAACGCCTGCTTGGCGACGAACGCGATTGCCAGCACCCAGACGAAGCGGCGGATCGCCGTCGCGTGGTCGGTCGGGGCGAACCACGCGAGCGCCCGCCGCGCCGGCACCGGCGCGGCGGCGGTGGCCGACAGGGCCGTCGGCGCGCTCACCTCGGCGACCCGGGCCGCTCGGTCAGCGGGCGCCGGAGAGCGCCGGCACCCGCTTGATCTCGTGGTACTCGTGGTCGGCGTTGACCCGGTCGAGGTCGTGGTGCTCGCCGAGGATGTTCTTCGCGGCCAGCAGCCCGGTCTCGATCGAGTGGTCGGTGTTGTTGTAGCGGAAGGTGCCGTAGCGGCCGATGATCTGCAGGTTCTCGAAGCCGGTGACGAAGTCCTTGATCAGGGCCAGCGGCTCGTCGTAGCCGATCACGTACGACGGGTAGGCGCGCGGGGCGCGGACCGCGAAGCCGCCGATGATCTCGTCCGGGGTCGCGAACTTCAGGTCGTTGACGAGGTGCTCGATCGCGTTGGCGACCAGCTGCTCCTCGCTCATCGACCAGATCGCGTCGCCGAACGAGCAGAAGTACTCGATCACCAGCGACGTGTAGTCGTCGCCCGGGACCATCTCCGGGCTCCAGTTCTTCGGCTCGTGGAAGCGGCCGAACAGAATGTCCCGGTCGTGCACGTAGAGCCACGTGTCGCTGGTCACCTGCCGCTTCCGCAGCATCAGGTTGACGGTGATGATGTTCCGGAAGGTGAGCTTGTCGGCGGCGGCGAGGATCTCGGCCGGCGGCGCGGGGTCCATGATCTTCGCCAGCATCGTCAGCGGGATCGACGAGATGAAGTTCTCGCCGCGGACCACCTCGGTCCCCTGCTCGGTCGAGACCACCACCCCGACGACGCGGTTCCCCTCCCGCAGCACCTTCTCGACCCCGGTCCCGAGCCGAACCTCGTTGCCGCGGGCGGCGATCGCGTCGGCCATCCGCTCGGAGAAGCGGCCGAAGCCGTGGCTCGGGTACATGAACTCGTCGATCAGGCTGACGACCTTCCCCTTGGTCGGGACGATCGCGTCCTTGACCGCCGTCACCAGCGACATCCCCTTCGACCGTTGCGAGACCCAGTCGCCGCTCATCTGGTCGCAGGGCAGGCCCCAGACCTTCTCCGAGTAGCGCTGGAAGAAGAGCCGGTAGAGGGTCGGGCCGAACTGGTCGACGTAGGCGTCCTCCATCGAGATGATCGGCCGCGGCTTCAGCCGCTGCTGGATCCGGGTCCGGCCGTAGTCGGCCATCGCCTGCCCGGCCAGCACCGGCCCGATCGCCGTCAGCGCGTTCGAGATCTTGAGCGGGTAGTCGACGAACCGGCCGTCGAAGTAGATGCGGCTGGTCCGGTTGACCCAGAGCAGCTCCTCGGCGACGACCTCCCGGAACAGGTCGTTCAGCTCGTCGTTCTTCGTGAACCAGCGGTGGCCGCCGATGTCGAACTTGAACTCGCCGTGCGACGTCTGCTTGCGGATCGTGCGCGCCAGGCCGCCGACGAACGGCGCCTTCTCCAGCACGACCGCGGGGACCCCGGCCTTGCTCAGCACGTAGGCGCTGCAGAGGCCGCCCGGCCCCGCCCCCATGATGACGGTGTTGGTCTGGGGCCGACCGGCGAGCCCGCCGTCATGGTGACCGTTCGCGGCGCCGTTCGGGGCGTCATGGACGGAGGGCATCGGTCATCGTCCCTTTCCGCCGGGTCGCGACGGCCCGGCTGGCGGTTGCGGGTTCACAGGTTGGGGCGCCGGGCGCGCTGGCGGGGTGCCGGCCCGGGCCGGACCGAGTGTACACGACCGGTTTGGCGGCCCGGCGCGAACCGGCTCTCGTTCACATGGTGGATTGGCGACGCTCAGGACCGCCAGGTGATCGCGTTGTTCAGCCCGAAGTTCCAGACCGCCGCGATCCCCGCGCCGACCAGGTTCGCCATCAGGTAGTGCAGGCCGCGCCCCTCCAGCAGGATCAGCGCCGCCCAGTTGATCAGCAAACCGCCCGAGTTGATTGCCGCGTACCACCCCGCCCGGTGCAGCACCTGCCCGTTGCCCCGATCGTGCCACGTCCAGAACTCGTTCAGGACGAACGTCACCGCCATCGAGGCCAGGATCGCCACCGGCGACGCCCAGACCAGCGGCCGGTCCAACCCGCCGACGAGGAGGTAGAGCACGCCTTGGTTGACCGCGAGCCCGATCGCGCCGACGAGCAGGAACTTCTGGAACCGCCGGGCAACGCCCCAGGCTTGCGCCGCCGACTGCGGCCAGGTCTCGGTCGAAAGCATCGCGGGCGCTTCCCTCGAACCGGTCAAGACGTGGGGCGCGACGAGCCGGGGCCCGCCCGCTGCCGCCGGGAACGCCGGAACCATACCACGCGCCTTCGGGGTTACCCGCGGCGCAGGAGACAGTTGCCGGCGCTCCCGGCGAGGCCGTTGCCTCAGGCGCTGGTCGAGGCGGGCGTCGCCTCACCCGGGGCGGCCGGAGCCGGCCACGCCGCCGGACGGGCCAGGCTCGGGGCGAGCTCGCGCCCGGCCAGTTCCCACGCGGCGCGCAACTGGTCGTCCTTCAGCGCCGCCAAGTCGGCAAGGCTGAAGTCTCGGTCGGTGGAAGGCCGGCTCGGCACTTGGTCGTATGGCATCGGAATCTCGCGATCGGGCACCACGCCGTTCTTCCAGATCTTCTCGCCGTCCGGCGTCAGCCAGAGGGCGGTCCCGAGCAGGATGATCGAGCCGTCCGGCTGCTCGAACGGCACCAGCACCGTGCCCGTGCCGAACGTGGTGTCGCCGAGCAGCGTGGCGCGCCCGTTGTCGCGCAAGGCCGCGCTGGCAATCTCAGCCGCCGAGGCCGAGCCGTTGTTCGCCAGCACCACCAGCGGCTTGTCGAGCCAGAGCCCGTCGCGGCCGACCGTCCGGATCTCGTTCGGCTGCTGGTCGCGCTCCTGCTGCTGGAAGACGACCTTCCCCTCCGGCATGAACTGGCTGGCGACGCCGACCAGCTCGGAGACCAGGCCGCCCGGATCGTCGCGCAGGTCGAGCACGATGGCCCGGCCGCCCTGCTCCTCGATCGCGGTCAGCGCCTTCTTCAGTTCCATCGTCGTGCCGGTGGTGAAGTCGGAGATGCGCACCTGCGCGATGCCGCCGGGCAGCATCCGCCACGTCACCGGCTCGATCGACAGCTTCTTGCGGGTGACGGTGATCGTGTACGGCATCGAGTCGCCCCGGTGCAGCAACGTCAGGGTGACGTCGGTGCCGGGTTCGCCGCGGATCATCTTGCCGACCTCGTCGATCGTCTTCATCTCGACCGACTCGCCGTTCACCTTCAGGATCGTGTCGCCGGAGCGGACCCCGGCCGCGAGCGCCGGCGAGCCGTCGAGCGGCGCGACCACCACCGGCAGGCCGCCCCGCAGGTTGATCTCAACCCCGACGCCGACGAACTGGCCGGAGTTCTGCTCGCGGAACTGCTTGGCCTCGTCCGGGTCCATGAAGCGCGAGTGGCCGTCGTCGCCGAGGGCGTCGACCATGCCGCGCGCCGCGCCGTACATCAGCGCGGTGTCGTCGACCGACTCCGGGTCGGCCCACTTCGTCTGGATCAGGTCCCACGTCGACTGCACGATGTCGAAGTTCGGGCTGCTCGTCACCGACGAGTCGGCGCTGGCGCCCCCCGGCGTCAGCAGCACGCGGTCGACCGAGACGCCGCCGGCGAAGGTGAGCGCGGCCAGTCCGACCAGCGCCAGACGGGGCAGGCTCCCGGAGCGGTGCCCGCCGCGGCGGCCGGGGGCCGGCGGACGAGGGGTTGGGTCAGGCATGGGTCTCCTCATTGGTTGCTGGCTGTCGGTCGCGTCGTTGCGACCGCCGATGCCCACGAGACAGGGCCCCGCAGCGAACATAAACTGCGAGACCCTGATGGTAGTACGCCGCGCGACCGCCGTGGGGTCTTTCGGGCCCGGCAACAGCCGGAAGAATGCGATGCCGTGCCTCAGCCCGGCGGGCGGGCGAGGTGCCAGTCGCTGCGTCGCTGGACCTCGGCGGCGATGGCCAGCAGCGTCGCGTCGGAGTCCGCCCGGCCCATCAGCTCGACCGCGGTCGGCAGGCCGCCGCGCCCGAACCCGTTCGGCAGCGAGACGGCGGGCAGTCCGCAGAGGTTGCCGACCGCGCCGAGGCCGGGCGACCCGTCCTCCTCCCCCGCCTCGTCGAACCGGGCCGCGATGCCGGTGGCGACGGTCGGCTGGGTCGGCGCGACCACCGCGTCGACGTCCGCGAGCGCCGTGTCGACCGCCCGCCCGGCCACCCGCCGCACGCGCAGGGCGCGCAGGTAGTCGACCGCGGGGATCGCGAAGCGCTCGACCATCCCAAGCCGGTCCTCCGGCGCGGCGAGGCCGACGGCGAGCCCGGCCTCGACGAACTCCTCGAACGCCGCTGCGGACTCCGCGTGGATGATCATGCTGGCCGCCGCCCCGTACGGCAGGTCGGGCAAGTCGATCTCGACCACGTCGGCGAACTCAGCCAGCAGGGTGAGCGAGCGCTGGAACGCGGCCGCCACCTCCGGCTCGGCCCCCTTCGCGGCGTCGCGGAGCGCGCCGATCCGCGGCCGGACCGGGAGCGGCCCGGGAACGAACGGCGGCCGGTGGAGGGTGCTCGGGTCGGAGACGTCCGGTCCGGCGATCGCGGCAAGGACCTGTTCGCCGTCCTCGGCCCGGAGGGCGAGCGGCCCGAGCTTGTCCATCGTCCACGACAGCGCCATCGCGCCGGTGCGCGGCACCAAGCCGTAGGTCGGCCGGAACCCGGTGACCCCGCAGTACGCAGCCGGGCAGGTGATCGATCCCCACGTCTCGCTGCCGATCGCGAACGGGACGAGACCGGCGGCCACCGCCGCCCCGGAACCGCTCGACGAGCCGCACGTCCAGCACTCCGGGTCCCACGGGTTGCGCCCCGGGCCGGTCCACGCGGCGTCCGGCTGCTCGTAGCCGAACCCGCCGGCGAACTCCACCGTCGCCAGCTTGCCGACCAGCACCGCACCGGCCTCGCGCAGGCGGGCGACCACCACGGCGTCGGCGGCGAACGATTGGCCGCGGAGCGGGGCGGCGCCCCAAGTCGTCGGGGCCCCGACCGCGGCCAGCAGGTCCTTCGCGCCGTAGGGGATGCCGTGCAACGGGCCGCGGTCGATCCCGGCGCGCAGTTCGCGCCCGACCCGGTCCGCCTCGGCCATGGCCCGGTCGATGGTGAGCGCGGCGACCGCGTTCAGCCGTCGGCCGTCGCGCTCGAGACGGTCCAAGGCTTCCTCGGCCAGCGCGCCCGGCGTCGTCTCGCCGGCGCGGAGCCGGCGCCCGAGTTCGCGGAGGCCGCAGGCGAGCACGTCGCTCATCGCCTCCCCTCTCGATCTTGGCGGAACGGCGCGAACACGAAGTCCGGCTCGTCCCCGTTCTGCAACTTCACCGCGCGCAGTTCTGCTGCCTGCTCCCGCTGCTCGGCGATGCGCGATCGGATGGCTGCCCGGCCGGCGTCGTCGAGCCGGTCGCCGAAGCGGGCCAGCACGACGGCCAGCCGAGCGTCGATCTCGCGTTCACTCGCCTCCGCCGCCCCGGCGGCGTCTGCCGCGTCCATGGCTTCGCCCCTTCCTGATCGGTGTGACGCCGCGGGCCGGCACCGCGGCCGTCGGCTCGCGCCCGACCGCCCGTTGCCGTCCCCGCCCCAGTCCGTTGGTCGCACGTTCCGAAACCGGACGGGCCGTGGTACACTACCGCGTCGCGGGTGCGTTGAACCCGGGTTTGTGTTGCGCGGCGCGCGGCCACGTGCCCCGGCCGGTGCGGTTTCCAAGATAGGACGAGACGACTGATGACTGAGACCAAACCGGCCGCGAAGGGGCGCAAGGCGGCCAGCGGCGACGCTTCCGTCACGCCCTACGCCATCATCGAGACCGGCGGCAAGCAGTACCGCGTCAGCGTCGGCGACCGGCTCTCGGTCGAGAAGCTCGACGTCGAGGCGGGCGGCGAGATCACCATTGACCGCGTGCTGATGCTCGGCGGCGACGAGACCAAGGTCGGCACCCCGACGGTGTCGGGCGCCAGCGTCACGGCCACCGTCGAGGAGCAGTACCGCGGCGAGAAGATCGTCGTCTTCAAGTACAAGCCGAAGAAGCGGTACCGGCGCCGGACCGGCCATCGGCAGTCGCTGACCCGGTTGTCGATCACCGCGATCAACGCCTAGTCCGCCGAGGACGCGGGGCACGGGAGGAGACCAGCGATGGCCCACAAGAAAGGCGTCGGCAGTTCGCGCAACGGCCGCGACAGCGCCGCCCAGCGACTCGGCGTGAAGCGCTCGGACGGCCAGTACGTCCGCGCCGGCACGATCGTCGTCCGCCAGCGCGGCACCGAGTTCTGGGTCGGCCAGAACGTCGGCATCGGCAAGGACCACACCATCTACGCCAAGATCGACGGCGTGGTCCGGTTCGAGCCGGTCTCCCGCGCCAAGCGGCGGATCAGCGTCTACCCGCCGGACGTCTACCCGATCGGCGGCTCCAAGCAGCTGCTGCGCAACCCGCTCGTCGAGCCGACGGCGGCGGCCGCCGACTAACTTGACTGTTCGCACATGTGCCGGCCACCGGGGCTGCCCGCCTGGCCAACCAAGGAGCAACCGAAACCCATGAAGGCGGGCATTCACCCGAACTACGTCGACGCCACCGTCACCTGCGCCTGCGGCAACGTCTTCCAGACCCGCTCCACCAAGCCGCAGCTGCGCACCGACCTCTGCAACGTCTGCCACCCGTTCTACACGGGCGAGCAGCGCATCGTCGACACGGCCGGTCAGGTCGAGCGCTTCATGAAGCGGATGGAGCACGCCCAGCAGAGCGGCGCCAAGCCGTCCAAGCGGCAGCAGCGCATCGCCGCCAAGATCGCCGACCGCGACGCGCAGCACCGCCGGCTGGAGGAGAACGAGACGACCGCCGCGGCCGACGAGGTCAGCGAGGTCGAGGTCGCGGCGGCCGAGGCCTGAGCCTCGACTGGAGGCGACGTTCCCGCTTGCCCGCTTCCCGGGAACGTCGCGGTCCCGGGAAGCGGGCCTCGTTTTGTGTTGTGGTCGCCACGTCGTCGCCGGGCACGTTGTCGTGCGATGATTGGCGCAACATTTCATGTCTGGGCCGTCAACGCTGACCGACCCTCGCCAGGAGCAGGAGTCACGTGCCACGGGCCAGCGGCGTTCTTGTTCATCCGACGTGCTTCCCCGGCCGCCACGGCATCGGAGACCTCGGGCACGACGCCTTCCGCTTCGTCGACTGGCTCGTCGCCGGTGGCCAGCGCCTCTGGCAGATCCTGCCGCTGAACCCGATCGGCCCCGGCAACTCCCCCTACGCCTCTCCCTCCGCCTTCGCCGGCAACCCTTTGCTCGTCTCGCTCGACTGGCTCGCCGGCGACGGCCTGCTGGACCCGTGGCAGGTGGACGAGCACCCGGCGTTCCCCGACCATGAGGTCAACTTCGCCGAGGTCTCCTCCTACAAGCACGACCGGCTGCGGATTGCCCACGCGCGGGCCAAAGCCCGCGACGACGCGGCCGAGCAGGAGCGGTTCGCCGCCTTCCGCGCCGCGCAGGCCGACTGGCTCGACGACTACGCCCTCTTCCTCTCCCTGAAGGACGAGCACGACGGAGCGGCGTGGACCTCGTGGGAGGGGAAGTACGCCCAGCGCAACCCGGCAGCGCTGAAGGCCGCCCGGGCCCGCCTCGCCGACGACGTCGACTTCCACGCCTGGGTGCAGTACCAGTTCCGCCGACAGTGGTCCGAACTGCGCCGCTACGCCAACGAGCGGGACGTGCGAATCGTCGGCGACATCCCGATCTTCGTCGCCCACGACTCCGCCGACGTCTGGGCGCACCAGAAACTGTTCCGACTGGACGGCGGGGGCCAGCCCACGGTGGTCTCCGGCGTGCCGCCCGACGCGTTCACCGACCAAGGCCAGCTCTGGGGCAACCCGATGTACGACTGGCCCGCGAACGCCGCCACCGGCTACGCATGGTGGATCGGCCGCGTCCGCGCCGCGCTCGAGCTGGTCGACCTGATCCGGATCGACCACTTCCGCGGCTTCCTCGCCGCCTGGACCGTCCCGGCCGACGCGCCGACCGCCGCCTCCGGCCGCTGGGAGCGCGGCCCCGGGGTCGCCATCTTCGACGCGATGCGCGCCTCCCTCGGCTCGCTCCCGTTCATCGTCGAGGACCTCGGGCTGATCACGTCCGACGTCACCGCCCTGCGACGGGACCTCGGGCTGCCGGGCATGAAGGTGCTGCAGTTCGCCTTCGACAGCGGCCCGGAGAACGCCTACCTGCCGCACACCTACGAGCGCAACTGCGTCGCCTACCCGGCCACCCACGACAACCAGACCACCGTCGGCTGGTTCCACGCCCTGCGCCCGGACGTGCGCCAGAACGTCCAGCGCTATCTCGGCAACGACGGCAGCGACATCGCGTGGGACTTCGTCCGGCTGGCGCTCGCCTCGGTCGCGGACCGGGCGATCGTGCCGCTGCAGGACGTGATGCGGCTCGGCGACGAGGCGCGGATGAACACCCCCGGCCGGGCCCACGGCAACTGGGGCTGGCGCTACCAGGACCACCAGCTGCACCCGGGTCTCGCTGCCGGCCTCGGCGAGCTCGCCGAGGCCTACGGCCGACGGGCGACGCCCGGCCCGCGCGGGGTCAGCCCGTTCGACTACACCGCGGCCGACTCGCCGCACCCGCTGTTCGAGCCGTCCGCCGCGCGGGCGGCCACCTGAGCACGACACTCGCAGGTTGACCATCGACGTCACGCCGCCGCAGCGGCGCACCGCGAAGGGAGCAAAGATTGGCCAAGTCCGGAGCGTTCACGTTCGTCCTCCACAGTCACCTGCCGTACGCGCGCGGCGCGGGCATGTGGCCGCACGGCGAGGAGTGGGTCCACGAGGCGATCGCCGAGACCTACCTGCCGTTGCTCAACGCCCTGTACGACCTGCGGGAGGAAGGCGTCCCGTTCCGGCTGACGATCGGCATCACCCCGGTCCTCGCCGAGCAGCTGGCCGACAAGGACATCATCGCCCACTTCGTCGCCTACGCCGCCGAGCGGTCGGCCTGGGCCGCCAACGACGTGCAGCGGTTCGAGGCCGCCGACGACGTGACGATGCGCGACCTCGCCCGCTTCTACCACCACTGGTACGCCCGCTCCCTCACCTCCTTCCGCGACCGCTTCGGCTCCAGCCTGCTCGGCGCGTTCAAGGAGCTGCAGGACGCCGGCATGGTTGAGATCGCGACCAGCGCCGCCACCCACGGCTACCTGCCACTTCTCGCTCGCGACTCCTCGATCCACGGCCAGCTCCGCACCGGGGTCGAGACCTACAAGCGCCACTTCGGGCGGGCGCCGCGCGCCATCTGGCTGCCGGAGTGCGCGTACCGGCCCGCGCTGCTGGAGGAGGAGAGCGGCCGCACGGTGCGCCGGCCCGGCCTCGAGTCGTTCCTCGCCGAGGAGCGGCTGCGGGTCTTCTTCTCCGAGACCCACACGGTCGAGGGCGGCCGTCCGGTCGGCAAGGCCGCCGGCGACTCGATCGGCCCCTACGGCGAGATCCCGCGCCGGTACGCCGTCACCGCCCTCGCCGAGCACGAGCGGCACTCCCACGGCACCACCTTCCGACCCTACTGGGTCGGCGACGCGCCGGGCCTCGTCGCGGTGCTCGGCCGCAACAACCGCACCGGCCAACAAGTCTGGTCCGGCGAGTTCGGCTACCCCGGCGACTACTGGTACCGCGAGTTCCACCGCAAGGACGGCATCTCCGGCCTGCGCTACTGGCGGATCGGCGACCGGAACGCCGATCTCGGGAGCAAGCCGCCGTACGAGCCGCACCTCGCCGCTGAGCGGGTCGCCGAGCACGTCGCCCACTACGTCGGGCTGGTCGAGCAGCTCCTCGCCGACTACCACCGCGAGACCGGCCAGTTCGGCGTCATCTCCTCCGCCTACGACACCGAGCTCTTCGGCCACTGGTGGTTCGAGGGCGTCGACTGGCTGAAGGGCGTGCTCCGCCGCCTCGCCAAGAGCGAGGTCGTCGAACTCTCGACCGCGACCGCGATCGTCGAGGACCACGCGCCCGACCGCGTGCTCGACCTGCCGGAGTCGAGCTGGGGCGCGGGCGGCGGCCACTTCACGTGGCTGAACGTCGACACGCAATGGATGTGGCCGCCGATCCACGAGGCGGAACGACGCATGGAGCAACTCGTCGCCGCCCACCCGGACGCCAACGGCGAGATGCGCGCCTTCCTCGACCAGGCCGCCCGCGAACTGCTCCTGCTCGAGAGCAGCGACTGGCCGTTCCTCGTCACCACCGGGCAGGCCAAGGAGTACGCGGCGCAACGCTTCTCGGAGCACGTCGAACGCTTCAACCGACTGGCCGACATCGTCGAGCACGCCGCGCCGTCCGACAACGACCGCGCCTTCCTCGCCGACTTGCAGGAGCGGGACAACCCGTTCCCGGCGATCGACTACCGCGAGTTCCGCAATCGCCAAGGACACCCGATCGTCGAGGCGATCGAGGTCGTGCGGTCCGGCAAGCGGTAGTCACGGCGCACCTCAACCCTCGCCAAGAAGCAAGACGGGCTGTCGCGTCGTCCGCGACAGCCCGTCGTCCTTGCGCCCCCATCCGACTCCTCGGCGGCCGACCCGGCGACCGGCAGGGTCGCACGTCAGGGCTGGGCGGGATCTCGCAGCAACGCGCCGAGCGGCAGCCCCACCCACGCGGGGCGGTTCGCCAACTCGTAGCGAACCTCGTAGAGCGCCTTGTCAAGCACCCACGCGTCCAGCGCCTGCCCGAACGCGTCCTCGTCGCCCGGGACGAGCGGGGCCGCGCCCGGGTCGGCCAGCACCGCGCGGTACGCGCCGAGGAATGCCGTCCGCGCCGTCAGCAGCCAGTCGGCCATTCGCGCGGCGCGGTCCGGCATCGACGCGACGATGGTCCCTCGAGCGTAGTCGAGCGACCGCAGCATGCCCCCGACGTCCTTCAGCACCGACTGCTTGCGCCGTCGCTCGGCCATCGGCCGGGCCGGTTCGCCCTCGAAGTCGAGGATCGCCCAGTCGTCCTCGACGGTCCGCAGGGTCTGCCCGAGGTGGAAGTCGCCGTGGACCCGGACGGCAACGGTCCCGACAAGCGCCCGGAACCCGTCCAGCCGCTCCCGCAGCCGCGTCTCGGCGGCGACGGCGCGGGCCGCGGCATCCCGAAGCTCGGGCGGCAGCGTCGGGCCGACTACCCGCAACGCGCCGAGCGTCCGGCCGAGGTTCTCGCCGGCGGACGCGACCAGCGCGCCGCAGGCGACCGGGTCGATCGGCTCCGGCGCGAACGCGTCGTCGTCGCCGCAGACGGCCAGCGCCGCGTGCATCTGCGCCGTCCGTTCCCCGAGCGTTCGCACCGCTTCGACCAGCGGCGCGGCGTCGCGGTCGTCCGCCACGTCGCGCAGCCCGTCCAGCACCCAGGCCCAGCCATCGCCCCGGTTGGCCACGAACGCTTGCGAGAAGCCGACCGTCCAGAGTTCGGCGTCGCGGTAGGCGACGGTTGCAAGCGGTTCCGGCATCGCCCGGAAGCCGGCCGCCTGCCACAGCCGAGTGCTGACCTCCACGTCGGGGTTGAGCCCCGGCTCCAGACGCCGGAACAGCTTGGAGACCATCGTGTCGCCGTAGCGCAGGTTCGTGTTGCTCTGCTCCGCCGCGAGCAGACGGCCCGGTTCCGCGTCCAGCGCCGCCTCCCGCGCCGCGAGGCCCGGCAGGGGCACGAACTCCAGCCGGCCGTGCTGCGCGGCGATCGCGCCGCCGGCCGACTGTCGCTGCCGCCACCACGCCGGGAAGCGGTCGCTCGCAACCCCGTCGACGACCGACCAGGCCCCGCTCGGCGTCTCGACGACCACGTAGGCGTCGACCGCGCGGCCGGCCTGCGCAGCAAGCGGAATCCCGTAGTCGGCGAGCGGGCCGCGCTCGAACTCGACGGAGAGCCGGGCCCATGCGAACCAGCCCGCGTCGTCCGGGTCGACCGCGAGGTCGACCACGCGCACCGTGCGCACGTCACGGTCCTTGTCGCCGAACCAGCGGCAGTCGTGCAGCGCAGCGGGCAGGGCGCGCGCCAGCCAGTCCGGCAGGCGGTCGACGGCCTCGGCGGCGGTCGGCGCGTGGTCGGCGTCGAGGACGAGGGGGCTCACCCCTGCTGCCATCCCGGCGGCTTGAGTTCGAACCAGTAGAAGTTGTGCGGCCCGAGGGTCAGCAGGTACGGCAGTTCGCCGATGGTCGGGAAGACCGCGCCGCCGATCAGCTCGACCGGGGTCCAGCCGGCGAACTTGGCCATGTCGAACTCGGCGTACTGCACGTAGCGGGACAGGTTGACGACGCAGAGGATCGTCTCGTCCCGGTACTGCCGGAGGTACGGCAGCACCCGCTGGTTCTCCGGGTGCAGGAACTCGAGCGTGCCCCGGCCGAACGCCTTGTGCCGCTTGCGGACCGCGATGAAGCGCTGCATCCAGTGCAGGAGGGAGGTCTGCAGGCGCTCCTGGGCCTCGACGTTGACCGCCTCGTAACCGTAGACCGGGTCCATGATCACCGGCGAGTAGAGCCGCGCCGGGTCGCAGCGGGAGAAGCCGGCGTTGCGGTCGTTGCTCCACTGCATCGGCGTCCGCACCCCGTTCCGGTCGCCGAGGTAGATGTTGTCCCCCATCCCGATCTCGTCGCCGTAGTAGATCACCGGCGTGCCGGGCATCGAGAGCAGGAGCGAGTTCATCATCTCGATCTGCTTGCGGCCGTTGTCGAGCAGGGGCGCCAGACGACGCCGGATGCCGACGTTGATCCGCATCCGCGGGTCCTTGGCGTACTCGTAGTACATGTAGTCGCGCTCGGCGTCGGTCACCATCTCGAGCGTCAGCTCGTCGTGGTTGCGCAGGAAGATCGCCCACTGGCAGCCTTCGGGGATCTCCGGCGTCTGCGCCATGATCTCCACGATCGGCGTCCGCGACTCCTGCCGCATCGCCATGAAGATGCGCGGCATGAGCGGGAAGTGGAACGCCATCTGGAACTCGGGGGCCTCCTCGGTCCCGAAATAGGCGACCACCTCGGACGGCCACTGGTTCGCCTCGGCCAGCAGGATCTTGCCCGGGAACTCCTCGTCGACCATCCGCCGCAGCCGGGCGAGGATGTCGTGCGTTTCCGGCAGGTTCTCGCAGATGGTCCCCTCGCGCTCGATCAGGTACGGCACGGCGTCGCAGCGGAAGCCGTCGAGACCGAGGTTGAGCCAGAAGCGGACGATGTCGAACAGCTCCTCGACCACCTTCGGGTTGTCGTAGTTCAGGTCCGGCTGGTGGCTGAAGAAGCGGTGCCAGAAGTACTGGCCGGCCACCGGGTCGAACGTCCAGTTCGAGACCTCGGTGTCGGTGAAGATGATCCGCACCCCTTGGTAGGTGCTCGGGTCGTCCGTCCAGACGTAGTAGTCGCGGTACGGCGAGGCAGGGTCGCTCCGCGCCGCCTGGAACCACGGGTGCTGGTCGGAGGTGTGGTTGACGACGAGGTCGGCGATCACCCGGATGCCGCGGACGTGGGCCGCGTCGAGGAACGCCTTCATGTCCTCGAGCGTGCCGTAGTCCTCCTTGATCGACCGGAAGTCGCTGATGTCGTACCCGTCGTCGCGCAGCGGCGACGGGTACATCGGCAGCAGCCAGATGCAGCCGATCCCCAAGTCGCGGATGTAGTCGAGGCGCTGGATCATCCCCCGGAAGTCGCCGACGCCGTCGCCGTTGGCGTCCATGATCGACTTGACCGGGGCCTCGTAGAAGATCGTGTCCTTGAACCAGAGCGGGTCGACCTCGCTGTCGATCTCGGGCATGCGCTTCGCCCTCGGTCCGCCACCGCGGACGCTCTCGGCAACGCCGGCGGCGCGACTGCCGCCCGGGACCGGCATTATCCCGCGAACGCCGAGCCGACGCCGGTCGTCGCTCCGCGTGGGGACACGAAGCCGCGGCTCGGGCTATAAAAGGGGCACGACCCGCGGCGCGCACACCCTTGGCGAAGGACGAATGGGCGAACTGATTCAGGGCACCCCGGCACTCCGGATCACCACCACGGCCTCGCTGCCGCTCGGGATGGTCTCGATTCTCTCCCTCCTGTACCGGGCGGTGCCAGGCAGCGGTCTCGACCAGTGGCTGCTCAAGGCGCGACGCTCCCTGCCGAAGCAGGTGCGCGCCAACCTCGACCTGCTGCACGGCTTCAGCGGCCGACTCCTCTACTACGTCGAGGAGCCGGTGATGCGCTTCGGGCCGCTCGCCCGCCAGCACCGGAACGCGGGCTTCGACGACCTGCTCGCCTTCCTCGAGGCGCTGCCGCCCGAGGAGTACCTCGCGATGGTCGTCCACGCCCTCGGCCGCGTCCGCGCCGACCACGGGCTGGAGAGCGACGTCGCGGTCCCCGACAACGAGGAGGGGTGGCGGGCCCTGCTCGAACCGGGGCTGACCACCGCGTCGTTCGACGAGGTGCGGCCGCTGCTGGACGACCCGGCCCTGCTCAAGACGCACACCATCCGCCTGTTCAGCGACATCTGGGAACTGGTCTTCCGCGAGATGCGGGCGGAGGCCAACGCGACGATCGAGAGCGCCGCCCGGATCGGCCGCAGCGCGTCCCGCGGCAACCCGGTCTCCGCCTTCATGGAACTGACCGGCCACTGCCCGCCGGACGGCGTGCTCGACCAGATCGACGACCTGCGGACGGTCACCTTCTGCCCGGCGATGCACCTCGGCGAGTACGTCAGCTACATCCGCCGCCCGCCCGACCTGATCGTCTACTACGACGCGGTCTCCTACCTCGCGCGAGAGGGCGAGGAACCGGAACCGGAGCCGGAGTCCCCCCCGCCCGCCGCCGCCGACGCGCTCGCCACCGACGGGCTGCTCGAGGTGGCGCGGGCCCTCGCCGACCCTTCGCGCCTGCGCATCCTCGACATGCTGTCCGAGGGCGAACTGTACGCGCAGGAGATCGTCGGTCGGCTCGGCATCGCCCAGTCGGCGGTGAGCCGGCACATGTCGCAACTCGAACGGGCGACGCTGGTCGAGGTCAACGCGCGACGCGGCCTGAAGTACTACTCGCTCAACCGGCGTCGCTTCGGCGAACTGTCGGACGCCTTCCGGCAGCGTTCGAGGGCGCGTTCCTGCGACGCCTGACGCTCAGGCCTCCCCGGCCACCGGTCGGCTGACCACCAGCCGCGGCCGGAAAACGTAGTCGATCCTCGCCTTCAGGATCGCCGCGTCGCGGTCGCGCCCGGCGTCCCGGCACGCCTCGACGGCAGCGAGGTGGGCTCCCCGTTCCAGCTTCCAGAACGCCGGGTCGGTTTGCAGGTCGAGCTCGGGGTCGAGCGAGAGCGCCATCGCGAACGCCTCGCGGGCCTCGGCAAACCGGCGCTGGCGGGCCAGCAGCACGGCCCGCAGCCGCGCCACTTCCGCCCGCCGCTGCTCGGGCGAGAGACGCGGGGTCGGCACCGGTCCCGCCTCGTCCCAGACCGGGTCGCTCGCCATCCGCCGATCCTCCCCCGCAGAACGATGCCGCGCCGTCCTGCGGCCGCACCCCGGAATCACTGTCGGGATGCTACCACCACGGGTGTACGTACACAAGCCGGGCCGTCCAGCCTCGCAGCGATGGTCGGCGCGTGGCATCATCCATCCGGCCATTCCGCCAGAGGAGCACGCCCGACTTGTCCGATTCCGCCACGCCCGCGACCTCGCCAGCCCATGCCCCGGCGATCCAGGACCCCCCCGAGCGGGTGCGAGCTCTCGCCGACCTGATCGCCGCCTCGCCACGGATCGTCGCCTTCACCGGGGCCGGCATCAGCACCGAGTCGGGCATCCCCGACTACCGGGGCCCGGGCGGGGTCTGGGAGCGGAACGCGCCACCCACCATCGGCGACTTCCTCGACAACCCCGAGACCCGCCGGCGCTACTGGGAGAACCGTCTCCGCACGTATCCGGACTTGGCCGCCCGGGAGCCGAACGCCGGCCACCGAGCCCTCGTCGACCTCGAGCGGTCAGGTCGCCTGATCGCGGTCGTCACCCAGAACATCGACGGGCTGCACCTCCGCGCCGGCCACCGCGCCGACCGCGTCACCGAACTGCACGGCACGGCTCACCGCGTTCGTTGCGTGGCCTGTGGCACGTCGTGGTCCGGGTCCGAGGTGCAGGCGCGACTGGAGCGGGGCGAACTGCCGCCCGATTGCCCGGAATGCGGCGGCATCCTGCGGACGGCGACGATCCTCTTCGGGGAGCCATTGCCACCGGGCGCGCTCGATCGCGCGGTCGCCGCCGCCCGCGAGGCCGACCTGATGCTCGTGGTCGGCAGTTCGCTCGTCGTCCAGCCCGCGGCCCGGTTGCCGCTGATCGCCAAGCGGGCCGGCGCGAAGGTGGCGATCGTCAACCGGATGGAGACGCCGCTCGACGGCATCGCCGACGTGCGGCTCTTCGGCGACGCCGGCCCGACCCTCTCGGCGGTGGTGCCCGCCGTCCCCTAGCCCGCGCGCGGCAGCGGCTGACAGGTTGGGCAGAAGTAGGTTCCCCGGCCGCCAACCCGGATCTTGACGATCGGGGTGCCGCAGCGGAAGCACGGCTCTCCCTCCCGACCGTGGACCGCCGGGAACTCGTTCACCGGGTGGGCCCGGTTGTGGACGATCTTCGCGCCGCCTTGGGCGATCCCCTCCTCCAGCGCCCACGGGATCGCCTCGTAGAGAGCGGCGAAGGCGTCGTCCGACAGCGTGTTCGCGGGCTGTCCGGGATGCACCCGCGCCCGGAACAGCGCCTCGTCGACGTAGATGTTGCCGAGCCCGGCCAGCACCGTCTGGTCGAGCAGGGCGACCTTGACCGGCACCCGCCGTCGACCGAGCCGCGCCCGCAGGTCGGGAGCGGAAATCCGGTCGGGGCCGACCGCCTCCGGGCCGAACCCGAACCCGTCGAGGGCGTCCGCCACGCCGGCCGAGGGCATCAGGCGCATCCAGCCGAACTGGCGGATGTCGCTGTAGTAGAGCAAGGTGCCGTCGTCGAAGGTGAAGATAGCGTGGGTCGACTTGTGCGGGTACGGCCCGGTCGGGTCCGGCACCGGGTGCCCGGCCACGTGCCGCTGCCCGTCGGGCCTCAGCACCGCGATCTGGCCGGCAAGCTTCATGTGGGCCAGCAGGGTGAGATCGCCGGACCAGTCGACCACCAGCACCTTCGCCCGACGTCGCGCGCCGACCACCTGTCGCCCGACCAGCGGGTCGAGCGTCGGCAGAGGGGAGTCGCGGAGCAGCTTCGGCAACCGGACCTCGACGGCGGCCAGTGTGCGCCCGGTCAGCTCGCGCTCGACGATGCGGCGCATGGTCTCGACTTCGGGCAACTCGGGCACGCGCGACTCCGCCTGAAACTAGAGGTTGCGCCGGGAGGTCGCCCCCTCGGCCGGCGGGATCGGCCGGTGGGCGCGAATCCACTGCGCCGCCGAGCGGCCGGCCCGCAGGCCTTCGTCCTCGTCGCGGGTGGCAAGCACGACGCGGGCCATCACGTCCCACGCCGCGAAGGTCGGATCCTTGTGCTTGGCCTCGTAGACAATCTGGCGCGGTCCGAGCAGGCGGCCCGGTGAGGTGTAGACGACGGAGAACGACTCCCCGGCCATCGACAAGGTGATCTCGGCGCGTCCGCTCCGCCACACGAAATTGCCGCCGGAGAGGCCGAACTCACCCACCAGTCGCTCCTTCCCGTCGGGACTGGACGCGTCGTTGCCTGTCGCCCGGGCCGGGTCGCGCCCCCGGGCAGGAAACAGCAGGCCGTCGGTCATCCCCTCCGACGTCGCCGTTCACCCGCGACCGTCACGAGCCAGAGCGGGACGCAGAGTTTAGCGCAAACCGACCGTCGCGGCTGTCCGGCGTGTCGACGCTGCCGCCCCGTCCGCCGCCGTGCCCTATGGCGCGAGCTCGGTCGCGAGAAGGTCGTTCGCCCGCTTGACATGCTCGGCCCCGGTCTTCATGTGCTCCGCCGCCTGCTCAATGATCGTGGCGTCACCCGCCGCCACGCCCGACCAGAGCAGATCGGCGGCGGTGTCCATCTCCGCGTACCCCTTGACCATCTCGTCGTGAGCTGGCTTCAGGCTGTCCGGCGCGTCCATCGCCCCGATCGCCTCGTGCAGGAACTTGAGGGTCTGGGCGTCGCCCGCCGCCTCGGCGTAGCGACCGCCCGCGAGGTCCGCCTGGAACTCGCGGTTCTGGGCTTGGAAGACGCTGTTCAGCGCGTCCATGCCGCCCACGTAGCGCAGCAACGCGTCCGCGTCGTCGTCGGCTCGCGCCCCGCTGGCGATCCCCCCGACCGCGAGCAACAACCCGAGTGCGACCGCCGCGACCAAGGTGCTCAGCCTCATCCCGTGCCCCTACTCAATCGCCCGCCGATGTGCCTTCTAGAATCGTACCATGCCGGTGGCCGACCAAAGTGACCCATTCAATGGCTGCCCTTCCCGAACGCGAGCGCCGCCCGGATTCGCTCCGCGATCGGCGGGTGCGAGTAGAGGAACAGGACCACCGGCTTCGGCGGGTCGGGGTCGGCGAGGCTGAGACTGGCCAGACGTCCCATGGCCGAGGCGTAAGACGCGCCGTCCCCGGTCAGCTCGAGCGCGAACTGGTCGGTCCTCCGCTCGGTGCGGCGACTGTAGGCCGCCGTCAGCGGCGCGGTGACGAAGCCGACCAGCATCCCGGCGAGCCCGAGCATCGGCAGGCTGGCGACGTCGCCGACCTCCCCCACCCCCGACGCGGCGGCGGAACGGCGCACCAGCCAAGTCCCGATCCGCTGCGTCAGCCACGCCGAGCCGAACCCGATGCCGCTGCCGACCGCCATCATCCGCCAGATGTCGCCGTTCGCCTGGTGCCCCAGTTCGTGCGCGACCACGCCGTCCACCTCGTCGGGCGCGAACCGTTCGAGCAGCGTGTCGCTGAGGACCACCCGCTTGGTTCGGCCGATCCCCGCGAAGAACGCGTTCGGCTTGTCGGTCTGGCGACTCATGTCCATTGTGTAGGCGCCGCGCACCTTGACCCCTGCCCGCTGGGCCAAGTCGTCGACCCGGTGTCTGAGGTCGGGGTCCTCGATCGGCTCGAACCGGTTGAAAAGCGGCATCAGCACGGTCGGCGCGAGCAGGCTGAACACGACGGTGAAGGGCACCGCCAGTGCGGAGAGCACCAGCCACCAGTCACGAGGCCGTCGTCGGATCACGGCGTAGGCCCCGCTCGCCAACGGGACGCCGATCGCCAATTCGACCCCGAGCCCCTTCGCCTGGTCGCCCGCCCAGCCTCGCGCCGTCTGCTTGGTCAACCCGAACCGACGCTCGAGCGCGTGGCCGCCGAGAAAGGAGAGCGGCAGGCTCGTCAGCCAGCCGAGCAGCAGCGACGCCGCGATGAACAACGGGTCGACCAGCCTCCGATTCGGAACTTGGCGGACCATCCGGTCGCGCAGCGCCGCCGATCGGCCCCGGCCAAACCACGCAAGGCGGGCCGCGCCCCAGAGAGTCGAGACCAGCAGCATCGCGAGCTTGGCGCGGCTGTAGCGCTTCGCCTTCGGCACGTCGAGGCCGGGGATCAGCCGGGCGAGGTCGTCGTCGGGTCGCTGGACCATGGCAATGCCTCCGTGTGGCGCGCTACGAGACGGGAGTGGCGGCCGTCGGGACGTCGATCGGCTCGAACGGGGCGTAGCCGGTCAGCTCGACGTAGGCGAGACCGTCGACCTCCCGCCCGTCGGCGATGCCGCTCACCGTGGCCTCGCCTTCCCAGTAGATGACCCCGGTCGAACGCCGGGTGTCGAGTTCCTGGTCCGGCATCGTCGGCTCGACCGCGAGCCGCAGCCGCTCGGACGGAATCTCGACCGTCCAGCCCGCCGGGTACCGGACGCCGGTGGCGGGACTGGTCCACGTGCCGTGCGGTGTCACGCTGAAGTCGCCCACGCCGAGCGAGGCCAGCGTGCCGTCCCGCGCCACGACGGAGCCGTCGACCAGCAGGTCGTTGCCCGCCTTGTCCCGGATCAGGTAGAGCATGATGTCGCGCCCGTCGTCGAGCTGCAGGGCGTACCAGTCCCAGCCGCCGTCCTTGTAAACGGTGAAGTCGCCCCACTGGTGGTCCATCCACGCCGTTCCGGTGACCGGCAGGCTCTCCTCCCCGGCCCGGAGGCGACCGGCCACGCCCATCCGGGTTCGCGAGTAGTAGTACGATGCCGTGCCGTCACCGTAGGCGATGTAGCCGTCTCCGTCGTGCAGCGCGGCGGGCTTGGTGCTGGTCAGCTCGAGGTCGATCGCGTAGCCGTCCGTGCTGGCGCGGAGCCGGTCGCGGCCGTCCTCGCCGAGCATCGCCCAGTCGCCGATCGTCAGGTCGAGGGCCGCTCGGTCGCCGACGACGCCGCGGATGCCCTGCATTCGCTCGGCGTGGTGGAAGCTGCCGGCGGCGTTGTCGGTGACGGCGAAGTGGGCGGCGACCCCTTCCTGGCCCTGCCAGCGACCCCGGAAGACCACGTTCTCGAAGCCGAAGAGGCGGCCGTCGGCCGCGGTCAGGTGCCCGGTGTAGTACCACCACTCGATCGCCGTGTTGTGTGGGCCGTCGTCGCGCGGAAAGACGATCGGCACCGGGGCGTCGTTCGCCTTGACCACGTTCGCGGGACCGGGCGTCGCCTGCTGCCCGAGCACCGTTCCGGCGCCGAGGCGCGTCGCCGCCGGGGCCGTCAGGCCCGCGAGGAGCCGCGCTGCGGCCGTGCGTCGTGTCATCGTCATGGTTGAGTCGATTCCTCCGCCAACGCCCGTGCCGGGAGCAGTCGTGCCAATGGCGACGGCAGCCACCAGTTCCACCTGCCGAGCAGGCGCATCGTCGCCGGCACGACCAGCGCCCGGATCAGGGTCGCGTCGAGCAGGACCGCCAGCGCGATCCCGAAGCCGAGTTGCTTGATCAGCACCACGTCGGCGGTGACGAACGACCCGGTGACGACCACCACCAGCAGGGCGGCGCTCGTCACGATCCGCCCGCTGCGTTGCATGCCGACGGCCACCGCGTGCGTGTTGTCGCCGCTTGCCTCCCATTCCTCGCGAATCCGGGAGAGGAGGAAGACCTCGTAGTCCATGCTGAGGCCGAAGAGCACGCAGAACATGATCACCGGCAGCGACGCCTCGACGAACCCCAGTGGCTGGAACCCGAGCAGGTGGCTCAGGTTCCCCTCCTGAAACACCCAGACCAGCGCCCCGAACGAGGCGAGGATCGACAGCGTGTTCATCAGGATCGCCTTCAGCGGCAGCACTACCGAGCGGAAGAGGAGGAGCAAGACCGCGTAGGTCGCCACCACGATCGTCAGCGCCGCCCGCGGCAGGTCCCGGTAGGTGGCGTCCACGTCGTCGACGATCGCGGCGGTGCCGCCGCCGACGCTGAGGGTCAGGTCGCCCCCCGGCGGCGTCTCCCGCAGCGACTGCAGGAGTGCCTTGTTGCGCGGGTCGGCGGGCAGCGCCCGGCTGAAGGCGACGATCACCGCCGTGTGGTCGTTGGCCAGCCGGGTGCCCCCCTCCGCGACCCCGGTGCGGCCCAGCGCCAGTTGCAGGCGGGCCGCGGCGATCGCGGCCGGCCGCGGCAGGCTCGGCGGGGTGACGCTCTCCACCCGGGTGACGAGCGGGTCGGCGGCGAGACGGCGGGAAAGGTCGTCGATCGCGGCGAGGTTCTCGTCGCGGCCGATGCCACCCGGCGACTCGAGCACGACGAAGAAGGGCGAGATCACCCCGGCCCCGAACTTGTCGACCAGCAGGTCGAACGCCTGCCGCGACGGGAGGTGGGGCGGCAGGATCGTCGCGTCGGGCGAGGAGATGACGGCGTCCCGGAACGGCAGCCCGAAGAGCACCAGCAGGGCGAGCGTCGGCACCAGCACGCCGATGGGGTGCGCCATCACCCAGTGCGAGAGGCCGGCCCAGAAGCCGTCGGCCTCCCCGTCCGTCTTGGCAGGCCCGTGGCGGAGCGAGAAGCGATCGATCCGCGTCCCGACGATCCCCAGCACGGCCGGCAGCAACGTCAGCGCCGCCAGTGTCGACCAGACGACCACCACCACCCCGGCGATGCCGACCGAGCGAAGGAACATGAAGGAGAAGAAGGCCAGCCCCAACAGGCCGATCAGGACGGTGGTGCCCGAGAAGAAGACCGCCTTGCCCGCGGTCGCCACGGTTCGTTCCACTGCCCGGCCGACCTCGCCGGGAGTCTGGCGCAGTTCCTCCCGGAACCGGCTGGTCATGAACAGCGAGTAGTCGACGGCCAGCCCGAGCCCGAGCATCGTCGCGAGGTTGAGCACGAAGATCGAGAGGTCGAGCCGCGTCGACAGGAGCCAGATGGTGAGCAGGACCGCGGTCACCCCCGCCCCGCCGATCGCCAGCGGGATGCCCGCTGCCGTCACCGACCCGAAGACCAGCAGCAGCGCGACGAGGGCGAACGGGAAGGCCACCAGTTCCGCCCGCCGCAGGTCGCTCTGGCTCACCTCCTCGATGTCGCGGTAGAAGACCGGGCCGCCGGCGACGAGCATCTCCAGCCCGTCCGGGTGGTTGAGGGCGGCCTCGAACGCAGGCACGCTCCGTTGCGCCTCTTCCGGCGGCAGGTCGAGTCCGACGATGGCGTAGGCGGTCGACCGGTCGGCGGAGACGAGGGATGGGTCGGCCGACGGCAGCACGACGCCGGTGACCCCCGGCGCATCGCCGACGCGGGCCATCGCCGTCCCGACCAACCGCTGGAACTCCGGGCTGTCGGCGGGGTAACGGTCGCTCTGGAAGACGACGAGCATGGTGGACGGCGCGAAGCCGAGTTCGCGCTCCAGCGCGTCGCTGGCGCGGTCGGCCTCGGTCCCGGACGCCGAGAAGCCGCCGACCTTCAGCGATTCTTGCACCCGTGGCAGCACCGGCAGGGCGGACAGCAGCAGCACCGCCCAGCAGCCGACCACCAGCCACCGCCAGCGAAACGCCGTCCGACCGATCCAAGCGAACACGCGAGCCTTGTCTCCGTGGCCGTCAACGACCCTGCTGCCCCGGACCCCGGTCGCCGACGCCGCCGAGCCGACATCGGCCCGGCACCACGCGAGGGGGCCGGTCTACGGGTAGGGGTCGAAGCCGACGAATTGCCCGTCGCCGTCCCGCCGAGCACGGCGGATGCCGACCACCGCGTCGCGGTTGAGCGGGCCGTAGACGTGCGGGTAGAGCGGTCCGGCCTCGTCGAACCGCCACGGCGCGGCGAGCCGGGCGACGTCCACCGTCAGCACCACGTGCGGGCGCGGGTCGGCGGCGTAGTAGCGGTTGCCGACGGCCAGCACCTCGTCGTCCCCGAGCGTGGTGTGAATGAAGCCTTCCTCGGCGAATCGTTCCGGCGTGTAGTCGTCCCCGACCCGGACAGCGAGCCAGCGTTCCTCGGGTGCCAGATGGAGCGTGAACGTGGGCAACTCGGACGACTGATCGGTCACGCAGGGGCTCCCCGTCTCGGCGAGAGACCGGCGTTCCGGATGCCGGCACCGTTCGGAGCGTACCATGCGAGGCGCGCCCGACCGCGAGCGCACGCTTCTCCAACAGCCGGAGGGAGTGCCGTGTCACGCGCCCACGACGAGCGCAACCGGGAAAGCCTCGAACGCCTGCGGCGCATCGTCGAGCGCGCCGACGACGCGACATTGGGCATCGTGCTGCCGGGCGGCTGGACGGTCGCGGCGACGCTTGCCCACATCGGCTTCTGGGACCAGAGCCTCCTCGTGCGCTGGGACCGCCACGACCGCGACGGCGTGCTCGTCTCGGTCCCGGACGACCTCGACGACTTGGTGAACGACAGCCTCGCGCCCTACCTCGCCGCGATCCCGCCGCGGGTCGCTGCCGACCTCGCCCTCCGTTCGATGGCCGCCGCCGACGCCCGCACCGCCGCCCTCCCCGACGGCTCAGTCGCGTTGGTCCGCGACCGGGGCGAGGAGCATCTGCTCGACCGCTCGGAACATCGCGACCACCACGCCGCGGAGATCGAGGCGGCGCTCGGCGGCTGAACGGCCGCCGCCCGACCCGGCGGCGGTCTATCATCCGATCCGGCGGCGCAGCCCGTGCGCCCGTTCGACGACAGGACGCCCGATGCAGACCCGAGACGAGATTCGGCTCACCACCCTCGCCAGCTGCGCCGGCTGAGCGGCCAAGCTCGGCCCGGCGGCCTTGGCGCAGGTGCTGCGCCCGCTGACGCTCCCGACCAACGCCAACCTCGTCGTCGGCCTGCAAACGTCCGACGACGCGGCGGTCTATCGCCTGCGCGACGACCTCGCGATCGTGCAGACGGTCGACTTCTTCACGCCGATCGTCGACGACCCGTGGACCTACGGCGCGATCGCCGCCGCCAACAGCATGAGCGACGTCTACGCGATGGGCGGCGAGGTGCTGCTCGCCCTCAACGTCGCCGGCTTTCCCGACTCGCTGCCGCCCGCCATGGTCACCGCCATTTTCCAGGGCGCGGCCGACAAGGTGGCGGAGGCGGGCGCGGTGGTCGGCGGCGGCCACACCGTGACCGACGCCGAGCCGAAGTTCGGCCTCGCCGTCACCGGCACCATCGACCCCGAGCGGATCCTGACCAAGGGCGGCGCGCGCGCCGGCGACCGGCTGTTCCTGACCAAGCCGATTGGCACGGGCGTCGTCGCCACCGCCCTCAAGCGAGGCAATGCCGACCCGGCCGACGTCCGAGCCGCCGTCGACGCGATGCTCACGCTGAACCGCGACGCCTCGCGCGCCGCCTTGGCGACGGACGGCGTCCACGCCTGCACCGACATCACCGGCTTCGGCCTGCTCGGGCACGCTTCCGAGATGGCGGCACGCGGCGACGCTGCCCTTCGCATCGAGGCCTCGCGAGTGCCGCTGCTGCCGGGAGCGCGCGCCTACGCCGAGCAGGGGAACGTCGCCGGCGGCCTCGGCCGCAACCGCGTCCACTTCGTCGGCGGCGATCCCGGCGTCCGCGTGGCCGACGGGGTCGACCCGGTCGTCGCGACGCTGCTCTTCGACCCCCAGACGTCGGGCGGGCTGCTGCTCGCCGTCGACCCGGACCGCGCCGACGCCTTCCTCGCCGCCTGCGCCGAACGGAGCGTCACCGTCTGGGAGATCGGGTCGGCCGTTCCCGGACGCGGCGTCGAGGTGGTCGAGTCGGCGGCCCGATGACCGAGTCCCGGGCGGCCGACCCGACCCTGCTTCTCCCCGCCTCGCGCCGCGACTGGCAGTCGCTGATGCAGGAACTGGGCATTCGGCCCTCGAAGGGACTCGGCCAGCATTTTCTCTACGAGCGCGGCATCGTCCAGAGGCTCGTCAAGCAGGCCGGCATCGGTCCGGTCGACACGGTGCTGGAAGTCGGCCCGGGCCTCGGCATCCTCACCTCGGAACTGCTGGCGCGGGCCGGTCGGGTGATCGCCATCGAACTCGACCCGACGCTCGCCGCCCACCTGCGCCGGACGTTCGGCGACGACCCGCGCCTGACCGTGGTCGAGGGGGACGCGCTCAACATCGACATCGCCAGCCTTCTCGCGCCGGACGAACCGTATGTCGTCGCCGCGAACCTCCCCTACTCGGTCGGCTCCGCCGTGCTGCGCCACCTGCTCGAGTCGCCGCGACCGCCGCGCCGGCTCACGGTCATGCTGCAACTCGAGGTGGCCGAGCGACTCTGCGCCCGGCCGCCGCAGATGAGCGTCCTGTCGGTCGCGACCCAGTTCTTCGCCGTGCCGCGGATCGCGTTCCGGGTCGCCCCGTCGGTCTTCATCCCGCCGCCGACGGTCGAGTCCGCGGTCGCGATCCTCGACGTCCGGCCCGAGCCGCCGCTGCCGCCTGCGGAACGGCAACGCTTCTTCCGCGTCGTCAACGCCGGGTTCCGCCAGAAGCGGAAGCAGGTCGCCAACTCGCTCGCCGCCGAACTCGGCCTGCCCAAGGACGAGGTGGTCGCGTGGCTCGCCGGCGCGGGCATCGACCCGGCTCGCCGCGCGCAGACGCTCGACATCGACGAGTGGGTGCGGCTGACCGAGACCGCCCCGGCCTCCGTCGCCCTGTGAATCGACGATCGGCCAGCGGGCCACCTGTTGCGCCGTCGCTCCGCGTGGCCGCCCCGGCCAAGCTGAACCTCGGGCTCGAGGTGGTCGGTCGCCGCCCCGACGGTTACCACGACCTCGTCACCATCTTCCAAGCGGTCGACATCGTGGACGACGTGCGACTGCGACCGTCCCCGGTGCCGGGCATCCGGTGCGGACTGCCGGGGCTGGCCGACGACCAGAACCTCGCCGTTCGGGCCCTCGCCGCGATCCGACCCGACACGGAGCGCGAGGGAGCGGACCTCGCGATCACCAAGCGCATCCCGACCGCCGCGGGCCTCGGCGGGGCCAGCAGCGACGCCGCGGCGGCGCTCCGGCTCGGAACCGCCCTCTGGAGCCTGCCGCTGGACGACGTCGCGCTCACTGAGGTCGCGCTCGGCCTCGGCAGCGACGTGCCGTTCCTGCTGCGGGGCGGCACGGCGCTGGCCGAGGGGCGCGGCGAGACCCTCTCCCCGCTGCCGCCGCTGCGCGACGTCTGGTTCGTGGTCGTCGCGCCGCGGGTGGTCCTGCCGCGCAAGACCGCGACCCTCTTCTCAAGGCTGGACGCGGGCGATTTCAGCGACGGACAGCGGGTCCGCGACCATGCCGAGCGACTCGCCGCGACCGGGAGGATCGACCCCGACGCGCTCGGCAACGCGTTCTCGCGACCGCTCGCCGCGCTCCGCCCGGACCTCGCCGCATGGCCGGAACGCCTCCGCGCGCACGGCGCGCCGAACGTGGCGCTTTCCGGGGCCGGACCGGCGCTCTTCGTCCTGTTCAGGAACCCGGAGAAGCCGGCGCGACTCGCGACTCGGATCACGATCGCGTGTGGCGACGCCGCTGACGTGTTCGTCTGCCGGCCACTGCCCCATCCGCCGCAGATCGAGATCGCGTACCTTTAGCGCACGAGGGGGCAGCCAACCGACCGCGGAGCAGCGGCGAACGGCTCGGCCCCGGAGGCGCCCGACCCGCCGATGATCGCCGAAGGCACGACACTCAACGGGCGCTACCGGATCGACCGGCGGGTCGGCGACGGCGGCATGGCCGTCGTCTATCGTGGTCAGGACCTGCTGCTCGGCCGCGAGGTGGCGGTCAAGGTGCTGCGCCCCCAGTACGCGGCCGACCCCGGCTTCCGGGCTCGCTTCGAGCGGGAGGCCCGGGCGGCGGCCGGTTTCCGTCACCCGAACATCATCCAGATCTACGACGTCGGCGAGGACCAAGGCACGCCGTGGTTCGTCATGGAGTACGTCGAGGGGCCGACGCTGAAGCAGGTCATCGACGACGAGGCCCCCTTCCACCCGGACGACGTCGCCGCCCTCCTCCGCCAGCTCGGCGCGGCCCTCGACTTCGCCCACGAGCGCGGCTACGTCCACCGCGACGTCAAGCCGCAGAATGTGCTGGTCGATACCGACGGCCACGCCAAGGTCGTCGACTTCGGCATCGCCAAGGGGCTCGGCGACAGCGACCTGACCGCCACCGGCACCGGTCTCGGCACGGTCCACTACATCTCCCCCGAGCAAGCCAGCGGCCTGATGGCCACCCCGTCGTCCGACGTCTACTCGGCCGGGGTGCTGGCCTTCGAGATGCTCACCGGACGCCTGCCGTTCGAGTCCGACACCCCGGTCGGCGTCGCCATGCGGCACGTCAACGAGGACCCGCCGCCCCCGTCCGCGTTCCTGCCGTCCGTGCCGCCAGCGGTCGACGCGATCATCCTCCGGGCGCTCGCCAAGGACCCGACCCAGCGCTTCCCGAGCGCGGGCGCGCTGGCGCAGGCGATGACCAACTGGCGTCGCTACCTGCCGCCGGGCTGGTCGCCCGAAAGCGCGGGCGGCCGCGGCACCACGCCGTGGGTCACCCCGGGAACAACGACGGTGCCGGGCAACACGCGCGGCGCGACCCAAGGTCGGACCCGAACTCCCACGGACGAGCAGCGGCGGGGCGGGTCGGCGTGGTGGGTCGGCTTGCTCCTCCTGCTCGGCGTCGCCGCGCTGATCTGGTTCGGCTTCCAGAACGCCCGGCGCATTCCCGGCTTCGGTGCAGGCCCGGTCGCCGCGCCGAGCGTCGTCGCCGCGGCCCAGACGCCCGCCGCGGGCGACGGCAGCAGCGCGTCGGCCGACGTGGCAAACCCGGGGAGCGGGGGGCCGCCCACGATCGCGCCGGTCGTCGATCCGCCCGTCGCGGAGCCGACGCCCGCGTCGAGCCCGACCCCCGCGCCGGTGGCGATGCCGCAACTGGTCGGGCAGACCCCCGACGCCGCCCGCGCCCAGCTCGACGCCCTCGGCCTGAGGCTCGAGGTCGGCGACCCGGTCGCCAGCGACGCGGTGCCGGCCGGGCAGATCGCCCGCCAGACGCCGGACGCCGGCTCGCCGACAGCCGTCGGGTCGACCGTCACCGTGCAGCCGAGTTCCGGCCCCCCCGGGTTTGACCTCGACACGATGAAGCTGGTCGGCGTGCCGGCCGACCGGGCCGAGGTGCGCCTGCGCGAGGCCGGCCTCGACGTGGCGCGGCAGGAGATTGGCAGCAAGGATGTGCCCAAGGGCTCGGTCGTCGCCGTCGACCCGGCGCACCACGCCAACGCCGGTCAGACCGTCACGCTCCAAGTCAGCGTCGGCAACAAGGTCCAAATACCGCCGGACGTGTTCGGCATGGCCGGCGACCGCGCCAAGCGGCAACTGGAGCAAGCCGGGTTCCGCGTCACCGGCAGCGACGGCGTCGGCCGCTCCACCATCGAGGCGGGCGGCGTCGACCTCGACGCCCAGAAGATCGAGGACGGCGACGTCGTCGGCATCCAGAACCACCAGTTCGGCGACTGGGTCGACCCCAACAGCCGGCTGACGCTGGTCGTCTACGACCAGCGCAAAGACAACGGCGGATGACGTCCGGCTCCGGCTGGCAGGGCACGCTCAAGGTCGCACTCGCCGCCTTCGCGGTGACCGTCCTCGTCTTCGGACCCGCAGCCGCCCTGCAACGCCGCGACTGGACCAAGCCAGCCGTGGTCGTGCTCGGGTCCGGCAGCGCGCTCTCCGTGCTCGTCCTCGCCGGCGAGGCCCGCATCCTGCTCGCCGACGGCGACGACCCGGTCGCGTTCGGCAACGCCCTGAGCAGCGTCCAGCCGTGGTCCGCCCGCCGGATCGACGCCGTCGTCAACGTCGGGACCGACGCAAACCGCCGCGTCGCCCAAGCCCTCGTCGGCAATCCCCACGTCCGCTCCTTCTGGACGCTGGTCAGTCCGGGACCGACGTCCACCGGCGATCCCCTTGCCGACGTGCCCGCGATGGCCCGAACCCAGCAGATGCAGTTGCCGAACGGCGTCGGCGTCACGCTGGAGCCGTGGTCGAGCGCGCCGGACCCGAAGCGGACCGACATCTGGCGTGTGACGGTCACCCACGACGGCGACCGGGTCGTCGTCCTCTCCGACGGCGCTGCCGCCACCGCGTTCCCGGCCCAGCGGGCCGACGCCCTGGTGGTGGCCGGTGCCGCTCCCTTGGCGGCGGTGGCCGTACTTGCCCCAGCCGGATTGGTCGCGGCGTCCGGCGCGGTCGACGGCGACGAGGTCCGCGCAGAGCCGGATCCCCCTCTCGCGTGGGCGCGGCGCGTCTTCCCCGGCGAGGCGGCAACGATCGCCCTTGGCGACCATGGCATCGTGCCGCCGCGAGAGGGACTGCTGGTGCCCGAGGGGACGCCGGCAGCGACGCCGCCCGCCGCGACGCCGCTGCCGTGACCGGCTCGGCCCGATCCTACTTGGTTGCCTGCCGGACCGCCCGCGACCGCTCGAACTCGGCCTTGACGTCGGCCAGGAAGACCGGGTCGGCGATCAGGTCGATTCCGGTCAGCGCCATCGCCTTCGCCACCAGCAGCGTGTTGCCGTAGCCGAGCTCCGAGTCGGAGGCCGCGACCACGTCGGGCGAGTGCCACGTGCAGACCCGGTCGAGGATCGGGTAGCTGGTCTCGACCGACGGCACGACGTAGCTGACGTTCGCCCAGTCGGTCGAGCCGTTGGCCGGTTCCGGCTTGGCTTCGTTCATCCGCAGGCCGACGCGGTCGAGGTGCTGCTTCAGGCGGCGCGCCACCGCGTGGTTGGTGATCATGTCGGCGTTGGCCGGCTCCGGCATCTGGAAGTCGAGTTCGCATCCCGTCATCAGGGCCGCGCCCTCGGCGACCTTGCGCACCTTCTCGGTCACCTCGTCCATCGAGGCAAGCGTCGCGCCGCGGACGAAGAACTCCGCCTGGGCGAAGGCGGGCACGACGTTCGGCACGTCGCCGCCGTGCGTGATGATGCCGTGGATGCGGACGTCGGTCCGGACGTGCTGGCGCAGCGCGTTGATCCCGTTGAAGGTCTCGATCACGGCGTTGAGTGCGTTGCGGCCGTTGTGCGGGTCGGCCGCGGCGTGCGCCGCCTGTCCGTGGAAGGCAATCCGGACCAGCCGGCACGCCAGCGACTGGCCGCTCCCCTCCACGGTCGGGCAGACCGCCTCGCTGGTTCCCGGGTGGGCCCCGAGCGCCGCGTCGACGCCCTCGAACACCCCGGCGTCGGCCATGATGATCTTGCCGCCGACCGCCTCTTCGGCGGGCGTGCCGAAGACCGCGACCCGTCCGGTGCCGAGGTACGGCAAGGCAGCCGACAGCCCGATGCCCGCACCGACGCCGGCGATCGCGATCAGATTGTGGCCGCAGCCGTGCCCGAGCCCGGGCAGCGCGTCGTACTCCGAGAGGAAGCCGATGGTCGGTCCGGTCTGGCCGACCTTGGCCGAGAAGGCAGTCGGCAGGTCAGCCACGCCCCGCTCGACCGCGAACCCGCGCTCGTCGAGGAACTCGGCGCAGGCGGCGCTCGCCTTCACCTCCTCGAGCGCGATCTCCGGGTTGCTGTGGATGTACTTCGACAGCCGGACGAGACTGTCAGCCGAAGCGTCGAGCGCGGCGAGCGCGGCGGCGCGGGCACCTTCCAAGTCAACGGCGGGGACGGTCTGAGCCACGGGTTGGTCCTCCTGACGGCGGACGGCATGCACGCCGAACCCGCCACGTTCGTCACGAGGCCATTGTATGGGCAGCCGACCTGGCCCGGGCGCACGGCCGGCCCTCCACCCGCCCTGACAGGAGCAGGTCTCCGTTGGTATGAGGCTGGAAAGCGGCCGCGCCACGGCAATTGGGGGATTCGGGGGAGGGCTTGGCCCTCCCACGATCCAGTTGCTCCCCTCTCCCGCCGCCGCGGCTGACAAGGGTAGGTCTCCATCGGGAAGCCGCCGCGCCGCGGCAATCCGGGGGTCCGGGAGAGCGCTTGGCCCTCCCCTGAGCCTGCATCTCCCCCTCTCCCGCCGCCGCCTGACCGGGGGAGGTCTCCGTTGGAAAGGCGACCGATAAGCGGCCGCGCCGCGGCAATCCGGGGGTTCGGGGGAGGGCTTGGCCCTCCCCTGAGCCTCTTTCTCCCCCTCTCCCGCCGCCGCGGGAGAGGGGGCTGGGGGGTGAGGGCGTCTCCGGCGGGTCCGGCCGCGAGATGCGAAGACCGCTATCGAGCAGATACCTACCGCTGTCCGCTATCCCGCTGGGTGCAACGTGGTCACAACGCAGGCTCGGCGGGTTCAACGCGGCCCACGCCGGGCGGGCGGATGGCACGCAGACCGAGACCTGTCGCGCCTCAGAGCGTCTTGCCGCACGACGGGCAGAACAGGTCGCCCGGGGAAACCCGCGCCCCGCAGGTTGGGCACCGCTCCCGGTCGTCCGCGCCGGCGGTCGGCGCGCCGCCGAACCGGCGACCGCCCTCGCTGCTCGGCAGTTCGACCGTCTTGCCGTAGGCTTGGTCGCGCCACTGCTGCCAACTCGAGCCGCCGCCCGGTGCGACGCCGTGGGTGTCGACCGGACCGGTGTCGACGGCATGGCCGTTCGACGGTGGACCGGGGGACGGCGGCCGCCACCATGCCCCGTCCGCCTCCTCGCTGGGCCGCGCCGACGGCAGCGGGGCGGTCTCGGCCAGTCGCGGGGCAGCGACGCCAGAGGCGACCGGCTCCTGCTTCGCGGTCTCGTAGCCGTAGGTGTCGCCGACGGGTCGGACGGGGGCGGGGCCGCCGATCATCACCGGGCCGCCAACGTCGGACCGGCCGCGGACCAGCCAGCCGAAGAGGCCGCAGACGAGCAGCACCGCCGCCGCCGCCAACAGCAGCCGGTTCAGGTCGCGCAGCAGCTCGCCGCCGATCACCGTGCCCGACACCTCCGCGCCGGACCCGAGGTCGCGCTCGTAGGCCGCGAGCACCAGCGACAGCAGGTAGGCCGCGTTGAACGCCGCCAGCAGTCCGCCCACCAGCCGCGAGGCGAGGCCCATCGGCGCGCGCGGCACCAGCCCGCCCGAGCCCCAACCGAGGACGAGCAAGCCGACCAGCAGGATCAGCATGGTGACGACGAACCGGGCGAGGTTGGCATCGACCCCGACCGCTGCCGCGATCCAGTCGCCCCACGCCGGTCCCCAGGCGTTGGCGACCAGTCCCGACAGCAGCAGGGCGGCCGAGACGAACGCCTCGCGCGCCACGCCGCGCCGGATGCCGAACGGCACGAAGAGCAGGATGACCACCGCGAACAGCGCGTCAAGCAGCAGCGGCATCTCGAACTGCGGAATCTGCACGAGCTGTGGCTCCCGACGTTCCCGCAGCGTCCCCGGGTCAGGCCAGGACGCGCAGCACGCACCCCAACCCTAGGCACGGCGGTCCCGAACCCCTCGCCCGAGTGTACGCCAACCCCCGTCCTGTCGGTTTCCCGATCGTCCCGATCCGAATGTGCCGCAGGGACAAGGGCTTGCCACCGCAGCATATACTTTCCTAGCGACGGAACGACTTGCGTTCCGTTCGGCGGAGTGCCGCTTGCGGCCCCGATCGCGAAAGGAGTCCCCAATCCCATCCACACGCCCTCGTCGCGGGAGCGCTGCGACGCGGGTGCCGCCGGCGACCGACGCCACGGCCCCAACGGCGACGCGCTCGTCCGTGACGACGCCCACCAACGGCCGGAGCGACCTCCCAGTCGCCTCCGAGCCCGACAATCCGGCGACCGGCCTCGCTTGGCGCAGGGCCGATCTCCACATCCACACGCCCGGCTCCGTCGACTACCAGCAACCGGGTGTCTCCTACCTCGACATCCTGCGCCGGGCCGAGGAGCGCGGCCTCGACGTCATCGCCTTCACCGACCACAACTCGGTCCGCGGCTATGCCGACCTCTGGCGCGAGATCGAGGACCTGGAACTGCTCGAGGACCTGAAGCGGATCGAGCCGGCCGAGGCCGAACGCCTGCAGGAGTACCGTCGGCTGCTCGCCACGGTGCTCTTGCTGCCCGGCTTCGAGTTCACGGCGCAGTTCGGGTTCCACGTTCTGGCGATCTTCCCCGCCGGCACCTCGGTCCGGAAGATGGAGCACCTGCTGCTCACCCTCGGCGTGCCGGAGGAGCGGTTCGGCAGCGGCGAGGTGGGCGCGACCTCTGACGTCCTCCGCGCCTACGAACTGCTCGCGGACCACGGCGCGATCGTCATCGGCGCGCACGTCAACTCCACGCACGGCGTCGCCATGCAGGGGTTGCGCTTCGGCGGCCAGACGAAGATCGCCTACACGCAGGATCCGCGGCTGGCCGCGCTGGAGGTGACCGATCTCGCGCTCGGCCCGCACCGGCGCTCGACCGCTCGCTTCTTCAACGGCACGAAGCCGGAGTACCCGCGCCGGATGCACTGCATCCAAGGCTCGGACGCCCACCGGCTCGAGCGCGACCCGGACCGCGAGTCGAACCTCGGGATCGGCGACCGGCCGACCGAGATGCTTCTGCCGGAGGTGTCGTTCGCGGCGATCCGCGACCTCTTCCGCGGCGACGACTTCGAGCGGACGCGACCGTTCTCCCCGGTGCCGGACGACCCGGTCAAGGCCGCGCGGCTCGACGGCCCCGGCGACGTTCTCGCGTTCCACGAGAGCATCGCCTCCCGCCGGGCCGGGACGGGCCTCGCGCTCGCCCTGCGCGACATCGCCGCGATGGCCAACTCATCGGGCGGCACGGTCTACGTCGGAGCGAACGCCTCCGAGAAGCGGGCGATCGCCGGGGTGCCCGACGCCGCCGCCGCCGAGCAGGACATCCGGCAGGGACTCGCCGAAGGCCTCTCCCCGGCGCTGCCGGTCGAGATCACCCCGCTCGTCTCGGGCGACAAGACCGTGCTGCGGGTCGACGTCCCGCGCGGCAGCGAGCGCCCATACACCCTCGCCGGTTCGATCTTCGTCCGCCGCGGCGCCGAATCCGAGCCGGCCTCTCGGGACGAGATCGTGGCGATGGTGCGCGGCGACCTCGCGGTGCCAAGGGCCGCCCCCGTCGAAGTGCTGATCTCGACCCCGGTCGAGGTGACCACCCCAGCGGTGCCCACCGTTCCGGCAGCGGAGCCGGCCCCGGCCCGCTCCGGCGGGAACAAGCACCGGCACCAGCCCGCCGCCAAGGCGAGCCCGAGCCCCGAGTCGTCGACCCCGGTGCCCGCCAGCGCGCCGGTCGGCCTCGAGGTGACGGAGGAGCCGGTCGAGCCCGACCCGATCGCGCCGACCACCGGGATCGAGGTGATCGACTCGTTCGAGCAGGACGGGACGACCTACTACACGATCCGCGACCTCCGGTACCACAAGCTGATCTCGAACGTCACCCGAGACACGGAGCGCCGCCTGCTCCGGTCCGCCATCACCCAGTACGAGGAGGGCGAGATCGACCCGGCGTCGGTCAAGTGGCGCGGCGACCACGGGCTCGCCCGCGGCTACAGGCTGCGCGGCGGCGACCGGCGGTTCAACCTCGTCTACCGCGGCGACGGCGTCCGCACCTTCTACGGGGTCAGCGACGCCGGCATGACCGGCGGCTGGGCCGTCCTCCGCGACAAGAGCGCGGCCCCCGCGCCAACCGCCGAGTCGGCGAAGTAGCGTCGTTCCCCGAACCTCGTCGGGGCGGTTCCGCGCTTGCGGAACCGCCCCGGCCACCCGGTCGAGACCGACCCCTGCCCACCGCGGAGTCGGCTGGCGAGGCTACACCCTCGGTAGACCGGCCAACCAGCCCGCCATCGACCCGTGGCGATCGAGCCCGTCCACTTCGTCGGCAATCGCGTCGGCCCTGCCGGACCAGCGCGTGCCAAGCAGCAAGTTCGCGACTTTCTGCCGCATCGCCGCCTCGTCCACCGGCGCTTCGGGGTCGCCAACCGGGGCATCGACCTGCGCCGTCCGCTCCTGCCCGTCCGCGAGCCCGATCCGCACCCGCGCTCCCCAGCCTGCCGGGTACCGCGCGTCGATCTCCGGGTCGACGCACAGTCCGACCCGTCCCATCACCGCCCGCAGGTTCGGGTCGTCGAGCCGCTCCGGCCCGAAGTCGGTCAAGCCCACCCGACCGTGCAGCAGCGCCTGCGCGACCGTGTACTGCAGGCTGAACTTCGCCTGGTAGGGATTGCGCGGGTCGGGCGCGTCGGTGACGGCGAGCGCCGCACCGTAGGTCTCGACCGTCACGGCACGGGCCGCGGCCGCCACGCCGTCCCCCAGTTGCCGACGCAAGGCGAGCGCGGCGTCCACCGCCGGGTGGGTGTGTCGGCAGGAGGCGTGCGGCTTCACCGACACGCCGTGAATGCGCCACGGGGTCGCGCCGCCGAGTCGGTCCAGTCCCTCCGTCACCCGTTCCGGACTCGCGTCCGTGGAGGTGCCGGCATACAGACCTTGCGCCCCTTCCAGCACCTCGCGCGCGCCGGTGAAGCCGTCGGCCGCGAGACGGGCCGCGAGGACGCCGTTCGCCGCGGCCCGCCCGGCATGGAGATGCTTGGTCATCGCCCCGTCGCGGTTGAACTGCCAGAGACCGCCGGCGATGCTGCCGGCGTTGCCGAGTGCCCAGACCGTCCGCTCGTCGTCCAGCCCGAGCAGCGCGGCGGCCGCCGCTGCCGACCCGTAGGGGCCGCAGGTCGCCGTGTTGTGGAACTGGGCGTAGTGGCTGCGCCCGACCGACTCGCCGACGCGCAGGGCCGCCTCGTAGCCGACGACGACGGCGTCGAGGAACGCCGTGCCGCTCGCCCCCGTCGCCTCGGCCACCGCGAGCGCCGCCGGCACCACGACGCACCCCGGGTGGACCACCGACGCCCGGTCGAGGTCGTCCATCTCGACGATATGGGCAAGGCCGCCGTTGACCTGCGCCGCCGTTTCGTCGTCGCGCCCGCCGTCGAGCGCGAGCACGTCGGCCGGCCCCGGCCCGCGACGCCGCCCTTCCGCCAGCAGCATCCGACCGGGCGGCGTCAGCGTGCCGGCCATGGCGCAGGCGAGCGTGTCGAGGACGAACCGCTTGGCCGCCGCGCGCGTGGCGTCGTCGATGCCCGCGGCTCGCGCCCGGTTGAGCGCCGCCGCCAGACGCTCGGTCAGGCTGCCGTGATCGTCGCCCACCCCGTCGGTCCGCCCTTCCCGCCGTCCCCTCGGCCGCCGTCTACGACGCGACGTTGACGTCCTTGTCGAACAAGGCCGGGAACCGGCCCGTCCATGTGCCTTGGCGGGTGCCGGTCAGGTACGGCTTCTGGACGAACATCGGGGTCCAGTTCGCGATCGGCACGTAGACCGCGTTCTTGAGGGCCAGTGCCTCGCCCTGCTGGTAGAGGGCGTTGCGCTTCCCTTGGTCCATCTCCACCACCGCCTGGGCCATCAGGTCGGCGAACGCCTTGGCGTCCGCGCCCGGGTCGGCGTCGCCGGTCGGCTGCAAGTCGGGCGACCAGTTGAACCACCCCTGCATGTACGGCGAGTCCGGGTTGAGCACCTCGTCCATCAGGTGCGGCGTCTCGGTCACGTTCTGCCACCACATGATCGCCAGCTGGAGGCCGCCGTTGTCCTGCCGGATCTGCTCGATCTCGTCCTGCGACTTGGTCCGGTCGAAGCTGAGCTTGATCCCGAGGTTGTTGGCGAGCATGGTCAGCACCTGCCGAATCCGGTCGAGTTCCTCGTCGCTCTCGCCGGAGGGATGGTAGATGGTGATCGGCGGCAGGTTCTGGCCGTCGCCGAAGCCGGCGTCGGCGAGCAGCTGGCGCGCCTGGTCGACATCGAAACCCATCGGGTCCGGCGGCGTGTAGCCGGAGAGGGCAGTCACCACCGGCGGCGTGAAGACGCCGGTCGGCACCCACGTGTCGCGGTAGATCTCCTGGTACTTGGCCCGGTCGAACGCCAGCCCGAACGCTTGGCGCACTCGGACGTCGTTGAACGGCGGCTGGTTGAAGTCCATCGCCAGCCCGCGCACGGAGCCGGGCGTCTTGTCGAGGCGGACCAGTTCCGAGGCGAGGGTCTGGTCCCCCTGCACGGTTTCGAGCAGCGAGAGCGGCACGTCGGCGGAGACGGCTTGGTCCTGCCGGTAGAGGTCGAGCGCGTCCTTGGCCGCGTCCGGTCCGGTGAAGATCGGCCAGACGATCTGCGAGATCGTCGGCGAGTTGCCGCCGTAGTAGTGCGGGTTCGGCTCCATCGTGAACCGGGTGTCGGTCTGCAGCTCGGTGAACTGCCACGGCCCGGCACCCGCTTGGTTGAGGACGAAGTCCTGCTCCCCGACCTGCGCCAGCACGTCGGGGTCGATCACCGACCAGACGAACGACGCGATGTACGACGGCAGGAACGTGCGCGCCTGCGACAGCTTGATCTGCACGGTGCGGTCGTCCGGCGCGAGGAGCCCGAGCTGCGCCCCTTGCGTGCCGCTCATCCAATCGTCGTACCCCTCCACGTCCTGGAAGAAATGGGCCAGCGGGGAAGGGTTGGCCGGATCGAGCGCCCGGTTCCACGATTGGACGAAGTGGCTCGCCAGCACCGGCTTGCCGGAGGCGTAGGCGGCGTCCTGGCGGATCGTGAACTGGTAGGTGAGTCCGTCCGGGGTCACGATCGCGGCTTCGGCGAGGTCGCGCTGAACCCGCCCGTTCTCGTCGAAGCGCAGCAGCCCCGCCCAGACGTTCGGGTAGACGACCCAGAAGCCGCCGTAGTCGGCGGAGCGGTGCGGGTCGAGCGTGACCGACTGGCCGTAGGCGTCGAACGGCACAGTGATTGACGCCCCGCCGGCGGGTGGCGTCGCGTCCTGCCCGAGCGGCGCGGCGACCGCCGGCGCGCCCGGCCCGATCCCGAGCCGCGCGGTCGCCACCGCGCCCGCCGCCAGCGCGCCCCATCGCAGCAGGTCGCGGCGCGTCGGCGACGGGTTCAAGCCCGTCAGCGCCTGCCGATAGCGGCCCAGTTCCGCCCGCTCCCGCGGGCTGAGCCGCGCCGGTCGCCGACCGTCCGTCATGCTGGGGTGTCCTCCGTTGCGCGCTGGTCGCAGCCGGGTCGTCCGTCTGGCAGCAAAGTATGGCGCGGGCGCGGTCGTCGCCGCCCGCGCCCACCCTGACTAACGTCCTGCCACGGGCAGCGGTTCCTTTTCGGCGCCTGCGGTCGCGTGTCGGAACAGGCGACGGCCGGGGACCGCGCGTCCCCGGCCGTCGTCAGCGTGAACCGGCTACGAACCGGCGACGACCAGGATCGCGCTGGATCCGATCTTGCCGTCCTTCTCGTACGTCACCGAGCCGAAGGCCTCGAGGTTCTCGAGACTGCCGCTCGGGACCGGGCTCGCCTCCGGCGTGGCGGCGGCGAAGAAGTCCTCGCAGACCACCCCGTTGAAGTTCTGGTCGAGCGCGGTGTTGGTCATCGGGTCGGCGTCGAACGCCGCCTGCGCCGCCGCCTGGTCGGAGAACGCCGCGCACGACGCGTCGGCGTCCGGCATCGCCGCCATCCCCGCGCCGGTGAAGGCGTTGACCAGCGTCACGATCGACTTCAGGTCGACGTAGACGACCTGCGACTTGTCGGCGGGCAGCAGCGCCATCGTCTGCTGGTACCGCGGGTTGCTCGCCAGCGCCGTCGCCGGGCCGTTGGCGAAGTTGTCGATCCCCTTGCCCGCGCCGATCGCGAAGCTCTGGCCGACCACGCCGAACTCGATCGGCGGCATCCCCGCCCCCGACGTGTCCGCCACCGAGTAGACCTTGTCACTGCCGACCGCACGCGAGCTCACCGTGGCCGCGCCGCCCTCCTCGCTGCCCAGCTTGCCGATCAGGCGGGCGATCTTCTCGGCCGAGGTCGCGACCGTTGCCGCGTCGTCGACGTTGCTGGCGAAGACCGCGTTGAAGTCGAGGCCGGTCGACCCGAAGGCCGGCAGGCCGAGGGCGATCGTGTACGGCCCGCTGAACTGGCCGAAGAAGTCGTCCTTCAGGTTGAAGCCCAGCACGCCGGCCGCCTGAGCCGCCGCGTCGCCCGACGTCTGTTGGCGCAGCACGTCGCGCAGCGTCGCCGGCGGTTGCGGCACCGCGGCCGGCGTGCCCATCATGCTGTCGGCGTCGGCCATGCCGGTGTTGACCAGTTCCGCGACGCTGTTCGCGGCGCTGTCCCACGAACCCTTCGGCGCGTCGCCGGCGATGAAGACCGCGGTGTCGTCGGCGACCTTCTGCTCGCCCGCGATCGGGCCGTTGGCCGGCACCAAGTCGGCGAGGCTGGCTCCGTTCGCGCCGATCGCGATGCTGTCCATCCGGAAGCCGTTCTGGTCGGTCCAGACGATGCCACCACCGTGCACCTGCCACGCCTTGTCGCCCATGTTGGCGTACATCGGCAGAATCTGGTTCATGTCGGCCTTGGTTTCGGCGCTGAAGCCGTCCCACACCTTGGCGGAATCGGCGTACGCGAACCCGAGCCCTTCAAAGGTCGGCAGGTTCGCCAGCACGTCCTGCATCTCGGCGGAATCGGCGAGCGACGGGGCGGCCCCGGTCGCCGTGTCGAGGAACGGCTGCAGGCTGTCGGCCGAGGTCGCGGCGACGATCAGGTCGCCCACCTTCGCCGCCGCGCTGCCGCCCGGCATCATGTCGTCGTGGTCCATGTCGCCCGTGTCGGCGACCGGCGTCGCCGCGGACTCCTCCGGCGCGGCCACGGAGAGGAGCACGACCCCGTCATGCTCGACGGACGCGACCTGCGTGCCGTTCCGCGTCGCCAAGGCCGCGAGTTGCTGCTGGACGTAGCCCCAGGCAACGTCCATGTTGCTCGGGGCGATGATCACCGCCACGCCCGGCATGTCGTACGGGCGGTCGTGGTGCTCGAGCATCGGCTCGCCGTCCTCGTCGAGCGGGGCGTCGAGCGCCTTCTCCACGAACGACGAGATCGTCTCCGGCTCGACGGCGATCGCCATCTCGCCGCCGAGCAGTGCCTCGAGCTGGGCGGGGGTCGGCGGCTGGCCCATCCCCTGCTCGCCGTGGGTGTCGACCGCCGCGGCGCGCACCTGGTCGAGCGCGTCGGGCACCCCGAGTCGCGCCATCAGCTCGCCCGCCTGCTGCCACTGTGGCGAGTCAAGGTCAGTGTTGAGCTCGGCGAAGATCGCGGTCCCGGCCGGGGCCGCCTTGGCGGTCACCGGCGCGGCGGCGGCCTGGGCCTGCGCCGGCAGCAGCGGCACCGCGAGCGACAACGCGAGGCTCGCGGCCACCAAGCCCTGCGCCGCCCGGCCCGCCAGTCGGGCGAACGGGCGGTGTCGGGTCGGGATCGTCAACGACATGGGTTCTCCCCTCTTGCTCTCGTTGCCGCGGCCTCGTTCAGGAGCCGGGCTCTCCGACGTAGAGAATCGACGAGGTTCGTCGCATACCGTCCTGGTCGAACGCCACCAGGCCGAACGCCTTCAAGGCCGAAAGGTCGAGCCCCTCGATGCCAGCCATCGCAGGCTCGTTGCCACCGCTCGCCGGAGCGGCGAAGAAGTCCTCGCAGGCGATGCCGTTGAAGTTGCGGTCGAGGTCGAAGGTGCCTTCCGCCAGCGAGTCGTACGCCTTCTGCGCCTCTTCCTGGCTGGAGAACTTGGCGCAGTCCGGGCTGTCGTCCTTGATCGTCGATTCGCTGATGTCGCTGGCCGTCGACTGCCCCGCCTGTGTGACCAGCGGCAGGAGCTGGGTCAGGTCGGCGTAGAGCGAACCGTTCGACTCGCTCGGCAGCGCCGACATCACGGCCTGGTACTGCGCGTTGTCGGCGAGGCTGGCCCGATTGGATCCGCCGACGAACTGGTCGATGCCGCTCCCCGCGGCGACGACCAACTGGCCGTCGACTAGGCCGAACTCCAGCGGCGGGCCGCCCGGGCCGGTCGGCACGGTGGTGACGCTGGAGTCGCCGACTTGTCGGGTGGACACCCCGCCCTCCGAACTGGCCCCCCCTTGGGCCAGAATCGTGATCTGCGAGAGGACGTTGCCGACGGTCGCCGGGTCGCTGACGCCCGACGCGAAGAGGATGCCGAGCTGGGACGGGTCGCTCATCCCGCTCAGCCAGAGCCCGTACTCGCCGCTCAGCTGGTGAATCAGGTCGGTCTGCGGGTTGAAGCCGATCAGGCCGGCCAGCGCGGCATACTGGGCGGCGATCTGGGCCGCCGGGTCGGCGGTCGCGTCCGGGGTCGGCCCGAGCCCGCTCGTGCCGAGCATCACCTGCAGCCCGACCGCGCCGAGCGCGTCGAGGAAACCGGTCTTGCCGAGGTCCATGCCGCTCAGGAAGAGCGCCGCGTCGCCGGGGGCCTTGCTGGCCAACGCCGAAACGTAGGGCGCGGCCGCGTCGGCGATCGGGGTGCCGTCGGCCGACATCGCGACCGTTTCGATGCGGAGCCCTGGCTGGTCGGCCTTGACTTGCAGCGCGGAGTACCGCTCCGTGTGCAGCAAGGTGCCGCCCGCCGGCCCAAGCGCGCCCAGCGCGCCTTCCGCCCGAGCCGCCGCCGGCCCGTTGACGAAGGCGAAGAGCAGGTCGTCGCCGCCCAGCACCTGCCGCGCCTTCTGGAACGGCGCGGCGTCGGCCAAGGACGGCGTGGTGCCCGTCGCGGCCTCGATCGGCCCCGCGAGGTCGGCCGGGTCGGAAGCGAGCAGCACGTGGTCGCCGACGCGGGCGACGGCCATCCCGTCGCCGCTGCCGCCGGCGGCAGAGGTGATGGTCACCCCGGCGTGGTCGGTCGTCTGCACCGTCGTGCCGTTCTCGGCAGCCCGGTCGCCGACGACCGCCGTGACCGCGGCGAACGCGGTGTCCGGGGCGCGGGCGTCGAGAACGACTGCGAAGCCCTGGGCGCCCGACGCTCGGCCCGAGGCGGCCTCCGGCGTGCCGAGCAGGCTGGAGAGATCGCTCAGGTCGGTGCTCAGGCCGGTCTCGGCCGCCGCCTGCGAGAGGAGCGACGTGCTGAGGACCACCCCGGCCTCGCCGCCGAGGACGGCGTCGAGCGGGAGTCGGTTCCCGTGCTCGTCGGTCAGGCCCTCCGCCAGCGCCTGGTCCAGCAGCGGGCCGAATCCGGCCCGGTCGATCAGGGCGCGGCCGAGTTGCCACTGCTCCGACCGCTCGTCCAGCGGGATCTCGATGTAGGCCAGGCTGTCGACCGGCGCGGCCGCGGCGGTGGTGGCCGTCCTCGTGCCTTGGGCATCCGCCCGCGGCGCGAGCAGCGTCGTCGGCAGCAGCATCAGCACGAGGCCGAACCTGAGGATTGCGGGCATCGCCCCGCGCCGGGGCGAGGTGCCAAGGCTGCGCTTCGCGGGCAGCGAGAATGCCTGCATCGCCATCACCCCCGGACGGCAGCCGTCGCCGTCGTTCACTGCGTGGCCGGTACGTCCGGCGGTCTGGATCGGTCGCCGCGAACGGCGGTCCCGAGACTGTACCACGCGCCCTTCCGCACCCTGCCCGACGCGGGACGGCCGCCCGCCGGGGTCGACGGTGGCCGCACGCCGACCGGCGTCGAACGGGCCTCCGGGCACAAGGGGCAACAGGAGATGTCGACCGCGCAACCGGCGCAGGCAGCCGCTCGCCGTCCAGGACGACGCGGGTCGCACTGCGATTCCGGTGCGGCGGTCAGCGACGCGCGATGACGTTGAGGATCAGGGTGAGGAGCAGGCTGAGGAGAATCGAGGTGGCAATCGGGGCGAAGATCGTGACCGGGCCCTTGCGCACCGTGAAGTCGCCGGGCAGCCGACCGAGCCAGTCCAGCCCCGGAACCCGCCCGGCCAGCAGGATCAGGCCGCCGACCGCGGCAAGGCAAAGGCCCGCCGCGACGAGAAACCGGGCCAGCGTCGAGAGATCGCCCACCCTCGTCGCCTACTTGGTCATGTTGTCGTCGATGCCCGTCGCGATGCCGAAGATGATCATGAAGAGCGCGGCCAGCGCCATCATGATCAGCGCGAGGACGGCAATCGTGATCCCCGCCTTGATCAGGCCACCCACCAGTTCCACGCGCCACCTCCGGGTCGTGCCGACCGCGCCGCTGCGGCAAGTATAGCCGCCGCTCGCGCCCCGGACGGTTCGGGCACGGAACGGGCCGGGGGAGCACGATGTGCTCCCCCGGCCCGCCCGATCCTGCGTGCGGCTACGCGACGAGCGGTGCCCCGCTCAGGCTCGGCTTGAAGACGAGCGCGCCGTCCTTCGTGTCGATGACGACGGTCTCGCCCTCCTTCACCTCGCCGGCGATCACCTTGCGGGCGAGGGTGTCGAGCACTTCCTTCTGGATCAGCCGCTTCAGCGGCCGCGCCCCGAAGGCGGGGTCGTAGCCCCGGTTGCCGAGCCATTCCTTCGCCGCCGGCGTCGCCTCGAGCGTGATCTGCCGCTCGGCAAGGCGCTTGGCGACCGCGTCGAGCTGGATCTGGACGATCTCCGCCAGCTGGCTCCGGGTCAGCGGCTTGAAGACGACGATCTCGTCGATCCGGTTCAGGAACTCCGGCCGGAACTGGCCGCGCAGCACTTCCAGCACCGCCGCCTTCATCTCCTCCTCCTGACCCGGGCCGAAGGTCTGGATCAGCTGGGAGCCGAGGTTGCTGGTCATGATGATCACCGTGTTGCGGAAGTCGACCGTGCGCCCTTGGCCGTCGGTCGCGCGCCCGTCGTCGAGGATCTGGAGCAGGACGTTGAAGACGTCCGGGTGCGCCTTCTCAACCTCGTCGAGCAGGATCACGCTGTAGGGCCGGCGGCGGACCGCCTCGGTCAGCTGGCCGCCCTCCTCGTAGCCGACATAGCCCGGGGGCGCGCCGATCAGGCGGCTGACCGCGTGCTTCTCCATGTACTCCGACATGTCGATCCGGATCATGGCGTGCTCGTCGTCGAACAGGTACTCCGCCAGCGCCTTCGCCAGCTCGGTCTTGCCGACCCCGGTCGGGCCGAGGAAGAGGAAGCTGCCGAGCGGCCGGTTCGGGTCGGAGAGGCCCGCTCGCGACCGCCGAATCGCGTTCGCGACCGCGCTCAGCGCCTCGTCCTGGCCGATCACCCGGCCGTGCAGCCGCTCCTCCATCTTCAGCAGCTTCTCGAGCTCGCCCTCCATCAGCCGGCTGACCGGAACGCCGGTCCAGCGGCTGACCACCTCGGCGATGTCCTCGGCGTCGACCTCCTCCTTCAGCAGGCGGTCGCCCTCGGGCGAACTGGGAGCGGCCTCGGCCTGTTGCAGCTTCTGCTCGAGGTCGCGCAGCTTGCCGTAGGTCAGCTCGGCCGCCTTGTTCAGGTCGTAGGCGCGCTGGGCCTGCTCGATCTCGACCTTGGTCCGGTCGATCTCCTCGCGCAGCTGCGAGACGCCCTGAATCGCGCTCCGCTCCTGCTCCCAGCGACTGCGGAGCGCGTCACGCTGCTCCTTCAGGTCGGCCAGTTCCTTCTCGAGCGCCTTCAGCCTTTCCTGCGAGGCGCTGTCCTTCTCCTTCTTCAGCGCCTCGCGCTCGATCTCGAGCTGCATGATCCGACGCTCGGCCTCGTCCAGCTCGGCCGGCATCGAGGTGATCTCCATCCGGAGCTTCGAGGCCGCCTCGTCGACGAGGTCGATCGCCTTGTCCGGCAGGAACCGGTCGGCGATGTAGCGGTTGGAGAGGAGCGCCGCCGCCACCAGCGCCGAGTCGAGGATCCGCACTTGGTGGTGCGTCTCGTAGCGGTCGCGCAGGCCGCGCAGGATGGAGATCGTGTCCTCGACCGTCGGCTCGCCGACGAAGACCGGCTGGAACCGCCGCTCCAGCGCCGCGTCCTTCTCGATGTGCTTCCGGTACTCGTCGAGCGTGGTCGCCCCGATCGCGTGCAGCTCGCCCCGGGCCAGCATCGGCTTCAGCATGTTCGAGGCGTCCATCGACCCCTCGGCCGCGCCCGCGCCGACCACCGTGTGCAGCTCGTCGATGAAGAGGATGATCTCGCCGTTGGAGTCGGTGACTTCCTTCAGGACCGCCTTCAGCCGCTCCTCGAACTCGCCGCGGAACTTCGCGCCGGCGACCAGCGCCCCGAGGTCGAGGGCGATGATCCGCTTGTCCTTCAGCCCCTCCGGCACGTCGCCGCGGACGATGCGCTGCGCCAGCCCCTCGACGATGGCCGTCTTGCCGACGCCCGGCTCGCCGATCAGGACCGGGTTGTTCTTGGTCCGCCGCGAGAGCACCTGGATGACGCGCCGGATCTCCTCGTCCCGGCCGATCACCGGGTCGAGCTTGCCGTCGCGCGCAGCCTCGGTCAGGTCGCGCCCGTACTTCTCAAGGGCCTGGTACTTCCCCTCGGGGTTCGGATCGGTCACGCGCTGCCCTCCCCGGATGCTCTCCAACGCCTGGTAGACGCCGTCCTTGGTGACGCCGAGCCGCGCCAGCAGCCGCGCCGCCGCGCTGTCGGCCACGCTCATGATCCCGAGCAGCAAGTGCTCGGTGGAGACGTACTCGTCGCCGAACTGGCGCGCCTCGCCCTCGGCCGCCTGCAGCGCCTTGCGCAGGCCGCTGCTGACCACCGGCTCCGAGCTGTACTGGAGCTTCGGCGCGGCGTCGAGCAGCGCGGTGGTTTCCCGCAACGCCTTGGCCGGGTCGATGCCCATGCGCAGCAGCGTCTGCGGCACCACGCCGTCCGACTGCTCCAGCAGTCCGAGCAGGAGAGCCTCCGGCTCGAACTGCGAGAGCCTGCGCGCCTCGGTCTCGCGCTGCCCGGTGACGATCGCCTCCTGGGCCTTCTCCGTGAATCTCTGTTGGGTCGCCATCGGCACCCCTCCCCTCTCTCGATGGTCTTGCTGGTCCGCTGCCACGAGGGCCGTCCGCGCCGATTGGGCCGTCGGCAAGCAACGTGCCCCCGCGCTCGGCCTCAGAGCGAGGCGAACGGGGACGGCGCGGCGCGCGCTACCGTTCGTTCTCCTCGCGCACGCCGAGCATCGCCAACACCGTGCCGAGCTCGGCGGAGACCGCCTCGGCGCTGATGCCGACGGCCCCCCGCTCGCCCGGCAACGACTCGCGCAGGGCGCGCACCCGGTTGGTCAGCTGCAACGCGAGCTGGACGCCGGCGAGGTTGAGGCCGCACTCCTCAACCAGGTACTTCACCTGGCGCAGCCGCTCAATGTCCCGGTCGGAGTAGAGCCGCAGGTTGCCGTCCGTGCGCGACGGCAGGATCAGCCCCTCGCGCTCGTATTTCCGTAGCGTCTGCGGGTGCATCTCCAGCAACCGCGCCGCGACGCTGATGACGAAGACCGGCTCGCCCTGGCGACCCACCACGATGTCAACCCCCTATGGCTTGCCAACATGATAGTTCTTGATACGATTCGTGTCAAGTTGATGACCCCTCGGCGGTGCTGCCCACCGCCTGCGCCGAGGTGCGATCATCCACTCTCGTGCCGCGCCGGCGGCAGCCGACGCACTGGAGGGTCCGAGGTCATGCTCGTCTACGCGCACCGCGGCTCGTCCGCCCGCCTGCCCGAGAACACGCTCGCGGCCTTCCAAGGCGCGGTCGACGACCGCGCGGACGGGGTCGAGCTCGACATCCACGCCACCGCCGACGGCATGCCGGTGGTCATCCACGACCGAGAACTCGACCGCACGACCAACGGCACGGGCACCGTCGACGCCCTGACCCTGGCCGAACTGCGCCGCCTCGACGCCGGCAACGGGGAACGGGTGCCGACCTTCGACGAGGTGCTCGCCCTGCTCGACGGACGGCTGCGGCTCGACATCGAGATCAAGCAGGCCGGCGTGGAGCGCGAGGTGCTGGAGGCGCTGGCCCGCTTCCCGACGACGCCGTGGGCGATCTCGTCGTTCGACTGGGACATCCTGCGCGCCGTTCGCCGGCTCGCTCCCGGGGCCGAACTCTGGCCGCTCGCCGGTCCCGCCGACCCGTCGCTTGTCGCCGTGGCCAAGGAGATCGGCGCGCCAGCCGTCGCCCTCTACCACGAGGCCTACCGGCAGCCGAGTGCCAAGCTCCTCGCCGACGCGGGTCTTGACGTCGTCGTCTGGACCGTCAACGACCCGGCCGAGGCACGTCGGGTCCGCGACCTCGGAGCGGTCGGCCTCTGCACCGACGACCCGGCCGGCATCCGCGCCGCGCTGGCTCGAGGGGACTGACCTCGGGTCAGTCCCCTCGGCCGCGGAACAGGCCCAGCAGCCGGTCGACCACCGAGCCGGAAGGCACGGCCGGCGCCGGCGGGCGGTGCGCCTCGCGATAGTCCGCGTAGGGGATCATCTGCTGCCGACGCTCGCGTTCCTGCTCGAACGCGAGCACCCGCGCCGCCAGCTCGTCGGGATCCGCCTCGGCCCAGCCCATGTCGTAGTCACTCCACTTCCGGTCGAGCTCGATGACGGAGCGGAGCGCGCTGTTCTCGTGCCCCTCGGCCCCCTCGAGCGCCAGCGCGTACTGCCGCTGGTCGCTGGCCAGTTCGTCCCGGATCTCGGCCCCCACCTCGGCCGCGCTCTTGCCGGCGTGGACCGGGTGCCAGACGAACCGACCATCGCCCCCTGCGCCGGGACCCTGCTCGCCGGTCATGTCGTTCCCCCGTCCGCCGCCTCAGGCACCGACCAGTGCCGCCCGCTCCGCCAGTTCGTTGCGCACCGAGACCTCGACCCGGCTCGCGCCGTCCTGCTCGGTGACGCGCCAGATCTGGTCCATCATCTCCGACTCCACGACATCCTCGACGTGGCTGACGATGAACAACTGGCGAAAGTCCTCGCTCTCCTGCGTCAGGCGGCAGAGAACGTCGAGCACCTGTCGCCGTCGCTCTTGGTCAAGCGCGCCGAACACCTCGTCGAGCACGAGGAAGCGGGGCCGGTTCAGCGCCTGCCCCCCGACCACCCGCGAGAGCGCCAGTCGGGCCGCGAGCGCGAAGACGTCCTTTTCGCCGCCGGAGAACTGCTCGATCGGGAACGCCTCCTCGCCGTCGAAGACGCGCACCCCGTAATTCTCGTCGAGGTCGACCTTCGCGTACTTGCCGCTGGTGATCCGCTCGATCAGCTCCCCGGCGGTGTCGGCGATCCGCGGTCCGAGCTGGCCGGCGACGTAGCGCTCGAACGCGTCGAACTCGCTGTACATCCGACTGAGTTCGTCCGCCTCGCGCCGGAGGACCACCGCCTGCTCGCGGTCGCGGGCGAACCGGTCGTGCTCCTCGCGCAGCCGCTGCACCGCGCTGACCGCCTCGGCCAGCATGCTTTCGGCGACGTGGCGGTGGCGGCTGCGCTCCTGTGCCTCGCGATGGAGTCGGGCCTCCTCGACGTCAGCCTCGGCAAGCTTCGCCGGATCGTGCCCGTTGGCAGCACGCGCCACGGCGACCCGGCCACGCTCCGCCGCGAGGTCGGTCAAGTTCGCGCTCGCCTCGGTCGCCTGCCTCTCCCAGACGGGCCGCTTGGCGACCTCCTGCGCGATGAGGGACATCTTGGTGACCGCATCACGAGCGGCATCGTGCGCCCGCACCGTCGCGTGGTGCGCCGCCGCGTCGTACGAAACGGGCCCGAGCGCCTCGATCGCGGCGGCGGCCTCGACTCGGTCCCGGACCGCGCGCCCGACCTCCTCGCCCCGGGCCGCAAGCACGTCGTGTGCCGCCCGCACCTGCTCTAGCAGCGCGGCCTCGTCGGCGAGCCGAGCCTGCTCGGCGGCGTCCGGAAGGCTCTCGAACCCGGCTCCTTCGAGACATGCCGCCAGAGCCGCCTCGCTGTCGTGAAGCGCCTCGACCGCTTTGGCGACCTCCACGCGCCCGGCCGCCAGTCGCTCATCGAGCACGCGGACGCGAACGGCGCGCGCCTCAAGTTCCCGGATCCGCTCCTGCCGGCGAACGACCTCGGCATGGCCTTTCTCTGCCTCGGCGCGGAACTTGGCGATTTCCGCGCTGATGGCATCCGCCTGTGCTGCGAGGGCATCGACCGTGAGGGCCAGGTCCGACGCGTCGAACGGGCGACCGCAGGTCGGACACGGCTCGTCGAGCCGCTGCGCCCGCAGGCGGTCCCGCAGCCGTTCGATCTTGTCGAGATCGGCAGTCGTCCGGCTCAGATTGGCTCTCGCCGCGGTGACGATGCCCTGAGCTCGCTCGAGTGCTTCGCGGTGCTGCGCCGTCAACCCAGCCAAGTCGTCTCCGGCCAGCAGGTTCAGCCGCTCCTCTTCGAGCTGTGCGTACAGTTCCTCGCACCGGTCGCGACGCGTCTTGGCCGCGTCGCGGCGCGACGCGAGTGCCACGCTCTCCGTCGCAGCCTGCGCTAGGCGAACCGCCGGCCCGGGGCTGACCCGCTCACTGACCCGGGCCAGTCGTTCGACCGCGGCCATCGGATCCGTCTCGTCCACGGCCTGCCATTGCCAACCCGCGACCAACGCTGCCGCCGGCAAGCCACCGACAATCTTCCGCACCGCGGCGGTGCCGGAAGCCACCCGATCTCGCGCGGCGTCCCCTTCCCGTCTCAGCCGTTCGGCTTGGCGGTGGCGTTCACTCTCGCGCTCATGCCCACGCAACTCCGTGGCAAGGGCGGCTTCGCCCGCCGCGACCGGCTCGAGCCGCCGCAGTTCCTCGGCTCGTCGGTCGATCTCGGTGATCTGCCCCATCGCGGCGTCGTGTTGCGCCTGAGACTTGGCGATCTTGCCGTCGACCACGGAGAGGGCGAGGCGGAACTGGTGGTCGACCTTCTCGCGCTGCCGCAACACCGACAACTGCTCGCGCACGGCGTCGAGCTGCGCGACCGCCGCCTGCTGGGCGACCAACGCGGCATCGCGCTCGGCAGAGGCCGCGGCGACGCGCCGCTCCGCGGCTTCGCTCTCGGCCGCGAAGTCGCGCTCGGCGGCCATCCGGTCCACCTGCGCGCCGAGGCCGCGCGCGTCCTGGTCCTTCGCGTTCCGCTCCTCGCCGACGCGCGACTGGGCTGACCGGATCACCTCCAGACCGAGCAGACGCGACACCTCGCGCCGCCGGTCGGTCGCGCCTATCGCGCCGAAGAAGCCGAGTTCCTTCTGCCGGGTGAAGAAGGTCGAAATGAACGCGGCCCGCGACAGGCCGATCAGTCTCCCGGAGACGAACGCGGTGACCGCCGACGTGCCCTGCACGACCGGCAGACTCGGGTTGTCCTCCCGATAGACCTCGCCCTGCTTGATGCCGGACCGGCTCAGCCCGCGCTCGACCACCCACGTCGCCCCGTCCCGCGGGTCGAAGAGCCGGAGCGTCACCTTCGTCTTGCCGGGGACGCCGCGCGGGGACACCTCGGGACTGGGAATCTCCCGCGGCGCGTAGAGCGCCCACTCGATCGCCTCGAACAGCGTCGTCTTGCCGACCCCGTTCGCGCCGACGACGCCGACGATCCCCCGCTCCGGGAACTCGATCCGCTCGGCTCGGTACTGCCGGTAGTTCTCCAGTTCGAGCGAGAGGAGGATCACGCTGCGCCTTCCTCATCGACGGTCGCCTCTCGCGCCGCCTCCATCGCCTCGTCGAGCGCCCGCATCCCGCGCTCGCGGAAGCGCGCGGCGAAGTCGTCGCCGTAGACGCGCTCCCGCACCCGGTCATCGACGAACTGGCCGAACATCACCCGAACGTCGGTCACCGCCTCGTGGTCGCCGTCGTAGCGGCCGATCACCGGGTCGCCCGGGGCCACGAGGTCGACGTGCCAGACCCGCCCGCCGACCTGCTGGGCGAGCAGGGCCGCCGCCTCGCGGCGAACCGGGCGCGCCGCCCCGACCACCTCGACCCTGACCATCGCCGCCGGGTCGCCCAGCGCCTCGAGCTGCGCCAGCACCTCGTCGACGATCTCCTGCGCCGTCCGTTCGCCGACCGCGAGGTCGCGGATGCGCGCCATCGGCCGCGCCGGCACCGGCCGGTGCTCGACCACCGACGCGGCCCCCGGCGGCCCGAGGGTGACGAGGTTCCACCCCGGCTCGGCCGGCAGGTCGCCCCAGCCGAACCGTTCGGTGCTGCCGCTGTACCACGCGTTGCGCCCTTGGTCGCCCCACTCGTGGAAGTGGCCGAGGGCGATGTAGTCGAAGTCGGGGTCGAGCAGGTTCTCCGGCAACCGTTCCTCGCCCGGCTCGTGCGGACCGCGCAACTGGACCCGCGGCGCGAGGCCGTGGGTGACGATCACGTTGCGCTGCTCGCGCCGGTAGGCCGGGGTCGGCTCGTCGTGGTCGGTCAGCGCGCCGTGGGGAATGGCGTGGACGACGAGGCCGAGGTCGTCGTACCGGACCTCCTCCTTCTCGTAGCCGGTGACGAAGCGAACCCCCGGCACGATCTCCCGCAGCAGGGAAAAGACGGAGCTGCTGGTCCGCAGGCGGGGCGTGTCGTGGTTGCCGGCGATCACCAAGCAGGCAATGCCCGCGGCCTCGAGCCGGCGCAGTTGGCGGACCACGTGCCCGACCGTGTCCCACGTCGGCCGGGTGTGGTGGAACAGGTCGCCGGCGTGGAGCACGAGGTCGGGTCGCTCGTCGATGATCGCGGCCAGCGCGGCCTCGAACGCCCGCTCGACGTCGACGAGCCGCTGGTTGCGACCGAAGGCGTCGACCCCCCCGGGACCGCGGTACCCGAGGTGGGTGTCTGCCAGATGGGCAAGACGGATCGACTCGCTCACGAGCGGTACTCCGAGAGCAGTCGCTGCGCGGTGCGCCAGGGGTCGGAACGCGGCGGGGCGAAGGCCATGTTCTGCACTTGGCCGATGATCTTTTCCAAGTCGCGCCGATCAAAGCCGTCGGCGGCAGCGCGCACGTCCCGCAGCGACGGCGCGCGGTCGCCCATCTTCGCCTTCAGCGCCCGCCAGAGCCCGTCCGCCTCCCGCGGCCCGTTCGTGGTGGCCAGGTTGAAGATCTCGACTCCCTGAATGCCGTCGAGGCAGGCGCGGCGCGGGAAGCGGCCGAACAGCGGCGTCCGGAAGTGGGCGTGCCGGACCAGCAGCCGTCCCTTCTTCAGGCCGAGCAGTTCCTGCTTCGTCCCCTCGGTCAGCGAACGGTAGGCGCTGTTGACGATCTCCTCGTCCCCCACTCGTCCGTAGAGCGACGTGCCGCAGTTGCCGAGGATCTCGTCGTCGACCTTCGACCGGAACTGCTGGGCCCCGAACAGCACCACGTTCAGGTGCCGGCCGCGGGCGGCGATGTCGACCAGCGTGTCGCGCAGGGCGCTCTCGCTGCCGCCCGGCGCGTACTTGTTGAGTTCGTCGACGAAGACGATCACCTTGTCGACGCCGAGCTTCTTCTGCTCCGCGAGCCGCCAGAGCGAGGTGACCACCGAGGAGACGAGCACCTCCTGCACGTTCGAGTTGCAGCCCGCGATGTCGACGACCCGGACCTCCTGGTCCTCGAACGGGCCGTCGACGAGCGGCACGGACCCTTGGGCCACGTTGCCCTCGGCCAGCAGGCCGCCGAACTTCGCGACGAGCCCTTGGATGCGGTTGCGCGCCTTCAGGATGGTCATCTTGTTGTGACCTTCCCAGCCGTCGCGCGCCGCCGCCGCGTTCTCCGGGGCGTTGAACCACGCCAGAATCTCGTCGATTTTCGCCTCGAACTGCTTGACGGTGGTGACCTGCATCGCCCGCAGCTCGGCGATGAAGCCGAACATCTTGTCGTCGAGGTCGCCGTACTCGAACACGCGGTGCGGCATCGCCAGCAGGCGACCCAGTTCCCACGCGATCGGGAAAACCACCCCGGTCGCCTCCGACTCGCGCGACCGCTGGGTGTCCAGCACGCCGGCGGCGTTCGTCTGGCTCAGGCTCACAGTTGCCCCGTTCGGCAGGCTGCCGGCGGTGAACGGCGCGAAAATGCGGAGCTTGTCGAACGGCACCGGGTCCAAGCCGAGCGCCGCGTAGGCCTCGAGGTCGTCGGCCGAGAGTCCTCGCACGTCGGCGGCGGCGTACGCCTCGTCCATCCCCTCCGGGGGCACCACCGGCTTGTCGAGCCAGAGCAGGTCGGCACCCTTCACGTTGAACATCAGCGCCGCCACGCTCTTCGGCTTCGCGGCCCGCCGCATCGTCTGGAAGGCGGCAGCGGTGAGGAAGAGGGCGTGGCTCGTCTTCGTCGCGAGGCCCGACTGCCCGGTCCAGTTGGCGTGGCCCGCCTCCGGCCCGAGCAGGTAGTCGGAGTCGAGGTAGATCGGCGACTGTTGGAAGCGGACGTTCCCCGCCGCGTCGCGCAGCGGCTCCCCATCGTCGCCGCGCTTGGCGTTCCCGTTGGTGTGCATCAGGACGGGGATCTTGACGCCCGAGAACTCGCTCACCCCGAGCGCGTAGTCGAGCGCCGCCTCGGTCGCGAACCAGACCGGGCCACCGACGGGGGGCCGTTGCGAGTCGACGTCGTCCCGCAGGTGCTTCGTCGCCAGCACGCTGACCGTGTAGACGAGGATCTCCGGCCGGGCGCTGGCGTGGACCGTGCTCGCCGGCTCCTCCTCTCCCATCCGGTCGAAGTAGTCGTCGAGGAAACTCTTCAGGTCGGAGAAGCGGCGGGCCTCGTCCAGCACGCCGATCACGGCCGCCTCCTCGCTGAAGGCGACCACGATGTGGCCCGTGTCGAGCGAGCGCGCCTCCTCGGTCACCCAGATCGCGAAGGCGTGGCCGCCGGCCGGCTCCTTCTCGCTGCCGACCACCCGCCCGACCGGCCCGGTGGCGCGGTCGACGAGGTCCCGGAAGCGCGGGTGCCCCGCCAGCGAATCGCCCTCGTTCCAATCGTCCGGCTCCCCCCCGCCGAGAACCTCCGGGGTCTCCGCCGTGATCGTCATCGTCCGCTCCACCGCGCTCGCGTCCGGTGTCCGCTCATCCGGAAGGTCGTCGTCATGTCGGCCAGCCCCGGCACTCCGCCTCCACCCGTTGCTTCAAGGCGCGCTCCAGCAAGTGAATCGGGTAGAGCAGCACCGCCCACCGGTCGTCACTGGTTGCGCGCGGGGTCCGCTCGTACAGCACCCACGAGGAGATGCGGTCGATCTCCTCGGTTCGGGTCACCGACTGGTGCGTCTCCAGCCGGACCAGGGCGTGCCGGGCGTCGAACCCTTCAGAGTTCCAGAGGCGGAGGTACCAGAGGCTCCGCGCCTCCGGCTGGTCGCCGCCACGCCGACGGTCGGTCGGGTGGAACGCCGTGGTCCGGTACCCCTCCGGCAAGTCAAGCAGCATCTCGGCCTGAGCCCCGTCCAAGTGCGTCTCCGTGAACTGCTTGACGAGCCCGATCGCCCGTGGCGCTTCGCGCTTCAGCCGGCCGTCGACCACGATCCACTCGTCCGGGTCTCCGGCCTGACCCGCCTCCCACTCGCCCAGCAGTCGTTGCTCGAGGTCGTCGCGCACTTGCCGCGCGGCGATGTAGGCGAGTTCCGTCAGCCGGCCGTAGTCGGCCTTGGCCAAGCCGGGCTGGTCATCCGAGTCCGAGGCCGCCGGGCCGCGGACCGTCAGGGTGTCGACGACGGTCGCCCCGCTCGCGTGCAGGTGGTCGACGAGCGCGGCAACCTCAGCGCTGCCGGGAAGGTGCGGCACCAGCCACGCCCGCGCCAGCCGCAGCGTCCCCGCCCGCACCCGGCACTCCCCGCGCTCGTCCCGCTCCAGAATGGCGGCGGCGGCGACCGTGACGACGACGGGGGCGAGGCCGACCCGGAACGCGGGCAAGGTCCGTTGCGCCCCGTCGAGGAAGGCCCGGATGCCCGTTTCGCCATCGCGCGGCGGCACCTTCCGCGCCTCGATCGGCCCCTCCAGTGGTTCGACGCCGACGTTGCCGCGCCCGGTCGGTGCCGTGCCGAGGTCCATTCCGCCCGCGTACTGCAGTTCCAGCGCGGGCGCGCGGCGCATGTCGACCTGCCGCACCCCGAGCCGGTCGAGGTCGCGCTGAATTCGGGTCACCGTCTGCGCGAAGTTCCCGTCGTGGCCAGCCATCGCCCCCTCCCGCGCCGGTTCACTCGCAGAACATGCGTTCAGTATACGCGGGAATCGGCACTGCGCCACTGGTGCGGGGAGCGTTCAGGCAGCGGGGGTGGCCGGCGGGGTGCCGGCGGGCGAACACGGCTGCGCCATCTCCGCCACGGTGACGAAGGTGTACCCCTTCTCGAGCAGCCGGTCAACGACCCACGGCAGCGCGACGGCGGTCGCCTGCGGCGTCGCCGGCGCGTCGAGGTGGAACTCGATCAGGTCGCCGTCGGTCACGTTCGGCACCACCTTCATGAAGATCTCGTTCGGGTCGGCGTCGAAGTCCCAGTCCGCCGCCGGCACCCGGAACCCGACCGGCAGGAAGCCGGCCTTGCCGATCAGGCCGAGCACCCGATCGTCGCTCGCCGCCGCGTAGGGGGTCATGAACGGCTGCGGCGGCTTGCCGATCACCGAGGTGATGATCTCGGCCGCGGTCGCGATGTCGGCCCGCACCGCGTCGTCGGAGAGACCGGTCAGCTCCTTCCGGTCGTTGCCGTGGCTGCCGATCAGGAACCCCATCTGGTCGATCTGCCGCAGTGCCGCCGCGTTCTCCGGCACTTTCGCCCACCAGCCCATCGGGAAGACGCTGGCCGCGACCCCCTTCGCCTTCAGCGCCTTCAGCGGCCCGAGCTGCATTGGGTAGCCGACGCCGAGGTTGAAGATCAGTCCGACCCGCTTGCACCCCTGCTGACCCTGGACCAGCTCCGGCACGTGGTCGGGGGTCATCACGTAGAGGTCGAAGGCGAAGCCGACGACGTTCCCCTTCTCGACCGGGAAGTAGTTGTCGACCCGCTCCCCGGTCACGGTCAGCTCCTCGCCGAGCTTGACCACGGTGCGGACCGGGCAGGTGGTCCGCGCGCACGACCGGATGTTGACCCCCGGCGCGCCCACCACCTGACCGGTGACGCGCTTCGGCGCGGCCGTCTGGGCCGCGGCGAGGCGGGCCGACGCGACCGCGGGCAGCGCCAGCGACGCGCCGAGCACCGCCCGCCGCGTCCGCCCGGTGCGGGTCCGCCACTCCGTCACGCGCTCGGTCCCCCGTTCCCCGGGCGGTCCGCCCGGCTTCCCGCCGACCGTAGCACCGGCCGAAACGGGGGGTCAATCATCTGCCGCTCACTGGGGACCATGGGCCTTGATCCACCCGAGGTAGCGCTCCATCCCCTCCTCGAACGGCGTCGAAGGGGCCCAGCCGAAGTCGGCGAGCATCCGCGCGCTCGACGGCAGCGGCCCCGGCGGCTCGTCGGCGGTGCCGGGGAAGTTCGCCTCGGCCGGCGGCACCTCGCGGTACTCCAAGCCCGGCACGTTGCGCTGGAACGCGGCAAGCACCTCGCCGATCGAGTAGAGGCGTCCGCTGGTCAGGCAGTAGACGCGGTGCGGCGGCGGCCCCTCGTGCGCCCACGCCCGCTCGACCCCTTCGGCGATGTCCTCCACGTAGGTCCAGTCGAGGTGCGGCCCCTGCAACGAGGCGACCTTGATCGGCTGGTGGTCGTCGAAGTGGATCCGCAGCATCTCCCGCAGCTGGGTCGCGCCGACATAGCCGGGGGTGAAGCGCTCCATCGGGCCGTAGACGTTGCTCGGCCGCAGCGCGACCACGTCCATCCCGAACAGGTCGCCGTAGCGGAGGGCGGTTCGCTCGCTGGCGAGTTTCGTGATCCCGTAGAGCGTGGTCGCGTTCGCCGGCGACGTCTCGTCGACCTTCGTCGCCCCGGCCGGCTGCTCGCCGAAAACCGCGCCGGACGAGACGTAGACGAAGCGTCGCAAGCCCGGCAGGCCGCGCGCCACCTCCAGCGCGTTGACGGTGCCGCCGTAGTTCACCCCGATGATCCGCTCCGGCTCCCGCCGCTCGCGGTCGGTGCGCGGCGTGATCACCGCGGCGTGGACGATCGCGGTCACCCCGTGCCGCTCGGCGGCCTGCCGCAGTCGCTCCCGGTCGGTGACGTCCCCTTCCTCGAACCGCACCTGTTCCGCGAGCGGCCCCAGCATCTCGCGCAGCGCGTCGTCCGGCGGCATCAGGTCGTAGCTGACCACCGTCTCGCCCCGCCGGGCCAGTCGTCGCACGATGTGGCTCGGCACCCAGCCGTTGCCGCCCGTCACCAACGTCGCCAACGCTCACCCCTCGTCGTCTCGTCGTCCTCAGCCCCGCGGCCCCGATGGTACCGCCACCGGACCGTCGCCCGGCGCGGGGACGGGCCGGTGCGCCGCTCAGGCGCGATGCTATCCTCCGCCCGGTCCGGCGGGCGCGCCGGCAACGACGCGGGAGGATGCACCGATGGCGGGCGGCACCGGGGCGGGGAGCGCGAAACTCTGGGCGGGGCGGTTCGACACGCCGCCCGACGCGCGCCTCGAGGCGTTCAACGCCTCGATCATGTTCGACCGCCGGATGGCCCGCGAGGACATCCGCGGCTCGGTCGCCCACGTCCGGATGCTCGGACACCAAGGGATCGTCGCGCCGGAGGAGGCCGCCACGCTCGAGCGGGGCCTCTGGCAGATCCTCGACGAGGTCAACGCCGACGCGTTCGCCGTCTCGATCAGCGACGAGGACATCCACACCGCCGTCGAGCGCCGCCTGCGCGAGATCGTCGGCGACGTCGGCCGCAAGCTCCACACCGGGCGCAGTCGCAACGACCAGACGGCCACCGACTACCGGCTCTGGACCAAGGACGCCATCGTCTCCCTGATGGCCGGCGTGATCGAACTGGTCGAGGCGCTGCTCGACGTCGCCGAGGCGCACCCGGGCACGGTGATGCCCGGCTACACCCACCTCCAGCGGGCCCAGCCGGTCCTCCTCGCCCACCACCTCCACGCCTACGTCGAGATGCTGCTGCGCGACCTCGACCGCCTGCTCGACGCCCACCGCCGCACCGACGTCTCGCCGCTCGGGGCCGGGGCGCTTGCGGGCACCACCTTCCCGATCGACCGGGCGATGACCGCCGCCGACCTCGGCTTCGGCGAGATCAGCGGCAACAGCCTCGACGCCGTCGGCGACCGCGACTACGTGCTCGACACCCTCTTCGCCTGCGCCCTGATCGCCATGCACCTCTCCCGCCTGAGCGAGGAGATCATCCTCTGGTCCACCGGCGAGTTCCGCTTCGTCGAACTCTCCGACACGTTCAGCACCGGCAGCTCGATCATGCCGCAGAAGAAGAACCCGGACGTCGCCGAGCTCGCCCGGGGCAAGACCGGCCGCGTCTACGGCCACCTGGTCGGGATGCTGACCGTCGCCAAGGGCCTGCCCCTCACCTACAACAAGGATTTCCAGGAGGACAAGGAGAACCTCTTCGACGCGGTCGACACCACCCTCGCCATCCTCGACGTCTTCCCGCCGATGCTCCGCACCGCCCGCTTCAACACCGAGCGACTGGCCGAGGCGGCCGTCGGCGGCTTCTCGCTGGCGACCGACGCCGCGGACCTGCTGGCCCGCAACGGCGTCGCCTTCCGCGAGGCGCACGAGACCGTTGCCCGTCTCGTTGCCCGCTGCATTGCCGAGGGGAAGGAGTTCGCCGACCTCTCCGACGCCGAGTGGGCCGAGGTCCACCCCGTTTTCGCCGAGACCCGGCCGCCGCTCAGCGCGTTGGAGAGCGTGAGCGCCCGCGACATCCTCGGCGGCACCGCCCCGGGCCGGGTCGCCCAGGCCCTCGCCAACGCCCGCGCCCAGATTGCCGAGGAGGCGGCTTGGGTGGCGGGCCAGCGCGCCGCCCGCGAACGCCTGCTCACCCCGCCGCGCCAGGACGAACCATGACCGCCGGCCACGTTCCCGCCACCGAGGGCCACTCGCTCGCCGCCGCCCTGCCGCGGATCGAGATCGTCCGCGCCGTCGACGGACCGGCCTACCGGTCGGTGCTGGAGATCCGGCGACGCGTCTTCGCCGAGGAGCAGGGGATCGTCGAGACGCAGGTGCTCGACCCGGACGACCAGCGCAGCCTCGTCCTGCTCGCGGTCGCGGTCGAGCCGGGACCGGGCGGCCCAACTCGCACCGCCGTCGCCACCGGCCGCGTCACCCTCAGCTTCGGCACCCGCGGCGAGGCGCTGATCGCGTGGGTGGCCACCCTGCCGGAAGCGCGCGGCCGCGGCATCGCCACCGCGCTCGTCCGCGACCTGCTCCGCCACGCCGACGAGCGGCGCGCGCCGAGCGTCGTGCTCGCCGCGCAGCAGCACGCCGAGGGACTCTACCGACGGCTCGGCTTCGTCCCCGCCGGCGAGCCGTACAAGGTCCGCGACATCCCGCACCGCTGGATGGTCCGCCAGCGCCCCTGACAATCGCACGCGAACGGGGCGGCTGAGATGCCAGCCGCCCCGTTCGCGTTGCGCCAACCGTGCGCCCGGCGGCCATCGCGAGGGTCGCGCCCTCGACCGCGCCGTGACTGCGCCTACGACGCCTTGACGAACGGCCCCGCGATCTTCAGCACTTCGTCCGGGGTCAGTGTCGGGTTCACCGCGTCCGGGAAGGGCGACGTCCCGTTCAGGGCGTTGAGATAGGCGGCGTGCCGGGCCTCGACCCCGTGGATCGTCAGGGCCGCGGTCAGCAGGTCGTCATGGTCGATCAGGTCGCCGGCGGCGCCTTGGTAGGCGCTGACCCCCGTGTTCTCCAGCGCCATCGCCGTCGCTAGGAACCCAGCGAGGTCGTCGTAGCCGAAGTCGTACTCCGCTTCCTCGACTGGCGTGCCACCGAGCTGGGTGACCACCGCGGTCAGCGCGTCGACGTGCGCCTTCTCGTCGTCTCGGATCGTCGCCACCATCTCGTGGACCAGGGCGGCGAAGCCGGCGGCGCGGAACGTCTCGACCGGGAACCGGGCGAGCCCGTCGCGGTAGAAGGCGTACTCCAGATGCTCGAGCGTCAGCGCGTAGTTGAGCACGTCGGCCGGGTTGGACATCATCATCGTCTGCGCGCGAACGGTCATGGTCGGATCCTCCCAACGGTGTCGGCGGGCCGGCGAGCGACCGGCCGCCCGGGCGGCTATTGGACGAAGAAGGGACCGGCGATCTTCAGCACCTCGTCCGGCGGCAGCGTCGACTCGAACGGGCCGGGGAAGGGCGACGCGCCGGTGATCTGGTTCAGGTACGAACTGTGGCGGGCCTCGATCGCCACGATCGAGCCGGCGGCGGTCAGCAGGTCGCGGTCGGCGAGGTACTGGGCTGCGCCGTCGTAGGCCTTGACCCCCGTCGCCTCCAGCGCGACCGCGGTCGCCAAGAACGCCTTCGGGTTGGTGTAGGCGTCCCCGAAGTCGTACGTCGCCTCGGCCACCGGCGTTCCGTTCAGGCTGGCGATGACGTCCGTCAGCGCCTTGACGTGCGCCCCCTCGTGGTCCCGGATCGCCGCCAGGTTCTTGTCGATCGAGAGCCCGAAGGTGTCCTTGCCGAACTCGAACCGGCCGACCCCGTCCCGGTAGAACGCGTACTCAAGATGCTCCAGCGTCAGGGCGTAGTTGAGGACCTCGAGGTCGTCCTTGAACGGCGACGCCATCATCCCGCCCATCTCCGCGGCGGGCGTCCCCATCATGTCGCCGCCCGTCATCCCGTCGGGCGTGGCGTCCTGGGCGAACGCCCGCCCGTTCGGGGCGAGGAGCGCGACGGCCGCCGCCCCGCCGGCGAGGGTCACGGTGCGGGAGAGGAGCGAGCGACGCGTCATCCGGCGGCGCTCGGCCACCACGGCGTTAAGCAGCTGATCGTGATAGGTGCGCATGTCGGGCCTCCACGCGGATCGGGGCCCGGCAACCGCTCCGGATCGGCGGCCGCGTCCCGAGGGACTTCCCGGCTGCCCCCTCGGCAGCCGCGGACGCCGGTATCACGCAACCCGGACCGGCATTGGATCACTACGCCGGCGATCAGGTTTCGCTCGGGCTGAGCGGCGATCGTCTCGGGCCGTTCTCAGGCCGGTGTCGCGCTCGGTCAGTCAGCGGACGGCGGACAGCGGCTGACAAGGGGGGGCGAACGCAAGCGGCGTCCGCATCTCGTTGTCGGGTCCGGCGGGGCCGCTTTACCCCCCGCCCCCTGTCCCGCGGTGTCGGCTGACACGGGGAGGACCCTGATCGATAGCGGTCGCCGCACCTCGCGGCCGGGGCCGCCGGAGACGCCCTCACCCCCCAACCCCCTCTCCCGCGGCGGCGGGAGAGGGGGAGAGAATGAACCGGGGGAGGGCCAAAGCCCTCCCCCGAACCCCCGGATTGCCGCGGTGCGGCCGCTTCCCGACGGAGACCTCCTGTCGGGCGGTAGCAGAAGAACGGTGAACCCAGATCGGCCAAGGGCCAGATCTTCCCCCGAACCCCCGGATTGCCGCGGCGCGGCGACGTTCCGACAGGCACCCCCATTGTCGGCGTCGGTCAGCCCACTGACCTCGCTGCGGCGTCGGCAGCAGGGGTCCGCTCAGGTCTACGATGGATCGTTAGAACCGTTCGCAGGGAAGCAACGATGGCCGCGCCAATCCGCCCTCCCAGCAACCTGCGCGAAGCGGGTCGGCGTTGGGGGGGTCGGTCCCGGACGGGCGCGGTCGCGGCACCCGGTTAGAGCGACGCTGCGACCATCACCTGGCCGCTGGGGGCTGGCAACCCGGTCGGGCCCGGCTCGGCGGTGATCGCCACGGTGGCGACGCTCGCGGGGTCGGCGGCCATCGCGTGGCGGGCGGTCTGGCCGGTGAAGACGCCGCCCGGCACCGGCGTGCCGTCCGGGTGAATCATCCAGACTTCGTAGACCATGTTGGCGGGCAACGGCGGCAGGTCGCTGACGTTGAGCAGGACCACCTGCTCCTTCGGCATCACCGTCACCGCGCCGCGCGCGCCTTGGCCGGCGTCGGTCGCCGTCAGTGCCACCGTCCGCGGCGTCATCGCGCTCAGCTGCCGCTGCAACGCCACGTTCCAGCCCGCCAGGCCGAGCGACACCAGCAGCAGCGCCGCGGTCGCCAACGCCCACCAGACCGGCTGCCGGCGACGGCGTGCCTCCGCCAGCGAAATCGGCCCACCCGCGGCCGTGCCGGTGGCACCGCGCGGTTCGGCGGCGACCGCCGCGCCGATCCTGTCTCGCAGCTCGTCCGGCGGGTGCCGCTCGTCGGCGAGGTACGGGAGAGCCTCGACCGCCCGCCTCAGCTCAGCCAGTTCTTCCCGGCACGCCGGGCAGGTGGCGAGGTGCGCCTTCAGGGCGACGCGCTCGGAAGGCAGCAGCGCGTCGAGCGCGTAGGCCCCGAGCAGTTCCCGCAGGTCGTCGTGGCTGGGGGGTGTCGTTGTCGTCGCCACCTCACGCGCCCCCCGGTTCCGCCAGCATCGTCGAAAGCTTCCGCAGTCCGAGCCGCAGCCGTCCCTTGACGGTGCCGATCGGGTCGCCGGTCCGCTCCGCGATCTCGCGGTGGCTCAGACCGTCGAAGTACGCCAGTTCGATCGCCTGCCGCTGCTCGGTCGGCAATGCGCCGATCGCCGTCCGGACCCGCTCGCGCAGGAGCGTCGCCTCCACCTCCGGCCAGGCGCTCGGCACCGAGAGCAGCTCCGCGACGTCCTCGAGCGGCGTCGGTGTGGAGCGGGCGGACCGCTTCCGCAGCAGGTCGATCGCCCGGTGGTGGACGATGGTCAGCAGCCACGAGCGCACCGCGCTGCCGCGCGCGAGGTCGAAGCTCGCCGCCCGTCGCCACACTTGCAGGAACGCGTCCTGCACCGCCTCCTCGGCCGTGCCCGCGTCGCCGAGCACCCGGTAGGCAAGGCCGTAGGCCATCCCGCCGTGGCGGTCGTAGAGTGCCATCAAGGCCTCCTGACGGCCCGCGGCCACCGCGGCGATCAGGTCGGCGTCCGACGCGTCGGTCATCGCCAATCCGCCCATCGCCCAGTAGTACGCAGCCGAGGCCGCCGCGGCTCACCCGCGCCGGGACCGGCCGGCCCCGCGCTCACCCGCCGTGGTCCCCGAGCGTCCGGTACATCCGGTCCCCGGCGTCGCCGAGGCCGGGTCGGATGTACTTGTCGTGGTCGAGCTGGCGGTCGAGCAGGGCAACGTGGATGTCGACGTCGGGGTGCTCGGCCAGCATCTGGCGCACCCCTTCCGGGGCGGCGATCAGGCCGACGAAGACGATCTTGCGGGCGCCCCATCGCTTCAGGGTCTCGGTCGCCGCCGTCGCCGAACCACCGGTCGCCAGCATCGGGTCGAGCAGAATGACGACATCGTCCGGGCACGCCGGCGGCAGTCGGTTGTAGTAGCTGACCGGCAGGTGGGTGGCCTCGTCCCGGTAGATGCCGAGATGCCAGACCTCGCAGTTCGGCAGCACCCGCAGCGCTTCGTCGGTCATCCCCAGCCCGGCCCGGAGGATCGGCACCAAGCCGATCCGGGCGTCGATCTCGCTCCCGACCGCCTCCTCCAACGGCGTGTCGAACGTCACCTGTCGCAACGGCAGGTCAGCCGTCACCTCGTAGAGCAGCAGCGCGGTCAGTTCGGAGACGAGCTCGCGGAAGAGCTTCGGCTCGGTCCGCTTGTCGGCAAGCAGCCGGACCTTGTGCCGCACCAACGGGTGGCGGCTGACGTGGAGGTTCGGAAACTCCTGCACTCGCGCCATCGCGCCCTGTTCTCCCCGGTTCACGCGGCCCTCTGCATCTTGCGGCCACGCGCGGGTCAGCGCAACCGCCGCCGTGCCCCGCCACGACGGGCGATAATCCCCGCCAGAGGAGCTCGACCACGACGACCGACGAGGAGGGTCTGTGATGGCAACGGTGCAACGACTGCAGCACGCCAGCGTGCCGATGCCGCCCGGCGGCGAGGAGGCCGCCCGCGCGTTCTACGGCGGGGCGCTCGGGCTGGCCGAGGTGCCACCGCCCGCCTCGCTCCGGCACCTGAGGCTCGCCTGGTTCCGGGCGGGCGACGACGGGCACGAAGTGCATTGCTTCACTGAGGAAGGATTCGGTCCCAACTCGCCGGGCCAGCACCTCTGCCTGCAAGTCGACGACATCGAGGGGTTCCGCCGCCGGCTCGGCCAGCACGGCGTCGCGGTCGAGGAGACCGACGTCATCCACAACCGGCCCCGATTCTTCGTCCACGACCCGTTCGGCAACCGGGTCGAGCTGACGCAGATCCTCGGGCCGTACGAGTAGTCGTCACGCGCCTGCCGCAAGCGATCCAAGGAGCCGTCATGACCGCTGCCACCGAGAAGATCACCTACACCGCGACCCCGGAACAGCTGGAGTCGATGCACAAAGCGTTCGACGAGGCGCTCGCCAACGTCAGCAGCGCGCTCGGCGCGACGTACCCGTTGATCATCAACGGCAAGGACCGAGACACCAAACGCACCTTCGAGGTCCACGCCCCGGCCGACCATCGAGTGCTCGTCGGCCGCTTCGCGAAGGGGACCGCGCAGGACGTCGACGACGCCGTGGCGGCTGCGCGCGCCGCCTTCCCGGCCTGGTCGGGCCGCCCCTTCCGGGAACGGGTCGAGATCATGCGCCGGGCCGCCGACCTGATCCGGGAGCGCAAGTACGAACTCTCGGCGATGCTGATCGTCGAGGCCGGCAAGAACCGCTCCGAGGCGATCGGCGAGGTTGAGGAAGGCGCCGACCTGATCGAGACCTACGCCAACCAACTGGCCGAGAACCACGGCTTCCAGCGCCGCCTCGCCTCGCTCGACCCCGCCGAGCGGAACCGCTCGGTGCTTCGCCCGTTCGGCGTCTGGGCGGTCCTCGCGCCGTTCAACTTCCCGCACGCCCTCTCGGCCGGAATGAGCTCGGGCGCGCTCGTGGCCGGCAACACCGTGGTCTACAAGCCGGCCAGCGCCACCCCGCTCGCCGGCTACGAACTGGCCCGCATCTACCAGCAGGCGGGGGTGCCGGACGGCGTCTTCAACTTCGTGACCGGTTCCGGCAGCGAGGTCGGCGAGCGGCTGGCCCTGCACAAGGACGTCGACGGCGTCATCTTCACCGGCTCCAAGGACGTCGGCCTCGACCTCTTCGACCGGGTCTCGGTCGACTTCCCGAAGCCGTGCATCACCGAGATGGGGGGCAAGAACCCGACGATCGTGACCCGCAACGCCGACCTCGACAAGGCGGTCGAGGGGGTCGCCCGCTCCGCCTTCGGCTATTCCGGCCAGAAATGCTCGGCCTGCTCCCGCGTCTACGTCGAGCGGCCGGTCTACGACGAGTTCATGCACCGCCTGACCGAGCGGACGAAGCAGATGAAGGTGGGGAACCCCGCCGAGCGCGACGTCTACGTCGGCCCGGTGGTGGACGAGAAGGCGGTGGAGCGGTTCGAGACGGCGGTCGCCTCGGCGAAAGGCGGCACGGTCCGAGTCGGCGGCGAGCGCCTCGCCGGCGGCGACTACGACCACGGCACCTTCGTCGCCCCGACCGTGATCGACGGGCTGCCGACCGACCACGTCCTCTTCAAGCAGGAACTCTTCCTGCCGCTGGTGGTGGCCGCGCCGGTCGACAGCCTCGACCAGGCGATCGACCTCGCCAACGACACCGAGTACGGGCTGACCGCCGGCATCTTCACGGAGGACAAGGGGGAGATTCGGCACTTCTTCGACCGGATCGAGGCCGGCGTCGTCTACGCCAACCGGAAGGGCGGCTCGACCACTGGCGCGTGGCCCGGCTGTCAGTCGTTCGCCGGCTGGAAGGCCAGCGGCAGCACCGGCAAGGGCGGCCTCGGCCCCTACTACGTCCAGCAGTTCCTGCGCGAGCAGAGTCAGACCATCGTCACCGACAGCGCCGAGGAGGACGTCTTCGCCGAGGAGAAAGCGGGCGAGTAGCCCGCCGCCAGCAGGCAGAGCGACGACGCGGGGGCGGCCGATGGCCGCCCCCGCCGTTCGCTACATGGCGCGGGCCAGCCGGTGGAGCCGCACCACGACGCCGTCGTCCTTCGGGTCTGGCCACGGCCCGGAGCATTCGGTGACCCGGTCGGCCCAGCCGCCGAGCCGCAGCGCGTCGAGGAACGCCGTCGCCGGCGGTCGGCCCGGCTCCGCCAGCCAGAGCGCGCCGCCGGGAGCGACCAGCCGCTCGACCAGCCCGAGCAACGGCTCGACGTCCCGCCGCTCGTACAGCACGTCGGCGGCGAGGACCAGCGGCCAGCTGGCCCCGCCCGGGGCGAGCGGCACCGCGTCCGGCTCGCGCCAGTTGCAGCGCAGGGTCGCCGGCTCGCGCCCGGCGTTGGCGAGGCAGTTCGTGCGGCAGAGCGCCAGCGACTCCGCCGCGTAGTCGGTCGCGAGCAGGTTCGCGCCCGCGCGCAGCACCGCCGCCGCGGTGACGCCCAGCCCGCAGCCCAGTTCCAGGCACGGCACGCCCGCGACCGCGATCCCGCCGGTCGAGATGGCGGCGGCAAGCGCGATGCCGCTCGGCCAGAGTTCGGCCCAGTAGGGAAGATTCTGCTCCGGGTCGTCCGCGGCCCGATCGAGCAACCGGTCCATGTCGTCCGGCCGCACGATCGAGAAGACGACGTCAGTCCCCGGCAACGGCACCGCGTCGACCACGGTTGGTCCGACCTGCGCCGTCAGCGCTCCGGGGCCGCCGGTCAAATCCCCTCCGGCGGCATCGGCGTCTTGGTCGAGGGACCGACCGAGCCGAACGTCTTGTCGACGTACTGCCGGATCTCGAGGAGGCTCTTGCCTTCGGGTCGCTGCTTCATCACGCTACGCGCGACGTCTTGGCAGACCCCTCAGCCGAAGCCCATCGGGTCGATCACCACCGACCCGTCGTCGCGAACCTCGCTGACGTAGCAGTCGAAGTTGTTCTTGTGGCCTTGGTCGACGCAGCCGCAGAAGCACGGCATCCACTGCAACTCGTCGTGGTGGGCGACCGCGTAGCGGTAGACCTCCTGCACCGAGACGGGCGCTTGGTGGAACATCTCCGGCCAGACATCCTCGGCCGGTTTCGCCAAGAGGTCCAGACTGCCGGAGCCGCCCGAGTTGCCGATGACGGGCGCGGTGCAGCCGACCAGCGCCAGCCCGGCCCCGCCGAGCGCGACTTGCAGCAGCGTCCGGCGACCGACGGCGCGCCGTGCGCCCGGTCGTCGACCTAGTGGGTGGGGATGCATCGTGGTCATGCGCGAAGCGTACCCCAGCCGCCCCGGACCGTGCCGTGCTCGGGCTCCGGTCGCACTGCCGGGTTCGGCTTCCGGGCCGGCTGGCACGGCCGATTCTGGCCGATGCCACGGCCCTGCGCCGGTGGCACGACCCTTGACATCGCTCGGCTATGATCGCGCTCGCGCCGTGGCGCGGGCTGGCACGGAGGTCGGGTCGATGAAACTGTCAGGGAAGGTCGCGATCGTCACCGGCGGCGGCTCGGGAATCGGGCGCGCGATCTGCCGGCGAATCGCCGCGGACGGCGCAAAGGTCGTCGTCGCGGACTACAACGTCGACAGCGCGAACGCCGTGGCGGCCGAGATCGCCGCCGGTGGCGGCGAGGCGGTCGGCGTCGCCGTCGATGTCCGAGACGTGCCGCAGACGGAACGGATGGTGGCGCAGACGGTCGAGCGGTTTGGCCGGGTCGACATTCTGGTCAACAACGCGGGCGTCTTCCGGATGGCCCCGGTGCTCGAGACGACCGAGGCGATCTGGGACTTCAACGTCGACGTCAACTGCAAGGGCGTCCTCTTCTGCGCCCAGGCCGCCGCCCGCCAGATGATCGCCCAAGGCGGCGGCGGCAAGATCGTCAACCTCTCGTCGCAGGCCGGCCGCCGCGGCGAGCCGCTGGTGCTCGCCTACTGCGCCTCGAAGGCGGCCGTCATCAGCATGACCCAGTCGATGGCGCTCGCCTTCGCGCCGCACGGGATCACGGTCAACGCCGTCGCCCCCGGCATCGTCGACACCCCGATGTGGGATGTCGTCGACCGCGAGTTCGCCAAGTACGAGGGACTCGCCCCCGGCGCGGCCCGCAAGCGGGCGGTCGACGCGATCCCGCTCGGCCGGATCGAGCAGCCGGAAGACGTCGCCAACGCGGTCGCCTTCCTCGTCTCGCCCGACGCCGACTACATCACGCAGCAGACGCTGAACGTCGACGGCGGGAACGTCCCCGGCTGACGCGGCGCGCACGCGAGAAGGAGCATCTCCCGGTGAGCACCGACCGAACCGAGGTCGCCGTCCGTCGACTATGGGCCGAAATCGACGCCCGACGGGACGAACTGACGTCCCTCGTCGCCGACCTCGTCCGCTTCCCGAGCACGCTGGGGAACGAGGCGCCGCCGCAGCGCTACCTCGCGTCCTACCTCGAGCGCGCCGGCCTCGCGACCGAGGTCTGGGACCTGCCGGACGACCTGCGCGACCTCGAGAACGCGGGTGACAGCGGCGTCCCGTTCGCCGGCCGTCCCAACGTCTCCGGCACGCTGGCCGGGGCCGGCGGCGGCCGTTCGCTGATCCTGAACGGGCACATCGACGTCGTCAGCCCGGAGCCGGTCTCGGCGTGGAGCCGCGACCCGTGGGGGGCAGAGATCGTCGGCAACCGCCTCTACGGCCGCGGCGCGTACGACATGAAGAGCGGAGTGGCCCTCAACGTCTTCCTGCCCAAGCTCGTCCGCGAACTCGGGATCGTTCTCGCCGGGGACGTGATCGTCCAGAGCGTGATCGAGGAGGAGTGCACCGGCAACGGCGCGCTCGCCGCCAGTCTCCGCCACCGGGCCGACGCGGCGGTCGTCACCGAGCCGACCGGCGGCGCGTTCACCCTCGCCCACGTCGGCGTCCTCTGGTTCCGGGTCGGCATCGAGGGCGTCTCCGAACACGCCGCGATGGCGTGGCGCGGGGTCAACGCGATCGTCAAGGCGGTGCCGCTGATCGAGGCGCTGCAACGCCTCGACGCCACCCTGAACGAGACGACGCACCCGGCCTTCGCCGGAGTCGAGCACCCGATCAACCTCAACATCGGCGTCATCCGAGGCGGCGACTGGCCGAGCACCGTGCCCGGCGCTTGCGAACTCCACTGCCGGCTCAGTTTCTACCCCGGCGTCTCGGTCGCCGAGACCCGTGCCGCGGTCGAGGCCGCGGTCCGCGACGCCGCGCTCGCCGACCCTTGGCTGCGCGAGCATCCGCCGACCATCACCTGGGACGGCTTTCAGACGGCCGGCTCGACCGTTTCCGCCGACGAGCCGTTCCTCCGCCTGCTGTCCGACTGCGCCGTGGAGGTGACCGGCAGCCGACCGCAGCCGCGTTCCGGCACGGGCGTCAACGACATGCGCTACTTCAACTTCGCCGGCATCCCGTCGGCCTGCTACGGCGCGAACGGCCAGAACATGCACGCGGCGGACGAGTGGCTCGACCTCGACACGATGGGGCCGACCGCGAAAGTGCTGGGGGCCTTCATGCTCCGCTGGTGCGGCGTCGCCGAGGGGTGAGCGGCCTCACTCCCACGACACGATCAGGCGGTCGAGGGGCAGCCTCGGCCGCCTGACCGGATCCCGCGCCGCGTAGCCGACGGCGACCAGCGCGTGCGGCACCAGTCCCTCGGCCAAGCCGAGATGCCGCCGCACGATCTCCGGGCAGAAGAGCGGCGCGCACATCCAGCCGCCGTCGACGCCGGCCGCGTAGAGGCTGAGCAGCAGGTTCTGGACGGCGGCCCCGAGACTCTGGACGGCCATCGTCGCCTCGTCCGCCTGCCGCTGCGCGTCCGGGTAGACGTCGAGGTCGGCGAGGTAGAGGCAGGCGACCACCAGCACCGGGGCCTGTCGCAACCGCTCCTTGCTCTTGCGGAGACGGGCCTGCACCGTCGCGGCGTCCTGACCGTCCAGTTCCAGTTGCGCCTGCCACGTCGCGGCCATCGCCTCGGCCAGCGCGGCCCGCCGCGCCTGTGCCTCGACCACGGCGAAGCGCCACGGCTGCCGCCCGTGCGGCGACGGGGCCCAGCTCGCCGCCTCGATCGCCCGTTCGACGATCCCGCGCGGCACCGGGTCGGGTCGGAACGCCCGCACCGAGCGGCGACCGCGCACCGCCGCCGCCAGTTCCGACTCCCCGAGCCGCGACGGCGGGCCGTCGCCCGATCCTCCGCGCCACGTCGATGTCGCGGTCGGCGCGATCGCGATCACCGGCAGCGACTCCAGCGCCATGCCATGGTACTGGGGGTACTTCGCCCGCAGCGCGGACACGGCCTCCGCGTGCCCGGCCCCACCCGGCTCGACGACGGTCGCGGTGCCGCGCAGCAGCGTCCACCCCAGTTCGGACCACGCTTCCCGGTAGTCGTCGGCGACGAGCGCGACCTCTGGCCGCGCCGCGATGTTCCGCAATCGCCGCAGGGCCCGCGGGTCGCCGCCCTTCGGTTTCTCGTCGATCGCGACGGCCGCCGTTCGTTCGCCGCCGATGTCGGCCAGCGCGAAGCAGACCGGGACCACGCTCGGTGTCCCGTCGGCGTCCGCGGTCGCGAGGTGGCCGACCCGCCGCAGGTCGAGCCACGCGAGGTGGTCGGGGTCGACCCTGTTCGCCATCCCCCTACTCGACCACGGTCGGCAGGATGTAGTCGTCCGGCCGCGGGGTCCAGCGCGGCGCGCCCTTGCGAATGCCGTAGAGCGAGGTCAGCCGGTAGAGGTAGATGGCGGCCGGCTCGTCGCGCAGGACGCGGCCGAGTTCGCGGTAGGTCTTGGCCCGCCGGTCGGGGTCGGGGTCGATCGCCGCCGCGGCCAGCAGCGGCTCGGCCTTCGGGTTGTCGTAGCGGCTAAGGAACCCGTTGTCGGCGACGACGAGACTGAGCAGCGTCGAGGGGTCGAACATCGGCCGCCACGTCGCGAAGCGGAGCGGCGGCGCGCTCGTGTCGGTCCACTGGGCGTTGAAGGTCGCCACCTCGGTCGGCACCGTCTCGGCCCGGATGCCGACGTCGGCGAGCTGGCCGGCGACCGCCTCGACGAGGTCCTGCCGCTCCGAGCTGGCGAAGGCGATCTGCGTCTCGAACCCGTCGGGGTGCCCGGCCTGCGCCAGCAGCTGCTTCGCCATCTCCGGGTCGTGCGGGTACGGCTTCAGCCCGGAGTCGTAGCCGAGGCCGCCCGGCACGAAGAAGTTGGCGAGCCGCTGGCCGTTGCCGTTCAGCAGGGCCTGCACGATCGCGTCGACGTCGACCGCGTAGTTCATCGCCTGCCGCACCCGCACGTCGTCGAACGGGGCGACGTCGGTCGGGATCCGCACCCACGCGCAGCCGGAGATCGGCTCGGCCAGCACCTCGCCCCGTTCCCCGATCGCCGCGACCTGGTCGACCGGCACCGCCCGGATCACGTCCGCGCTGCCGGCCAGCAGGTCGGCGACGCGAGTGCTCCCCTCCGGCACCGGCCGGAAGGCGACCTTGGCCGCCGTCGGCCGCCCTTTCGGGCTGCCGGCGAAGTAGGCGTCGTTCGCGGCCAGCTCGATCCGGGAGCCGCGCTCCCAGCCGACGAAGCGGTACGGCCCGCTGCCGACCGGCTTGTTGGCGAAGTCGTTCTTCGGGTCGCCGGCGTACTTCGGCGGCAGGACGCAGAGCCACGCCGCGATCTGGGCCGGCAGCCACGGCGCGGGCGCGGAGAGTTTCAGGTGCGCGGTCAGCGGGTCGACCTGCTCGACCCGCTCGATCACCTTGAAGTTCTGGGCGACCTGCGACTTGGTGGCCGGGTCCTGGATGTGGGCGACCGAGAACGCGACCGCCGCGGCATCGACCGGCTCGCCGTTGGCGAAGACGATGCCGGGTCGCAGCCTGACCTCGAACGTCGTGTCGTCGAGCGCCGTGAACGACTCCGCCAGCAACGGCTGCAAGTCGCCGCCGTGGCCGTACTGCAACAGCGAGTCGTACACCGAGTGGACGACCGACCAGCCGTCGACGTCGTAGACCAGCGCCGGGTCGAGCGTCGGCGGCTCCGACCCGAGGTCGATCGTCATCTCCGCCGCCAACGCGGTCGGCGTCGCCGACTGCGCCGCGACCCACCGCGTCGCCCCGCCCGGCAGCAGGAGCGACGCCCCCGCCGCCCCGATGCCGCCGATCACCCGTCGTCGCGTCGTTGCCGTCGTCATCCGCGGTTGCTCCTCATGCGTCCGTTCTGCCGTCGTCCGGTTCACCCTGCCGCCCCGCGGTCGACGAGCGCGTCGCCGAGCAGGTTGAGTCCCACCACCGCCAGGGCGATCGCCGCGCCCGGCACGATCGAGCCCCACGGCGCGACCAGCAGCGAGTCGCGACCGTCCGCGACCATTCCCCCCCACGTCACCGTCTTGCCGCCGAGCCCGAGCCCGAGGTAGCTCAGCGCCGCCTCGTACAGCATCATCGCCGCCACCTGCTGCGAGCCGAGGACGAGGATTGGGGCCAGCACGTTCGGCAGCAGGTGGCGGCGGGCCACTTCCGCCCGCGTCGCCCCGAGCGCGCGCGCCGCCTCGACGTAGGCCGAGCGCCCGACCGATCGCGCCTGCAAGCGCACCACCCGGGCGTAGCCGACCCAGCCGGTGAGCGCGAGCGTCACCAGCAGCGTCGGCAAGCCGCGGCCGAGCAGCACGGCCAGCGCGATGGCGACCACCACGAACGGCACCGCCAACTGCACGTCGACCAGCCAGCGGACGAAACCGTCGACCCGCCCGCCGAACGCGCCGGCCAGCAGTCCGAGCGCCACCCCGGCCAGCCCCGCCCCGAGCGAGGCCACCACGCCGACCAGCAACGAGACCCGCGCCCCGGCCACCACCCGCGCCAGCAGGTCGCGCCCGAGCTGGTCGGTGCCGAGCGGGTGCGCCGCCGTGCCTCCGGCCCAGATCGGCGGGGCCAGCCGCGCCAGGAGATTCTGCTTGTCGGGGTCCAGCCCGAGAAGCGGCCCGCCGACCGCGAGCAGCACCAACAGCGCCGTCAGCGCGATGCCGATCCAGCCGCCAAGGCCGAGCGGCGCTCGCCGCCGGCGCGCAGACCTCGAGGCGGACAACCGGAGCCCGGCCCCTGCCTCAATCTGATCGGGAGCGGGACGCGATGTCGCCGCTGTCGCCGCCGGCACCGACCCCACACTGGCAGCCGTCACACCTTCCGCCGACGGATCGCCCGCCTCGCGTTGCCGTGTTGCGCCGAAGTCGGAAACCGCTCCCGGCGACGGGGAACCAGCCGACGCCGACCTCACGCCAGCCTCCCCAGCGAGGCGACCTCGTCCCGCAGCCGCGGGTCGAGCAACCGGGCCACCACCTCCACCACCAACTCGACCAGCACGATCAGGACCGCCACCACGGCGGCGAACGCCTCGATCACCGGCAGGTCGCGGTCGGCAACGGCGTTCAGCGCCAGCAGCCCGATCCCGGGATAGGCGAAGACCGACTCGATCACCACCGCCCCGCCGAGCAGGAACCCCGCCTGCAGGCCGGTGTAGGCCAGCGCCGGCAGCAGCGCGTTGCGCAGGGCGTGCCGCCGCAGAATCGCGCCCTCCGGCAACCCCTTGGCCCGGGCGGTGCGGAGGTAGTCGTCGCGGCGCACGTCGACCAGCCCGGCGCGAACCAGGCGGGTGGTGGTCGCCGCCGGGAACGCGGCGAGGGCAAGCGCCGGCAGTACCAGCGAGCGCACCCCGTCGTCGAGGCCGGACGAGGGCAGCCACCGCAAACGGACGGCGAAGAGCACGATCAGCACGGTCCCGAGCCAAAAGGCCGGGATCGACTGCCCGGCCAGCGCGAACAACCGGGCCAGCAGATCGGTCGCGCCGCCGCTTCGCCAGCCGGCCGCGGTCCCGAGGCCGAGGCCGACGGCGGTGGACACCGCCAGCGCGGCCCCGACCAGCAGCAGCGTTGCCGGCAGCCGCTCGGCCACCGCCTCGAGCGCCGGGCGGCCCTGCCGCCACGAGTCGCCGAAGTCGCCGCGCGCGGCACGGGCAACGAAGTCGAGGTACTGCACCGGCAATGGCCGGTCGAGGCCGTAGGCGTGGCGCAGCGCCGCGACCTGCTCCGGCGAACTGCCCGGCGGCACCAGCCCGGCCAACGGGTCGCCCGAGAGATGGACCAAGGCAAAAACGAGCGTCACCGCCCCGAGCAGGACGAGCAGCGCGTAGGCGACTCGGTTGAGGAGGAAGCGCGCCAACGGCCCGACCCCGGCGGCACTTGTCCGCGACACGAGCGGACCCGGGCCGTCTCACGGCCTCGGGGCAGCGGCTCGGGGTTCGCGAGGGGTGTTCGGGGGACGCCACGCGCCCGCCGGCGGCTGATGCCGCAAGCGCGCACGCCTTCTCCCATCCGGACTCTACCGTCGGCCCCGGAATCGCACCGGGTCATGCTTGCGCGACGTCGCGCGCTCGCTCGCGGGCTGTACCGCCGGTCTGGAATTGGCCGGAGTCGCTGTCCGGCCGCACCATGCCCCGAAGGCTCTGCACCCCGAAGGATACGAGCGGGCTCCGAAGGGAGTCAAACGCGGCTGGCGGCTGGCGGCTGGCGGCTGGCGGCTGGCGGCTGGCGGCTGGCGGCTGGCGGCTGGCGGCTGGCGGCTG